>JAAZEW010000129.1 GCA_012512055.1 Bacillota bacterium | reverse complement strand
GGAGCACGGCCGGAACGAATTGGCTTTGTATCCGATGGCGACGGAGCGTGGGTAGCTGTTTCTGCAGCGTTGAAGCTGGGGCGTATGCATGCACTGGGAGATATACCGGCAGGTGATGTAATAATGACTACTCACATCTGCCCCCATGCCCCCACCAGACCTCATGATCCGGTGCCGTTTATGGATTCACCGGTGGACATTGCCACCATGAATAAGTATGAAGTCGATCCTGCCATGGATGCTATTCTCTCTGTTGACACCACCAAAGGCAACCGGATTATCAACCATCGCGGCTTTGCCATTTCGCCGACTGTAAAAGAAGGTTATATTCTGCGGGTCAGTGAAGATTTACTGGATGTCATGAGTATCACCACCGGTCGATTGCCGGTTGTGTTTGCGATTACGACTCAAGATATTACACCCTATGGCAACGGTGTCTACCATGTCAACAGCGTTCTTCAGCCGGCGACAGCCACTTCTGCCCCATGTGTCGGCGTGGCTATTACGGCAGAAATACCTGTTCCCGGCTGTGCGACCGGGGCGAGTCATGCCGGTGATGTGGAACTGGCAGCCAGGTTTGTCATGGAAGTCGCTAAAGCCTTCGGTGAAGGCAAATGCAAATTCTATGATGAGGAAGAATACAGCCGCCTGGTGGACCTCTATGGGTCCTTAAGTCATCTCAAGACGCTGGGCCGGGCCTACCGAAAGAATAGATGAGTATGAGGGCTCAACTAATCCTAACGGTGAACGAGAGTAAGCAGCTTATCGCCCTTGCTATAGCTGAAACTCCAAATGTCAGATCGTATCATTCCCATCTCTGAATGGTGCGAATGCCTTCATACCCACAAGCTTCTTGCATTTGTGAAAGAGCGGCGCTGTTGACCACGGCAGGAGTTGCATGGGAAGACTCTCTCCCGGCAGGAAAGCGGCATCATATGAAACTAAATCATATTTCAGTGAGATAGATGGTATACCTTTTATAAAGAGTCCATACGTCTAAGGAGAAGACCCCTCTCTTCAAATTCCGGGAAAGGTTAAGACGATGAAACCTACAGTCCGTATGATCTTGGATATGCTCGACACCATCAAGATACAGAAGTTAATGATAGAAGGGCAAACGCTGAGGTTTTGGCCGGAACGGGACGGGCTATACGGTCTATCGCGCCTTCTCAGGCTTGCAGGCGTCAGCAAGACTGCATACACTGAGCCAGGATGGAGTACCTAAGAATGAATGGGCGAAATTCAAACGCTGGAAAGGTTTACATTCGGAACGTGAGTAATAAGAGCTACCTTGAGAACCTAAACGTAATGATATCGCCGTCCTGAACAACGTAGTCCTTGCCTTCCAGCCGGTAAAGGCCTTTGGATCTGGCTGCACTTACAGAACCGCTCTCCTTGAAGTCTTCAAATGAAATGACTTCAGCGCGGATAAAGCCTTTCTCGATATCCGAGTGTATTGCTCCCGCCGCGTTCTTCGCTGATGTTCCTTGCGGGATTGACCAGGCTTTTACCTCGTCCTCGCCTACAGTAAAAAAGGATATTTGGCCCAAAGCCCGATATAGCATCCGTGAGAGTTGAGCAATAGCGGGCTCCTCTATCCCGTATTCTTCAAGAAAGACACTTCTGTCCTCACTGGGAAGGCCAAGTATCTCCCATTCAATCTTGGCGGACAACTCAACGACAGGCAGATTGCTGTCCTTACTGTAATCACTGAACTCTTCCCTTCCGGGATAGTCATGGGCCAAGAATTGATCCTCGCTGAGGTTGCCCACCAGGACTACGGGCTTCAGCGTAAGAAACGCATATCCTTTTAGCATCTCTACCTGTTCCGGCGTAAGGCCAAGGAGGTCAAGTCTCATCCCATCTGCAAGATGTGGATATGCCTCTTCCAGGAGTCTAAGTTCTTCACGCTCAAAATCACTCATCTTCCTTGAATTCTTCAGTCGTTCTATCCGGTTCTCCACGACTTGCATGTCTGCAAGAACGAGACTGAGATTTAAGGTCTCCACCTCGTCTACCGGGTCAAGCTTGTAATCCACAGGCAATGCGCCTTGTGCAGTCTGAAAAGTACGCACCAAATAAACAAATGCGTCAACAGTGCGAAGATAACTCAGGAAACGTGTCATCTCGCCCCCTGCCCAGTTCCCCGAAGGCAAAATACCGGGAACGTCACTTACCTCTATCTGGGCGTACGTGGTTTTCTTAGGCTTATAAAAATTGGAAAGAAATGAAATTCGCCCATCAGGCACTTTAGCCATACGCAGTTCCATTTCAGTGGCATTACCATATGCAAAACTACCGCTCCTGCCGGGAGCGTCCCATGTTGAGCCGGTAAGCAAGTTAAACAGAGTAGTTTTTCCTGATGCCGGCAGTCCGACAACCGCTGCTCGCATGTTGCTACGTCTCCTTCACGTTCAATCGTGGATTATATGTCTACGAATTTGGTTTCCGCCGGTAAATCCCAACAGGTCGAATTGTGACCTGTCCAGTTCCGAACCTGTTAATCCAATCCTGACTGTTAATCCGATCCTGTGGATCGGTAAGTAAAGTGCTGTATCCATTGCTGCATTTTACACCTGCTCCAGGCAGAACGCAACCCGGGCTGAGAAACGGCCAAGTAGTGACATCTGCAGAGCACCCTCAAAAAGACACTGGATTTCATGCCTGCAAGGTGAAGGAATAATGTAATGATTCAAGAAGAAGCATGGCATGATGTTCTCCACCAGAAAATGTGGGAGTGAGAAGAGTGAGTAGTGTGAAGACGAAAGCTGCGGTTACTCTGGTAATCAAGATTGTAGCCTTAACTTCTGCCCTACTAATCATCCAGGCTGTCGCATCGCAAGTAGCAGGCCTAAATGCCTCCTCACAGCAAGTAGACCCGGCGATAGCAGGACAATACGCACTCTTAACTTCTTTTCTGTTTACTCTCGTATTGAGTTATCCAATCATACGATCTAAGTGGTCAGGATGGAAGCTTGTTCTAACAATCACAATATTAATCTACGGAGTGATGACCTTTCTGTCCCAGATAGAGACGGTTGTGTTCTTAAAGTACCTGGTGGACATTGTGGATCCGGAAATGATCCCGAAGCTGTTTGTCCAAGGGGCAATTGTCGCTGTCTTATTCTCACCGCTTGCGGTATGGGTACACGGAAAAATGAGACGTGGCAAACATCATGGCCTACAGGATGATCCGCAAAACGATCCGAAAAATGATTTTCAGGAATCCTGCAACACTCTCACCATGCCCTTCTCTCAATGGGTATGGAAGCTTGCATTACTGGCCATCATCTACATCCTTGTTTACATTTCTTTCGGCCGGTTCGTTTTTATACCGCTGGCAGGAGACGCCTTCGAGGAATTCTATACCGGTTTGGAAATGCCGCCGTGGATCCTTCTACTCCAGGCAGCAAGGGCACTGATCTGGGTGGCTCTTGCTGTACCCGTCATTCGCATGATGAAAGGCCCCCGGTGGGAAGCGGGATTAGCTGTAGCCCTGCTTTTCTCCGCGTTGATGGGAGCTCTTCTCTTAATACCTCAAGACATCATGCCTGATAAGATCAGATTAGCGCGCTTCGCTGAAGTCGCTTTGTCGAACTTCCTCTTCGGCTGGATTGTCGTATTCGTCTTGAATTACCAACGCCCTCTCAAGGGACGGTCTCATCCTCTCAGCCACGGACAATCAGAGTCTTCCCTTGGAACTTCGCGATCTCCTTGTAGGTATCCCAACATGTCAAATCATCATGACATATAAGCGCCCCAATCCCTAAAAGGGAAACTACGGAGGTTAGTCGAATGTTAATAATCAACCGGATTGAAGTCTACATTCGATTTAGTGAGAAAGAATCGCCTAAGACAGGGGGTTATTGATTGTGAGAAACCTCATCAGCCTTGCATTGAAATCGCATGGCGCTGATTATGTTGAAATTCGCATTGAAGACCATGAACGAACCAGAATCTCTCTC
>JAAZEW010000001.1 GCA_012512055.1 Bacillota bacterium | reverse complement strand
ATGATACGGAAGAACAGCAGCAAGGACATTATCCGAACCCAGAGCCTCAACTAGAATAAACGCCAAAACAGCAGAGTCAAGGCCTCCTGAAAGCCCGAACACAGCTTTCTTCAGCCCTGCCTTTGACATTTGGACTTTGACGAATTCAACCAGGGTTTCATGAACGCTCTCCGGGTCAATCTGAAGGCCGGGGACATCAATAGATGTGTAAAGCATGCACATACCTCTCTTGGATTATCTTATTTTCTGGATTGTCTTATTTTCCGGTAAACTCAGCCTTACGCTTCTCAAGAAATGCCAGAGTTCCTTCTTTCATATCTTCTGACGCGCAGAGCTTCCCAAAGCATTTCTCTTCCAGCTTCAAGCCTTCCTCAAGTGACATTGCCATCCCCTCATTAATGGCTCGTTTTGCCATCTTCACCGCAAGCGGCGCTTTACCCAAGATAGTCTTTGCAAGCTCTATACAAGTATTCCGCAACGCTTCCTGGGGCACCACTTGATTCACCAGGCCTATCCTTAAGGCTTCATCAGCAGCTATGATGCGGCCTGTAAGTATCAATTCCCGGGCGACACCTGTGCCAACAAGTCTGGGCAACCTCTGAGTCCCGCCCCACCCAGGGATTATTCCAAGGTTTACTTCGGGCTGTCCGAATCTTGCGTTATCAGCCGCGATCCTAATATCACAGGCAAGAGCAAGCTCCATGCCACCACCGAGACAAAGCCCGGAAATCCCGGCAATTATAGGCCAGGGGAAAGCTGAGATCTCACCATACACTTCATGCCCCTTCCTGGAAAGGTCTCTGCCTGTTTCCAGTGTGAGCCCATGGATCTCGCCAATATCAGCTCCGGCCACAAACGCCTTCTGACCCTCGCCTGTTACTACCACAACCATAGGTTCAGTACGTGTTTCTAGGTCCCGAAGCACCCTGGACATTTCGCTCAAGACCGCAAGGTTCAAAGCGTTTACAGGGGGCCTGTCTATCGTCACGAACGCCACACCGTTGTCATAAGTCAACTTCACAGCCTCTAACTCCACCTGTGGCACCTCCCTGGTTATTCCTCATCCCCTCGTCACCTAAGTAGATCACCATAAGTAATCGCCGGTTCCAGAAAGTGTACGTACCGTTGAGGGTTCCCGGTGTTGCACTCGGGGACGGCTCCCCTGGCGGGTTGCCCAGGCAAAATCCGGCCTCGTTGCAACACCTGCCTCCACCATAGGTGATCGCCAGTTTTGGAAAATATGCGTACCGTGCGGGGCCACCCAAGTCCTCGGAAAACAAGCGACAACTAATGAACTCATACTTACGCCTACTACTTGGCTGCCTGATATCACACGCTACAGCCAAAACTACCTCGAGTGCCTCAGTATGCCCGAGATACCTCACTGATTGGCTGAAGCTTGATCAGTCCCGCTCCGGTGTCTACAGCAAACATAAGTCCGAAAACACTGTCCGGCACTGTAAAAGCATATTTCCCTTTGATTTTTTGTCCGGGGTTAATCTGCCTCATCCAAAGGGATTCATCGCGCGTCACATAGTAGACACTCGTGCTACTGGGCATGTAGACCTGCCCTCCCCTGTCCACTAAACGTAGGTCGTTACAGAGAATTGCGAAGCGCGAGTTGTTTTCGATACGGATATTTACAATGAGAAGGTTAGGTCCCCAAAATACCGCATTTTCCACACCAATCTTAACAGTCAAAGGAAGAGTCGCCCAATCCCATAATAGTCTTGCTTCGTCCATGAAATCTGTGGCGCCAGGTATGATCCAGGGATAGCGCATGACAACTACGGAAACGCCTAATACCACCACAACCACACCGACAATCAGCTGAGTTACGATTTGCCTCTGCCGCCTTACGTGGCGCGGCACATACGCTTTCAAATGAAGACCCCCAAACGTTCAGAAGTCCGTCTGAAGGTTACTTTTCGAGGCGCTCCTGCGGATCTCCTTCTAGATCCTTCGCACCTAAGTAGATCGCCATAAGTAATCGCCGGTTCCAGAAAGTGTACATACCGTTGAGGGTGGCCCCGCAAGGTATGCACGTTTTCTGAGGCCGGCGTTGCACTCGGGGACGGCTCCCCAAGCGGGTTGCCTTGACACCATGCTAACGCTGATAAGGGTTCACCTTGTGACACTGCAGGCTCGAAAGACGATGCCATGACTGATGCCCGGATCCATCCGGCGCCTGAGTACCATAGGCTATGCATTCATTCTAAAGAAAGCAGCAAAAAACCGGCCGCATAATCCCACAACAGGAATGCGTCCGGTATTCAGCGTGAACCTGGAAAAACAAATACCTCGCTATATGGATTAAGACATACAGCAAACTTATCTCTTAGAGTACTGTGGCGCTCTACGGGCTTTCTTGAGTCCGTATTTGTAGCGCTCCTTCATGCGGGGGTCACGCGTCAGGAGCCCGGCCTTTT
>JAAZEW010000391.1 GCA_012512055.1 Bacillota bacterium | reverse complement strand
GCAACAATGAAGCGGTGCATCGTTTTGGGTAAACCAAACGTAGGTAAGACTCTTCTTGCTCTTGCGCTTGCTGATTACATGAAGGTACGCGATGTCGAGATTACTTTTCAAGACCCCGGAGGTGCCCGGTATTCCAGGAAGTATCCAATGGACATTGCCATAAGGGAACTTGTGGGGACACTGCCCCACCAAACAAAATGCCTCCAGTCGCTGCCCCTTGAGTTCAGGGCGGGAAAGGGCAAGAAGACAGTGGAACTTGTGGACACGACAGGCCTCATTGGCGAGATCCATGATGACCCGCTGACCCGGAAAGCAATGGCCCAGACTCTGTCTGCCATACGTGGCGCACAAATCATTCTTCATGTAATAGACGCACACCTCTTTGGCCAAGCAGACGGACTGTCTGACCCGCAAGAAGGAGACCTTGATATGCAACTGGCAGCCTTTGCAGGGCCAAGGGGCGGATACTGTATTGTCGCGAATAAAATGGATCTGCCGGGTGCAAAACGCGGCTTTGCAAGGATAAGGAGAGTGTTCACAGGGTATAAGGTGCTTCCTGTTTCTGCAGCTACAAGAGAAGGCCTCAAGGAGGTAAGACGACATGTCCTTCATAACCTCTAGGCTGGTTTCAGATCTCCTTGCAGTGGCGCTTGCCGGCGTCGCAATTAAGCTTCTCGATGATTTTCTGGACTATGCGGTAGACTTAGCCGCAGGCAACCCTTCTCTCATCGATGTCCTGGGTTCCGGAAGCGTAGTCTACACTTTAATTTTTGCGGTCTTTGCATGTAGCATTAACCTGAGACTAGCCGCGCCTCTTATGCTTTCAGCATACGCTGTGGGAATGCTGAAAGACCCGGCGCAGATGCTTCCCTTAGGGCTCAGCGCCTGGATGGAATCAGCAGTCGTAGCGCTTGCCTCCTGGAGCATATTCGGGTGGCCTGCAACACTGGCAAGCCTCCTGCTCATGACGGCTGTTGAATTCATAGACGATTTATTTGACTATTCTCGTGACGAGAGAGGGCCTTCCACGAATCTTGTGAGTGTGATAGGGAAAACGCAGTTGATCCTCTTGTCTCTTGCAGTGATGATCGCAGCATTGATCATTGATATGCGCACTACAGCGCTTGTTGGCGTATGCGCCCCTGTTACTGCAGTAATCGCTGACCTTATCAGCCGCTCATACAGGGGGAAGGCATATGGCGCTTGAGGGTTGGCTACTGCTGCTTGTTGTCGCCTTTCTCCTCGGATACATAGCCGGTCACAGGCAAGGCAAGGTGGAAGGATTCAGAGAAGGAGTGGTCTTTGCACCTATCGAAATGCGCCGCACTACGCTGGAGAGGGGTAGATGCATGATATGCGGGACCGGTGCAAGAAGGCAACGCGACGCAGAGCGTGTGTCAAGGAATGAGCCGGCTTCTTTCGAAGATGATAGGACTCCGGCGTCTTCCGACGAATAGATGAATTGAGCATGCATGCATCTACTAAGTGCGAAACCGGTGCCTTGCGCTACTTTTACCGGTAG
>JAAZEW010000128.1 GCA_012512055.1 Bacillota bacterium | reverse complement strand
GACATGTAGGCTAGTCAAATTGAAATTGCTCATGTGACCATCATACAACATGATGCAGAAAAAAGCCAGCCCCAAAAGCTATGCCCAGTTAAAATATCGTGTTAGTATGACTTTGACGGAACCCTGCCTCTGTGTTTCAGGAATTCCGCAAACGCCATTTCCCCTGGATATGCGTCCCAACTAACATGCTAATCGTAGCTACTGGATTAGATGGGAGCTTCGCCCATCCATAAAAGAACGTATAGACCCCCCTAAAGGGTATCTCAGTCGACGGGCTCGCCTGAAGAGCTATTCCAATGTGTGATCGCAAACCGGACACGTTGAGATCGCATAGCTGAGTCAAGTCGATGACTTCCCCAAAAACGAGAAGAGAGAAAAAGGCTTCAACGCGCGCTGGATTGCAGGAATCGCTTCGCGAGCAGCCTGCTCACCGCACTCAATAATGCGCCTGGCTTCCCAAAACTCAATTCCTGACGCAAATGAGACGCGAGGTTCAATGGAGATTCTTGCGAGAGACTTGTTTGTTTCATACAGCCTCTGCTGCATGATATCGAAAGCATTAAGGAATATATCTACAGTAGTCGGTCTTTCCGCTTGCTTATGCTCAACTTTTGGGATGACACTGACAGCCACAGGTACCGCTCTTGGGTCAAGCGAGGTCAGCGCGTCAACAGGCACCGGGTTCACCACCCCTCCGTCCACAAGAGTCCTGTCTCCCACACGGACAGGCACAAATACTACAGGAACTGAAATACTGGCGCGAATAGCATCCACCAGGTCTCCTCTGTCTCTGAAAACTACCTCTTCCCCGGTAAGTATATCAGTGGCTATTATGGCCACTGGGATTTTAAGTTCGCTGAGATTCTTGTCCCCAACAAAGGAGCGAAGCATCTCCTCTATCCTCTTCCCTACCATCAAGCCTTTAAGAGATGGAATCGGGTCTATATGCGCCAGCACCGTCCTCCTTGTAGCTTTAAGTGCAATACTTTCCAACTCTGCGAGAGGCATGCCTGCAGCGTAAAGGCCACCTATCAAAGCGCCTATGCTTGCCCCGGAAATCGCCTTTATCGGAATTTTTTCTCTCTCAAGGACCTTGAGAACTCCAATGTGGGCAAGCCCTCTTGCGGATCCGGATCCAAGAGCCAAGCCGATTCCTCGTTTGTATCCGCTGTTCAATTCTTCCACCTTCCCGGTTGCCAAGGCCTGCCCAAACTACAGCAAGTCTCAGCGACTGTCTTTCTCCATCCCTATGTCCGTCGATTTCTTCATTTTCGCCTTCGTAGGGGGCGCCAAACCTATGTCAAAACTTACAGTCCCCGGCTCATGTTTTACTTTTTCCCGCCCTTTTCTGATGCTTCTTTGTCATCTCTTTCCGCTCATCTTCTATAGATCTACTAACTCAACGACATGTGAAGCTCCGCCGAAATGATACCTCATTTGATCCTGAAGGATGTGAGATCTCCCTTGTACTGCTGCCAGTCAACAGACATATTATCAACTCGTGACCATGTGGAACCCTCTTCGAGTAGTGCTATGTACCTGAGTATCTTTGCTTTTTCGCCTTCTGCGACTACTTCAACGCGACCGTCACATAGGTTCCTGACCCAACCGCCGAGTCCTAAGACGTTTGCGTATCTCCCTGCATAACTCCGGAAGCCCACACCCTGGACACGGCCGGAAATCAGCGCTTTTATTCTGACGTAATCGCAGCGCATGCCACTGTTCGACCCTGTCATAATCGGACTTCCTCCTACCTCTTCAGTCCGTTCCATATTGTAACGCTATTTCCACAATATATTGTGCAATAATTCAACATCTCTGTGATTAAGACCTTCTCACTTAGGGCATGAATATGATTGCCGACGGTTCCACGGCAATTAAGAAGGGATTGTGACGCGAGTCATATTCTTAAGGAGAACGTAACCTTTCACTCGTTGTGAACATTCGTTCTCTCACTTCGAGAACGCCGTCACCGTCGGCCAGTGTGTCGATGAATAAGCAAGGCAAGCAGTATAAGTAAGTAGCACAATATCTCGGCGACAAGAACGGCAAAGGCAACTCGGCAAGAAAAACACTCGTAACGAGCCGTCAGGCATATACGCCTGACGGCACGTTATTTGAAAGAAATAGAAAATGGTCGGAGCGGCGAGACTTGAACTCGCGACCTCCTGAACCCCATTCAGGCGCGCTAGCCAAACTGCGCTACGCCCCGGCCAAACT
>JAAZEW010000127.1 GCA_012512055.1 Bacillota bacterium | reverse complement strand
TAACTTAGGCGAGCTGGGGATTGGAACCAACGACAAGGCCCGCGTAATTGGAGTGGTGCTGGAGGACGAAAAAGTCTACGGAACAGCCCACATTGCTCTCGGAAGCAACGATACCTTCGGGGGGCGGGTGGCTGCCGGTATTCACCTAGACGGAGTAATCATGGCTCCCGAACTCTACCTGGATGGCGAGCCTATCCTTGGCGACGGACACTTGCTGATATAGAGTGGTGCTAGGGAAATAAGGAGAAGGCTGACATTAAACAGTGCGTAGTCACAACCTGTTTTTGATGCAAAGGGCGCAAAAGCCCATTACTGTGGGCGTTTTCGCCCTTTTTATGACCACGCATTGTTTAGTGCCAGTCTAACTCGTACAGCCTTCATTATTGACTCAAACAAAGCTACAGGAATAGACGTAGCTCTTGAGAGAGCAGTAGACAACTATGAGGTAACCATTTCCAATCCTCCAATGAGCAGCAGTCCGATCCAAGCCTCCTGCGGCTTCGGGGAAACATTACTCCTCTTTTTGGCTGACGTACCCAATAGACTCATATCCACGCACTCGCCTCCCATACATTCTCATTAGTACTGGCACATTTTCATCTACGTAATCATATATCTCAACCACGCGTTTTCCTTCATATGACCAGCGGAGCCAATAAGTGCCATTTTACCGGGTGCTCGAGGCTATCTAAGGGGGCTGCTGAAATCTCCTTCTTGAAGGGGAGGGGCATCACCCAAACCTTTACCTGTCCCCTGGATTCGTTTCCTGACACGATTGCTTATAGCATTGACTATCATACGCTATCGCTCTCGGTGGGGGCTTGATACCATATAATACTATATGAGAGAATATCATGGGGTGATGAGTAAATGTATGGCCATGCCGACGACAGTGGCCTTATGACTGTAAATGAGGTTGCCCAGTACTTTCGTGTATCTGCCTCTACCATATGGAGGTGGTTGCGTGAAGGGAAACTGGACAGCGTCAAAATCGGCGACAGCCGCCGGTTTCGAAGGGAAGACATAGTGCGCAATGCATAGGCGAATGCGCATTCTTAATCAGTTGCGCCAGCGTCTTCAGGAGTCCCGGCTCGCAAGCAAAGCGGAACAAAAGAGTACTGAAGATCTCTACCCTGCAAGCCGTATCTTGGCTGAAATCAGACGCGAGAGATACGTGTGATCGCGGGCTCGTAAAGGCACTCGGCGGTGCTACTCACATGATCATTAACCCGCTCAATCAGGAATGACCGGCGCCGCTAGAATGTCCGTCCCCTCAATGGATTCTTCCCACTCCTCCATGCAAGCGAAACATCTGCCGATGTATACATATGCCATGTAGTCCAGGGGGTTAAGGTCTGTGACTATTTTGAGGTTATCGATTGCACCGAGATAATCCTCCATCGCGAAGAGGGCCAAAGCTAAGACGCGATGTGCCATTTCGGCAGTGCTTGTAGCCTCTCTATAGTCTCCTATCATTGAAAACCCCCTGGCTATGCTCGCCAAAACCTCCGGATGATCGGAACCCGCTGCCCGGGCACGCCTGAGCGCGATACCGGTGGGTTCACGCCTTCCTGACATAGCATAAAACAAGCCTGTTTGCAGTAGCTCAACGTCATCCTCGGTAATCTACGCTAACAGCAGGTGGAGTGTATCAATGGCAGATTCTGTATCTCCGCTGAAATAGAGTGTGGAAGCGAGACCAAGCAAGGTTCTGGGAGCCGGCGTTTTTTGGGATCCGAGTTAGGCCCTAAATACAGACT
>JAAZEW010000126.1 GCA_012512055.1 Bacillota bacterium | reverse complement strand
TCGAGAAAATCGTGACCTTGACATAGTCGAACTCCTCTTCTATAATTGCTCTAATAGCAACAACATAATGTACAAGCGATGATGAGGACGAGTAAGTGAGTTAAGCGGCTGAAAGAGAGCAAGGGTCAAAAGGCTGAAAGCCCTTGCAGGCATGCTACACTGAATACCACCTCTGAGTTTCCCGGTGAACGCACATCTCACGTTAGGCAGTCAGTAGCCGGAGACAGTTGCGCCTGTTAAAGCGCGTGTTGAGTGGATGCTGAAGGCTGAAGGCCGAAGACGGCGTCAATTGGGGTGGAACCGCGAGAAGACCCTCGTCCCTGGATATTTCCGGGGCGGGGGTTTCTTGATCATTTAGGACTCAACCTGGGCTTCAACAGTTGTCGTGGCGTTTATTGTAACAGTTGTGAAATATGAAACGAGGTGACGTGCAATTATGTCTATTTCAGAGAAGGACAAGGAGATTCTGAGGCATTCAACTTCTCACGTTATGGCTCAAGCGGTAAGAAGGCTTTTCCCCGAAGTAAAAATCGCCATAGGGCCTGCCATAGAAAACGGGTTCTATTACGACTTCGATAAGCCTGAACCCTTTACCCAACAGGACTTAGGCCTTATTGAAGACGAAATGCGGAAAATCGTGAAAGAAGACCTGCCTTTCGTCTGCAAGGAAGTTCCTCGGGAAGAAGCACTGAGACTCTTCAATGAAGCAGGCGAGACATATAAGGCCGAACTCATTCGGGATATGCCTGATTCTGAAGTATTGACTCTCTATCGTCAAGGTGAGTTCGTGGACCTTTGCCGTGGCCCTCATGTGGAATCTACTGGCAAAATCAAGGAGTTTAAGCTCCTGAATGTTGCAGGCGCTTACTGGCGCGGCGACGAGAAGAACAAGATGCTCCAGAGGATTTACGGGACTGCGTTCCCCACAAAGGGCGAACTTGACCACTATCTGGAGATGTTGGCGGAAGCTGAAAAGCGTGACCACAGGAGACTTGGAAAAGAGCTTGACATCTTCAGCCTTCATGAAGAAGGCGGCGCAGGTCTTGTATACTGGCACCCGAAAGGTGGCATTATCAGGAAAGTCATTGAGGATTTCTGGCGGGATGAGCACCTTAAGCGCGGCTATGACCTGGTGTTCTCGCCTCACATAGCGAAACGGGATCTTTGGGAGATTTCAGGCCATTGGGGATGGTATAGAGAGAATATGTATTCTCCCATAGACATTGACGGGGTCGAGTACCTCCTGAAGCCTATGAATTGTCCTTTCCACATTATGATGTACAAGACAAAAACCAGATCCTACAGGGATCTGCCTCTCAGGTGGGCGGAACTCGGCACTGTCTACAGATATGAGCGGTCAGGTGTTCTCCACGGAATGCTTCGAGTCAGGGGATTCACGCAGGATGATGCCCACTTGTTTATGCGCCCGGACCAGCTTGAGGATGAACTTGTGGGTGTTATTGACCTGGTGAGGTTCATGATGGAGTCATTCAGCTACAAGGAATATGATTTCGAGTTGTCAGTCCGAGATCCTCTCAACAAGGAGCAGTATGTGGGTTCAGACGACGTATGGGAGCTGGCGGAAAACGCGCTTATTTCAGCTATGAATAGGGCAGGAATCAAATTCAAGCGTATGGAAGGGGAAGCCAAATTCTACGGGCCTGCCATAGACGTGCATATTAAGGACGCGTTAGGTCGCGGATGGCAAGGTCCCACAATTCAGGTGGACTTTAACTTGCCACAGCGGTTTGATATGCACTATATAGGGGAAGACAATGCTCAACATCAGCCTGTAATGGTTCATCGTACGGTTCTGGGTTCAATGGAGCGGTTTGTCGCAGGCCTCATTGAGCACTATAACGGTGCATTCCCAGTGTGGCTGGCTCCGGTCCAAGTGCGGGTAATACCCATAGCTGACCGCCACTTCGATTATGCCAAGGATGTGGAAAAGGCTTTTCGCGACGCAGATCTTCGAGTTGAAACTGATGCCAGGCTTGAGAAAGTCGGATATAAGATCCGCGAAGCTCAGGTCGAGAAAATTCCGTATATGATCATAGTCGGCGATAAGGAAATTGACGAGGAGAAGATCGCAGTGCGTTCCAGAACCCAGGGAGACCTTGGGGCTATGGGAGTGCCTGAGTTTGTCGCAAGGATCGCACGGGAGATCCGCGAAAAGATTTAGAGTGCTGCCAAAACACTGTAAGGCCCAAACACTGCAAACTGCGAGGCAAAACTGCGAGG
>JAAZEW010000125.1 GCA_012512055.1 Bacillota bacterium | reverse complement strand
GAGTATTCGGCCGTATTTGTGGCAGATCCAGTCTAAACGCTGAAGGGATATCTATACTGTCAGGGACAGTTGATTCAGGATACGTCGGCCAAATGTTTGCAGTTGCTGTAAATCTGACACTGATACCGCGTAGAATTCGAGAAGGGGATCGTATCGCGCAGCTTATCTTCATTCCATTTTGTGCTGCTGAGATAAGAGAAGTCGACGACCTGCCGTCCACACCCAGGGGCGACTCGGCATCAGGCTCTACAGGTAGGAGATAACCAGAGGGTGTTTTAGGTGTTCAGGTAACAACAAAAGCAGGCCCCGTCCGAAAGACGCGGCTTATTGTTCTACAGATTGCATTCTATGTAATTCGACATGTAGTGCGTGACACGTCCGAAAAGTGGCGGTTCACTTCTTGGGGCGGCTTCTTCTCGTCTGGTAGCTCTGGTACTTAAGTTCCTTTTGAAACGCCAGCGAGTCTAATGTACTTTCGCCTATCCACTGTGGAGAAGCGCTGTCCATACCCTCCAGCAACTTACTCAAATCTCTGACCTCTTCATCAATCTCCGGATCAGGCGCAGACGCCATATCTAACAGAGCACTCAGCACATCTAACCGTTCCTCTAACACTCTACGTCCTGTCTCCCAATCGCCTCTATGCACTGCCTCTGAACTCTCGTCTTTAGCGACAGCAGTTCGAATCAACTCTACTACCTTGATAACTTCGAAATTAGGTTCAAAGGCGTCCTCGGGACCGCTTGCTGCACTAAGTCTCGCTGTCACTTGAAGCGTAACTGCGTCAAGATCCCCTGTGGCGCCTGTATAGTCCAGCACCAACTTAAATACATCGTGTTCTCCCGGAGCAAAGGGAGGATGATCAATCTGTAATGCAAGAATCTTCACTTCGTTCTCATACATGTCGGGAAGTTCAATGCTTGCGCCTGTAACGGTGAATACCGGTTCATATCCAAGGACTCCTGCTACATGGCAACCGCTCAGGCCTTCCATGGATACGCTAATAGCCTGGGCAACAACGGACAGCAGCCCTTCCAGCTCATCAGCAAAGACTTTGGGAATCTCGTCAGGATTGCTTACATAGTAATAATGCCCTTGACCTGCCTCTGCCAGCGTCATAAGGAGATCTTCATTGAAGGTTGCCCCAACTCCGACTGTGGAGACAGACACTCCTTTCCCCACCATGCCCTTAGCCTTGTCAGCAAGAAGAGAAGGCTCGGTTATGCCGACGTTGGCCTCGCCGTCTGTAAGAAGGAGAACTCGGTTTACTTTTCCGGGCTTACATTCCTTCAGGACTTCCCTATAACCTCGAAGAAAACCGCCTGAAAGATTGGTACTCCCGCCGGAAGAAATGGACTTGACAACCTTCTTCAAGCTATCCTTATTGGCAACATTTTGCGACGGGCAAATCACGTCAACATCTTGGTCAAAAGTAATAATAGACAGGAAGTCACAAGCTGCGACTTGATCCACCACAAAACTCACAGCCTCTTTCATAAACTCAAGAGGCTCGCCATGCATTGAACCACTTCTATCCAGCACAAGAGCAAGGTTAAGTGGAAGGCGATCATCTTCACCCGTTGTCTCAGCTTTTCCCGCTACCAGCTTCACCAGCGCCCAAACGGAGCCGGGACGCCCGGGCCACAGCATGTTATGACTCAGCGCCACTTCAACTCGGACTGCAGTCCCTTTCTCCTCGCTTTCGACAGATTCGGACATGACAATCCCTCCTTGCAAGCCTTATTAGACTCAGATTCCGGCTATCAACGCTATCTCCACTTCAGCCCCAGGGGCAAGAGCGGACACTTCAACACATCTCTTAGATCATGCAGTGATGATTCATGAGCAGCGCTGTGGAGTTGATGGTTTCTCCGTCTGAAGCTATCCTCAAATCCTATGGGAACATATTATGGGTAAGTTCAGCAACCAGTTTCTAGATATTGATAAGAAGTCCTGCCAATGTGCAGCAATTTCTTCCGTGGCAGCCTACACAGAGCTGTAAGCCTCTCTTGCAGCGGAGATTCCGGCTCCGGCCTCTACTTTGAATCCCTGGGCAGCGAGGGCTTCCTCCAACCCTGCGAGGACAAGCATCACATTCTCACGGGTGCAGGAATGGCCCATAAGACCTATGCGCCAGATGCGTCCCTTGATTGGGCCGAGGCCTCCTCCTATCTCCAGTCCGTAATTGGCCAGTAAGTAATTACGCACTTTAGCATCGTCCACACCTTCAGGAATCTCAACTGAATTCAACATCGGGGCTTGGTAGCCGTCCTGGGCAAAAAGCTTAAGGCCCATAGCGGTAAGGCCTGCCTTAAGGGCTTTGCTATGCAGGATATGCCTTGCGAAGCGAGCTTCCGGTCCTTCTTCATAAATAATACGGAGACTCTCATAGAGAGCATAAATCATATTGATAGGCGCAGTATGGTGGTAGAACCGCTCTTTGCCCCAGTAACTGCGAAGCATTGTTATATCAAGATACCAGCTCTGCACCTTGTTCTTACGTGCAGCCAGCTTCTCCTCAGCGCGCTTGTTCACAGTAATCGGAGCCAGTCCCGGAGGACAGGATAGGCATTTCTGAGTGCCGCTGTAGACCACATCCATCCCGTCATCATCGACCCGAACAGGCGCACCGCCCAGCGAAGTCACAGCATCCACTACAAGGAGCGCGCCATACTTCTTGGCAATTTCCGCCACAGGCTTTATTGGTTGCAGCACTCCGGTAGATGTCTCAGCGTGCACAATCCCTACGATATCCGCAGGACGCTTCGCCAGAGCCTTCTCGATTTCACCCGGTTCAATGATCTTGCCCCACTCTCCTTGGACAATTGCCAGATCCCCACCGCATCTTTCGACGATATCCGCCATTCTCTGGCCAAAGAGCCCGTTTATGCATATCAGCACCTTATTACCGGGCTCGATGAAGTTGACAAGAGAAGTCTCCATACCTGCGCTTCCCGTCCCCGATATCGGAATGGTAAGCTCGTTTGACGTCATAAATGTCTGGGCTAACAGGTCCTTGGTTGCGTTCATTATCTCCAGGAATTCCTTATCGAGGTGGCCGATAACCGGCGCTGAAAGCGCTCGAAGCACTCGGGGATGAACATTACTCGGCCCGGGGCCCATCAGAATTCTGCCTTGTGTTCGAATCTCGGGATATCTGTCCATGTCAGTCATGGAACGCTGCACCTCCTGAGGGTTTCTATATGCGTCATACCATGTACACGCATCACACCATATGCATCATACCATCGGTGTCGAATGTACTGCAACACCGCCCATCCCGAAGCTTACAGAATTCCTGCATCCTTAGCCATCAAACAGCAGGACGTCCAATCTAATGAAAAGGGAGGGCCCTACCCCTCCCCCTCAATTCACGTTTGTATTCGTTTGACTAAGTCTATCTTTGTATTCGTTTGGCCGGGTCCACTTTCCTGTATCAGCGCTCTCCGAAACTATGATCAAGCTACCGGCGGGTCTCCAACCGGCTACCGGTAGGCTCACAAACAGCCATCGACAGGCTCCGGCTAGGCGTTGGTCGGCCTCGCCACACGGGCCATGGTAGCTCTGATGACCTCATCTTCGTAAGTGTACCCTCGCCTAAACTCTTCCACAACTGTATCCGTATCGACTTTCGGGTCTTCACAAGCAGCTACGGCTTCATGGAATTTGGGGTCAAACGGCAAGCCCACTGCCTCGATGGGCGCGACTCCTTCAGCAGCAAGGATATCCAAGAGTTTTCTCAAGATCATCTCAACACCTTCACGTAAGGCTCCGTAGTCCGCCTCTGCAGCCAGAGCGCGCTCCATATCATCAACAACGGCAAGAAGCTTGAGGATCATGTCCTTCTTCCCTGACCGTATGTGAAACGCGAGATCCCTCGCCATCCTACGTTGATAGTTGTTGAGATCAGCTAAAGCACGCAAATACATGTTCCAATTCTCTCGGGCTTTAGCCTCAGTCTCAGCCAACCTTTCCTCCAGGCCCTCCCGCGCCTCAACTTCACCGGCCATAGTCTCGCGGGTTGCAACTTCCTCCGCCGTATCACTTCTGGTAGTTGCCTTACAGGCATCGTTACCTTCAGTAGTCATATTGCATTCCGTTTTCATATCGGAAGCGCAAGCCTTGCATTTACCATTTTCAGACTTCATTTGCACAACCACCGCCTATATTCATGTATGACTTCAGCCATGGCCTCAGCCTCAGTCTACGGGTTTAAAGTCAGCGTCAATAACGTCGTCATCATCTCTGCCACTGTGCTCATGCCCTTCTGACCCGGTTGCGCTACCAGGGCCGGCCCCTCCGGCAGCCCCGCTACTTGACGACGCTTGTGCACCTTTATAAAGCTCTTCGGACATCTTGTAAGAAGCTTCTTTTACCTCTTCCATGAACTTCCTTATAGACTCCATGTCATCATCGGCGATGGCCTTCTTAAGCCGTTCCAGTTCAGATTCTATTTTTGACTTTGTTTCTTGCGGGATCTTGTCCCCGGATTCTTTCAAAGTCCTCTCAGTTGTGTAGACTAAAGTATCAGCAGCGTTCTTCAGCTCAACGTCCTCGCGGTGTTTCTTGTCTTCCTCAGCAGCCTGTTCCGCAGCACGCACCAGCTTCTCGATTTCCTCTTTCGATAACTGAGTCGATGCAGTAATTGTGATACGCTGCTCTTTTCCGGTCCCGAGATCCTTGGCTGTCACGTTGACTATACCGTTTGCATCGATATCGAAAGTCACCTCAATCTGCGGAATTCCCCGGGGCGCAGGAGGAATTCCATGCAACGTGAACCTTCCAAGCGTCCTATTGTCGCGCGCAAATTCACGCTCCCCTTGGAGCACGTGGATGTCAACTGACGTCTGGCCGTCTGCCGCTGTACTGAAGATCTGGCTCTTGCGCGTGGGTATAGTCGTATTTCTCTCAATAAGCCTGGTGAACACACCACCAAGGGTCTCGATACCCAGCGAAAGAGGAGTTACGTCCAAGAGGACTATGTCCTTTACCTCTCCGGACAGGACCCCTGCTTGAATAGCCGCACCGACCGCTACAACCTCATCCGGGTTTACGCCTCTGTGAGGCTCCTTTCCGGTAAGATTCTTCACAAGATCCTGTATGACCGGCATACGGGTGGCGCCACCTACCAGCACGACCTCATCGATGTCGCCGATGGAGAGTTTCGCGTCGGCAATCGCCTGCCTAAACGGGCCTTTGCACCTTTCGGTAAGGTCAGCGGTGAGCTCTTCAAACTTGGCCCTGGTGATCTTTGTCTCCAAGTGCTTCGGACCGGTCTGGTCAGCAGTTATGAACGGAAGGCTGATGGTGGTTTCAAAGACCTGAGACATCTCTATCTTAGCCTTCTCAGCAGCTTCAATCAGCCTCTGTAACGCTTGACGGTCCTTCTTCAAATCAATACCCTGATCGCGCCTGAATTCGCTTGCAATGTAGTCCACAATCCTCTGGTCGTAGTCATCTCCGCCAAGATGGGTATCGCCTGCAGTGGACTTGACTTCAAATATACCGTCGCCCACTTCCAGTATGGACACGTCGAACGTCCCACCTCCCAGGTCCCATACAAGGATCGTCTCATTCTCTTTCTTGTCAAGTCCGTAAGCTAACGCGGCAGCCGTGGGCTCATTGACAATCCTAAGCACCTCAAGCCCGGCTATACGCCCTGCGTCCTTGGTTGCTTGTCTTTGCGAGTCATTAAAGTACGCTGGAACGGTAATAACCGCCTCTGTAACTGGTTCACCTAAGAATTTCTCAGCATCCATCTTCATCTTCTGAAGGATCATTGCTGAGATTTCCTCAGGGGAGTAATCTTTTTTCATAGCGGGGACTTCGAACCTTACCCCACTGCTTGGGCCCGAGCTTACTTTGTATGGGACTCGCCCTCGCTCTTCCTTGATTTCGTCGTAGCGGCGCCCCATGAAACGTTTGATTGAGTAGACTGTGTTTTCAGGGTTTAACACCGCCTGCCTCCTGGCAAGCTGTCCCACCAGCCGCTCACCATTCTTTCCAAAGCCTACTACTGATGGCGTTAACCTCGAGCCTTCCTCATTCACTATTACAGTGGGATTTCCGCCTTCCATCACGGCGATTGCCGAGTTTGTTGTGCCAAGGTCAATGCCGACGACTTTCCCCATTGCCATTCTCTCCTTCCATCGGTGAGTTCATCTAATAGAATAATCCTAATCCCTCAAGATCGGCTGCCACCTTCATCACGGTTCGGATCTTGAGAGATTGCTTCAGTACGTTCGATAATCTCACGATACTTAATTGTCATTTTCCCCATTTTTGATTCCATCTCAAGGATCAGTCTGACTCCTGCGAGGTTGACGCCCTCTTCAGAAACTAAAGTACGTATACGTTGTAGCAGCAATAGATCGTTCTCAGAGTACAGCCTGATGTTGGCCTCAGTGCGGTGAGGATCCAGCAAACCTTCACGCTCAATCACTCTTAAAGTCTGTGGGCTGACTCCAAGCAGACGAGCGGCTACGCTGATTGTGTAGACCGGTTCATCAGGGCCATGTAGCCTCAACTTTGGTCACCTCGGGTGTTTTGATTACAATGGATATTATAATCTATATGAGGAAGTCATATCAAGTATTATACAACGCCTTTTATAAGAAAGTTACATCAACTGATTTAGTTTTCCTCCGAAACGAGACCCTCTTGAATTAGACGAAAATACGGGGTAGTCTATTACTGATAGGCTGAAGCACTAATATCTATGCTAAGGGGCCATAAAATGCAATCTAACATCGGTTTTGGACTCTTGATATCACTTCTGGCAGGCCTTGCCACAGTCATAGGAAGTCTGGTGGGGCTCCTTACCCGTGACCCCAGCCCCCGATTTCTCACTATTACATTAGGATTTTCTGCAGGGGCTATGATCCTAGTCTCCTTTATTGAACTGCTACAAACCGGAATCCAATCCCTCGGACCACGCATGGCTTACATAAGCTTCTTTGCCGGGATTCTACTGATGTTCCTGATTGATACCCTTATTCCCCATGCTTATATGGGTGAACGTTGTGACTTGCGTGATACCTCCGGTAAGCGCCTGAATGCTGATAAGGCAAGACTGACACGTGCAGGTATGCTCCTGGCAGTCGGGATTGCCATTCACAATTTCCCGGAGGGCATGGCGTCCTTTGCAGGCGCAATTCATGATCGAGGCCTGGGTATCTCCATTGCTTTTGCCATAGCATTGCATAACATTCCTGAAGGGTTGGCAGTGTCGGCGCTGATGTATTCAACCACAGGCAGTCGAAGATACGCGTTTCTTTGGGCCCTCTTAGCAGGTATTGCCGAGCCTCTCGGGGCAGCATTGACTGCGCTTGCCATGGTACCCAACCTTAACGGAACAGTCATCAATACTATGCTTTCGGTAGTAGCAGGCATAATGGTTTTCATCTCTCTGGACGAGTTGATACCTGTTTCGCGTTCATTTGGAGAAGATCACCTTAGCATAATAGGTATCATCATGGGTATGGCAGTTATGGCAGCAAGCACGTTGATCTTCTGAAAAGCGCGAAATCTGTGGTCGACAGACATACCCTATGTAGAGGAATAACCCTACCTGTGAAGAATCTACTTGCAGGAACCAAGAGGGTAGCATAAGCAGAATCCAATGAACTGAACAGAGGGGGCATCAGGTAGTGCCGAGTCTATCCTTGACCACTGACCGACTGGTGTTGCGCGATTTCAAGATGTCAGATTTGCCCGGAGTCCACAAGTACGCCTCTGACCCTGAAGTTGTCAGGTTCATGGAGTGGGGACCGAACACTATCGACGAGAGCAGAGAGTTTATTCGCATGGCCATCAGACTTCAGCAGGACAGCCCGCGCAGGCACTTTGATCTCGCAATAGTCAAAAGGGCCGAAAATTGTCTCATCGGAAGCTGCGGCCTTTATGTGACAAGTCCGTACAACCACGAAGCATTTATCGGCTATTGCCTGAGCAGGGATTCATGGGGACAGGGGTATGCTACGGAAGCAGCGAAGAGGCTCCTTTCCTTTGGATTTACGCAGCTAAAGCTACATAGGATATTTGCCACGTGTGACCCGCTCAACCTGGCGTCAGCCAAAGTCCTTGAAAAATGCGGCATGCAGTTTGAAGGACGGCTTCGGGAGAATAAGTTGATAGGTCAAAAGTGGCGAGACTCTGTCGTGTACGCTATCTTGGAACATCAATGGAACCCCAAATAACCGGAAATGATATCATTTGATCAACCGGTATACGAAAGGAGGCACCGTAGATGCAGTTAGAATTGCTAACCGCTGAGGCCAAGGACGCTCTTAGTGGATTACTGGCTGTAACCGGCTTAGAGCCTGGCATGATCATCGTCATAGGATGCAGCACCAGCGAGGTTGCGGGTAAGAAAATCGGATCAGCGTCCAACATGGACATAGCAGAGGCCATAATGGCCGGGCTACTGCCTGTGGCACAAGAACATGGCTTACATCTGGCTATTCAGTGCTGCGAACACTTGAACCGCGCCTTGGTAGTAGAGAAGAAATGCAAAGACCGGTACGGATTTGAGGAAGTCACGGTGATACCCCATCAGAGCGCCGGTGGAGCACTGGCAGCGGTAGCTATGAGACAATTTCAAGACCCCGTTGTAGTAGAGACTGTCTTTGCCCATGCAGGAATGGACATAGGGGATACGCTAATAGGCATGCACCTTAAGAAAGTTGCTGTCCCTGTACGCCTTGACACGATTTCCATCGGTTATGCCCGTCTCACCTTCGCCCGGACCCGTCCGAAGCTTATCGGCGGCGCACGTGCCAAGTATCCATCATAGCTTGCCTAAGACCCCAGACACCGGCCACCGTATTACATAATAATGTATAATTTTCTGTTATATCCATATTGTGTAGAGGATTCTCAATATTGGTGCTGAATAAGTATTAATACTGGATCGGCAACAAGGACAAAGCCTTGGCGGCCTTGGCGTAGGCAACGTTTTGGTTAGGCCAAAGGACGCCAAAGAGCGGGATGCGTCTTGGGAGCAAAGCTGTAGATCCAATCCGTTTGAGTACAGGGGGTGAGGCGAAGAACCGATACACAAACGAAGTAGATGTTCGCCGGACGAGAAGCCCGAGAAGAATATTGTCATCAGACATGAGGAGGTAGTGAGCAGTGAGAAGACTCCTTTCAAGCGTTGTCGTGGCTCTCATCCTAATCTCACTGGGTGCAGCCGTGCAATCTGCAGCGCCTGAGCCTATCATCATCGGCTGCAACCTGGAGATGACGGGACAAGTCGCCGCCTATGGTCAAGCAGCATGGGAAGGCATCCAGATTATCTCGCAAATCGTAAAGCCTGAAGTATTGGGAAGGCCTGTCGATTTTAGTGTGCTGGACAACAAGTCTGACAAGATAGACACAGCCAACGCATCATCCCGACTCATAGAGAGAGACAAGGTTGTTGCGATCATCGGACCCATGATCAGCGGAAGCATGCTTGCCGCAGGTGAAGTCTGTGAGAAGAAAGAAGTCCCCATCATAGGGCCTACCACAACCAACCCACTGACAACTCAAGGAAAGAAATACGTGTTCCGAGCTTGCTTTATTGACCCGTTCCAGGCCACTATAGCCGCAACGTACTGCTATCGCGACCTGAATGCCAGGACTGCCGCGATTCTGTCTGACATATCAAACGACTATTGCGTTGCCCTGGGCAATTTCTTCAAGCAAGAGTTTGAAAGGCTCGGAGGCAACGTCGTATCCCTCACGTACTGCAAAGCAGGAGACCAGGACTACAGCGCCCAGCTAACTGATATCAAAACGAAGAACCCTGATATCATCTACATACCCAACTACTACACTGAAGCTGCGCTGGCTGTAGTGCAAGCCAGAGACCTCGGCCTTAAGCAACCTGTTTTCGGAGCAGACGGCATTGCAACTGAGGAATTCCTTTCTATCGGCGGGAAAGCAGTTGAAGGCGTCATGCACACAACATTCTGGCACGAGAAAGCAGCGGAATCAGAGCTCTCCAAAAAGTACGTTGAACTATATAGAGCAAAGTACGGGGCAGACGATGAGGTCAACGTATTCGGCGCCCTGGCAGCCGACTGCTATTTGATAGTGTTGGATGCGATAAAGCGGGCCGGGTCAACGGATCCCAAGAAAATCGCGGAAGCCATAGAAGCCACAAAGGACCTCCCGGTCGTTACAGGCTTAGTCACCATTGAAAACGGAGACGCCATCAAGCCTGTGGTATTCAGAGAGGTCAAAAACGGCAAGTGGGATTACAAGACCATGGTTTATCCATAATCAATAATCACCCTGGAAGTCGTCTGATTCCGGGAGGGGGCGGGCAAACGCAGCGCCGCGTCGCTACGCTTTGCCCCTCTCCCTTCAGGACTTCCAATGCTAACTGAATTGGTCCTATCGGCTTCAAAAGGAGTAGATATGAATGAGCCTTGAGACTTTCATCCAGCAATTAGCAAACGGAATCTCCCTGGGTAGTCTCTATGCCCTTATCGCAATCGGATATACCATGGTCTACGGCATATTGCGCCTGATAAACTTCGCGCACAGCGACATTTTCATGGTTGGCGCATACTTTGCGTTCTTTCTGATTGCAGTGTTCCAATTGCCATGGTTACTGTCAGCAATACTGGCAATCGCACTTACAGCTTGCGTAGGTATGAGCATAGACAGAATTGCTTACCGGCCGGTTAGGAACGCACCGAGAATATCAGCCTTAATAACCGCTGTCGGAGTCTCATTTTTCTTGGAGAACCTCGGCTTGGTGACGGTAGGCGCCCGTCCGAAACCGTTCCGACGGCCGGAACTCATGTCCAGGGTTGTCAGAATCGGGCCGGCAGCCATATCCGGGGTTTCCATATGGGTGCCAATCCTCAGTATAGGCCTGGTTGCCGTCCTCTTGTACATCATCTACCGCACGAAACTAGGTATGGCAATGAGATCCGTCGCCACGGATATTGACACCACAAGGTTGATGGGTGTAAACGTTGATACAGTAATATCATACACATTTGCCATAGGCTCAGCGCTTGCTGCAGCAGGAGGCATTATGTGGGCATGCAAATATCCCCAGATTAACCCGCTCATGGGGATCTACCCCGGATGGAAGGCATTTACGGCAGCCGTAATCGGCGGTATAGGCAATATCACAGGCGCCATGATCGGCGGATTTCTCATCGGACTCATAGAAATTATGGCTGTAGCTGTATTCCCCGCTCTTTCAGGCTATCGTGACGGCATGATATTCGCCTTGCTCCTTGTCTTCCTGCTTGTAAGGCCTACCGGCATCCTCGGTGAGACTTTAAAGGAGAAGGTGTGAAACTATGCGAAAACATCTGTACGCTGCTTGCACAAAATACCTTAACACCCTCCTAACCTTGTTTCTCATAGGTATCCTGTTTCTTGTACTGAAGTGGGCAGACACGCGCCTGGACGACTTCACCCTCAGAATACTGCGTACAGGGGCAGTCTACATAGTCGCTGCAGTATCGTATAACCTCATTAACGGTATAACAGGACAATTCTCCCTTGGCCCCAATGGTTTCATGGCGCTTGGCGGATACACCGTAGCCCTCTTGATGCTGCCGCTTCCACAAAAGGAGTTTGTGTGGTTCTTGCAGCCACTTATTTGGCCGCTTAACTCGTTTTCTTTTCCAGGCACTTGGCCATTTTTCGGCCTGGCTCTAATCCTGGGCGGCCTGATGGGAGCCCTCGGCGCATTTATTGTGGGGATTCCGTCCTTCCGGCTACGCGGCGACTACCTGGCAATAGCTACATTCGGGTTTGGGGAAATAATCTTCGTGCTTGCAAATAACCTCATCCCCCTCACCAATGGACCGCTTGGGATGAAAGGCATCCCGGAGCTGGCTGATGTGTATTGGTGCTTTGGCTGGGCAGTCATCGCCACACTTGTAGTCAAGAACATCGCCAATTCCAGTTACGGCCGGGCCATGAAGGCGGTACGGGATGATGAAGTTGCAGCGGAAGCCATGGGAATCAACATTTTCCAAACGAAGATGCTGGCTTTCATCGTAAGCGGGTTTTTTGCAGGTGTGGCAGGAGGGCTTCTTGTGCCGCTAATCACGACAATATCCCCGACTCTCTTCACTTTCACGATGACATTCAATTTGCTAATCATTATCGTTCTGGGAGGCCTGGGGAGTATCACAGGATCAGTGATTACGGCTTTTAGCTTCGCAATCGCTTCAGAACTCCTGCGTGCGGTTGAAGCCCCAATGAATATCGGGCCTATCCATATCCCTGGAATAGCAGGAATGCGCATGGTTGTATTCTCCGCTCTCCTCGTGTTGCTCATGATTTTCTACAGGCGTGGCATATTCGGGCAGTTCGAATTGTCCTGGGATTGGATCCGGTCAATAGCCGGTAAAGTTGCCAACAAGGAGGTGCGCAAAAAGTGGACACGGGAGGACATATCGTCCTAAAACTCAACAATCTGACCATCAAGTTCGGAGGTCTTGTAGCGGTCAATAACTTCAATCTTGAAATTGAGAAAGGGGAACTCGTAGGCCTCATAGGGCCAAACGGCGCAGGGAAGACAACAGTATTCAACATAGTCACAGGACAGTATGAGCCTACTGAAGGCAGAGTTTTCTTTCACGACCAGGACATTACAGGCTGGCGTCCGCATCTCATAGCCGCTGCCGGCATTGCCAGGACATTTCAAAATGTCCGATTGTTCACAAACTTGACTGTACTGGACAATGTCCTCGTGTCGCAGCACCTAAGGCTAGAGTCGCATTTCTTGTCTGCTGCATTCCGTTTGCCTGCCTATTCCAACGAAGAGCGCAAGGTGCGAGCTAAAGCCATCGAGCTTCTGGAAAGACTGGAGCTTGTGCCCTTTGCCCAGGAGCTTGCAGGCAGTCTCCCGTACGGACAGCAGCGCAGGCTGGAAATGGCGCGGGCCCTGGCAACCAACCCAAGGCTCCTACTGCTGGATGAGCCGGCTGCCGGGATGAATCCGGAAGAGACCGCCAGGCTCATGAAGTTCATTTGCAGGATCCGTGATGAGTTTGATCTCACCATATTCCTGATAGAACACGACATGAAGCTTGTGATGGGTATCTGCGAGCGAATACGGGTTATTGACTACGGCATATCCATTGCTGAAGGCATGCCTGACGAGATTAAGAGAGATCCCAAAGTAATAGCTGCTTACTTAGGAGAAGGAGGAGAGTAGGATGCTGAAGATTAGAGATCTTCACGTATACTACGGCGGTATACATGCACTAAAAGGGATATCTCTTGATGTGCCTGAGGGGCAAATTGCCACGTTAATCGGAGCAAACGGCGCCGGGAAAAGCACTACATTGAGGGCAATCACAGGCCTTGTCAGAGCGAGACGAGGATCCATCGAATTGGAAGGACGCAATATTACGCAATGGCCTGCCCATGAGATTGTCCGCAACGGAGTGGCAATGGCGCCGGAAGGCAGGAAGATATTCCGCAACCTTACAGTCATGGAAAACCTGTTGATGGGCGCTTATCCACGCAAGGACACGGCAGGAATTAAGAGAGATCTGGACTGGGTTACATCGCTTTTCCCCAGGCTGGAGGAGAGATTCGCACAAAAGGGAGGCACCTTATCCGGAGGCGAACAGCAGATGCTGGCAGTGGGAAGGGCGCTTATGTCCAAACCGAAGCTCCTCTGCCTCGACGAACCATCGCTGGGCCTGGCGCCGGTATTGATGGCTGAAGTCTATCGAGGGCTTGCTAAGATACACAGCGAGGGATGCACTGTCCTTCTGATTGAACAGAACGCAAAAGCTGCCCTTAAACTTGCCGATTACGGGTACGTTATGGAAACCGGAGTCATAGTCTTGGAAGGAAAAGGCAGAGGCCTCCTGGAGAATGAGGATGTCCGCAAGGCCTATCTGGGTGAGTGAAGTTGCGAGTTCCGAATAGTCCGGATGACTCGTGCGACTGAGAAAACAACTGCAACCAGAAGAATAAGGCCGATGATGACATACCTGACGGGAACCATTCTTGACATGATAAGATTAGTGAGCCCCCCTGCCCCAAAAGCAGCAATAAGCATTATCAAGGCCGACTTCAGCATGTCCAAGGGTCCGAGTTCTCGAAGGAGCACAACGAATGTAGCTGCACAGGGAAAGTAAGCAGAGAGCACTATTACCGCTACCACCAACTCCCTTACGGAAAGCCCAAGTGGGCTTAGCATTCCTACTGCCACGTCCTTCCGCAAGAAGCCCATAAGCAGAGCAACGATTGCTTCAGGCGGCAAACCCAGGAGCCCGCTGAGAAGCGGAGCGAAGATCCGGCTTAATGCGTTAATAATGCCGGATACATGCAAAATGTTCACAAAGAGCACGCCTAAGCATACATAAGGGATAGCATCAGCTAAGAAAACACGAATTCGCATCCACACTTTCTTCCCCAGAATCTCAGGGTGCGGTAGCCTGTATGGGGGAATCTCCATGAGCAGAGGAGGGCTTGAACCCGGCAGAATAGCGTTGAGCACGAAGCCTATGATAAGCCATAAAACGAAAAGGACCCCATATATTATGGCAAGATAACGCCATCCATACCTGCCTATGAGTCCGACCACCATGGCAGTCTGTGCCATGCATGGGATGCCGATCGAGAGCATGGTCGCGCATATGAACTTCTCACGCCTGCTCTCAAGAATCCTCGTAGCCAGTGCAGCAGGGACATTACATCCAAAACCCAAGACCATTGGGACTATAGCGTACCCGTGCATGCCCAGCACATGCATGAGGTTATCCACAAGCACTGCGAGCCTTGGCAAGTACCCGACATCTTCCAATATGCCGAGAGCGACATAAAATGCAAACACATAAGGCAACACCATGGCAATGGGAACATAAAGACCTGTGGTAAGGAGGCCCATGGACGCCTCGAAATCTATTTGACCGTTGACCAAGTGCCCAATAAGCAGGTCATGGAAAAATCCCCCTGAACCCAAAGCTACCCCCAATTGGGTTACAATGGGCCTTGCAATTCCTTCGAAAACGGGATCAAAGATGTAGTTTATCAAGCCTTCACCGATTAATCCCACTGTTTTGAAGGATATGTACATAACAAGCACAGCTATTATCAACCCGGTGACAGGTTGAATACTTGCATCTTCCAGTCTGTCAATGAAAGTATGATGCCTGTGAGAAATGG
Organism: Bacillota bacterium; assembly: GCA_012512055.1. Next base: position 6,645 of record JAAZEW010000125.1, on the reverse strand, counting down.
TTTGGACTTCTGTTACGATCCTGCCTATCTCACACCAGCGTTCATCTGCCGAGAGTTGACAGGCCGCACCCGGGAATAGCGCAGGCGAATCAGTCGTATGCCGGTCCCTGCGCCACCGGCAGCCTGCATCTTCCGTGATTTCGGAAATCCTGTCCATGAGAATACCAATGCCTTCACCTGTCAATGCACTGGTGGGCACGACAGGTACACCTAGGATGTTTTGGAGCCTGTCCACATCAATACTTATGCCTTTGTGTCTTGCCTCATCCCAAAGGTTAAGCGCCACCACCACAGGAATGTCTCTTTCCAATAGCTGAAGAGTCAGATAGAGGTTACGCTCGAGGTGCGTGGAATCCACTACGTTAACTATGATATCCCCTTCATCCAACATACTCTCCAGCATACTTACGGCTACTTCTTCAGCCTTACAAGTAGGCTCGAGACTGTATGTCCCGGGGACATCTATGACCTCTCGAATCTCACCTGTTCGGAGCACAGTGGATCCTTTTGTGAACTCCACCGTCGTTCCGCTGTAGTTTGATATGATAACCTGAGTGCCGGTAAGACGGGAAAACACAGCGCTCTTGCCGACATTCGGATTCCCGATTAGTAATACTCTCACGCCTTGACGCTCCTTTGCGTGTCGTTACTTTCGTCAGACGATCTTTTAGGCCGGTCATTAATGGTCTCCACAAGGATTTTCGATGCCATGCCATGGCCTATGGCAATTTGCGTGCCGTGCGCTTCCACAGTAACAGGGCCTCTCATGAACATCTCACTTCTCTTGATGATGTTGGTTCCCGGCCGTATTCCCAGCGCTTCCAGGCGTGATGCAAGTCCGCGGCCACCGAGGATATCAACTACGCACACCGATTCCCCTGCGTTTACACTTACTAAAGGTATTACCGTGGCTCTTTCCATAATGGCGCCTCCTTCTCAGATGCGGCAACCGAGCAGTTCAATTGATAATGATTATCAATAATATGTTACGCCTGTTGTGCCCTTGTGTCAACTGCTTACACCAAGACTGATTGCACCAAGCTTGATTAAACCGAATTTTCGACCACAGAACGGGCTTTGGGTGGTCGAATTCCCACCACCTGAGGCATGCCTAGGAGAAACCTGTCTTAGTTTCCACCACCGATCATGTTGCCGTCAGCAACCTATTTTGCGGGATTAGCCCGGTGATCGATGGGAACGAAAGCCTGAAACGAAAACCGATCATGCAATCACTGCAAAGACTAAGGCAACCAGCACGCCTGCAGTCGACGCCATGGCCACGAACTGCGAGACGCGCCCAAAATCGGCCTTGAAGTGTCCTACTGTAATGGGGAAGCAAAGGTGCGCAGGGGAAATCATGAGGCCGGCATGGCCGCTGATTACAGCGAGAGGAATGAGTCTGAGGCCTAAATCGGCAATGCCTCCCGATGCCCTGAGACCGGCGATGACCGGCATAGCAACGCCTGCAGTAGCTGCTCCGTGACCGGTGAGAAGCGCTACTAAGAATGGCATGGCAAAGGCTACAGTCACTTTTGAGACTCCAAGGATTTCAAAGGACTCTGCCAGCCCTTGCACAGCGCCTGAAGCCTCCAGCACGCCTTTGAAAGCCATGACACCGCATATCATAGGAATAATGCTGCCGGTCACCGCTCTCTTAAGATGCTGCACAAGATTGCTTGCCGGAACTCGAGTAAAAAGGACGGTGATAAGGATTACGATGCCAATAGCGATGGCTACGTCAAGTCTCATTACTACAGTCGCAAAGACCACGGACGTAATTGGCGCTAACCCCCTCATTAGAGAAATCCAATCTGACAGTCCGGGAGCATGGTTTTCCGAAACCTCGGGGTTTGCATTGGGACACCCGCGAAACGCGACAACTGCGCCTGATACAATCACAATGAGAAAATAAGGAAACATCACACTAACGTATCTCCACATGGGCAAGCCGAGGACTTGGGAAGTGATTATCGTCACAGGATAGATGGGGATTATCAGTTCCATGGGATGTCTGAACCAGTAATTTATGAAACTCTTCTTCTCAGGTGAAAGAGGTAGATCCGTTGTGATTTCGTCCACAAGGGGGGCGGAGAACAAAGCGCCTCCCGCAGACGGCAAAAGACCTATGAACATGGGCAAGAGAGCAGCCACCAACCGTTGATCCCGTAATATGACGCGAAGGGAACCTGTCATATCTTTAAGAAAACCGGCTTCCCGCAGGATGCCTTCAAGCACCATCACCAATGTCAGAGAAGCGATGATCTTCAAGGAATCAACTTCCAAGACTGATGTCACCATTTCCGAAACAATATTTAGAGGTTTCATGTGAAACATCAGCCCTAGGAACACCGATGAGACTAACATAGCAATACCCAGGTTAATACGTTTGCGAAGAGCAATAACCAAAAGAAAGGCCACTATCAATACTTTAATCAATGAAGACATGCCTATCCATGACTCCTTCGGTGTCCCTATGTAATATGTAGTTAGAGTACCAAAAGGCAGGACCGGACTCTGCTTCTGCCCCAAGCACGGCCGCCGGTCCTGCCGCATACCTGTATCCTATTTCTTTTTAGTCAAATCATGGACCCTAAGGTTCAGTATAACACCAATTAACCACCGATACCAACACCTGGAGTCACACGAATCAATTCGCCTTCGCTGGCAGCAATCACCACAGCGCCTGCAGCGTCCCCAGTCACGTTCATGGAGGTCCTGATCATGTCGAGAATCCTGTCTATACCTGCAACAAGCAGGATGCCTTCAAGAGGTAACCCTACTGTCTCAAGCACAAGACTCAGCATGATCATCCCTGCGCCGGGCACTCCTGCTGTTCCGATGGAAGCCAGAGTCGCAGCGACAATGATCATAATGTACTGAGGGAAACCAAGCGTTATGCCGAAGACATTAGCAATAAATACTGCACATACACCCTGGTAAATTGCTGTTCCATCCATATTGATAGTCGCACCCAGCGGCTGGACAAAGCTGGCTATCTCTTTAGGTACGCCAAGGTTCTCCTGGGCCAGGCGCATCGAAATCGGTAGCGTGGCAGAACTGGAGCAAGTGCTGAACGCAACCATCATTGCCTCGAAGAATCCCTTGAAGAACTGGACAGGGCTCATTCCGGCAAAGATGCGCACAGCGCCTGAATAGACGACTACAGCATGGAGAATATTGACGAAGTAGACTACGAAGATTACCCTTGCCAGAGGAAGCAGCACTTCTGCGCCGGCTGTCCCTACTACCCAGGCAATAAGGGCAAATACACCTATAGGGGCGAAGCCCATTACCATGCCTACGATTCTGTACATTGTCTCAGCTACGCTGTCAAAGAAGTCAAGTGCGGGTTTGCCCTTCTCTCCAATGAGCGAGATGGATATACCGACAAACAAAGCAAATACGATGATCTGAAGCATGTTATCAGTAGCCATGGCGCTAATGGGATTTGTCGGCACCATGTTGAGAATTACATCCGCCACCTTCGGCATGGCTTTAGCCTCATACGTGCCGACTTCTTTCAGGATATAACCGCCTGCGGGATTAAAGATAATTGCGAAGATGATTGCAAGAGTAATCGCTATAGCTGTAGTCGCCAGAAAATAGACAATCGTCTTTCCGCCAACCCGGCCCAGCTTTCTGAGGTCACCGATGCTGGATGCGCCGACTACAAGCGAACAGAAGACCATTGGAACAATGAGCATCTTGATAAGCCTGATGAATAAATCCCCCAGCGGCTTTACCACTGCAATAGATGGCCCTACAATTAAGCCGACAACTGCACCGAGGGCGAAACCAATTAGAATCTTAACCCATAGTTTCATTTAACATCGACCCTCCTGGTTTGTTTAATGATCCACACCTCGGGGAACCAATCGATTCCTTCAGTCGCTTTCCACCATCACCTCCAATCCCGTTGTAGTGGATCTAACAGGGTTAACAATCTTATCACCAGACCCCGCCAACTTCTTCAATACATCGACGTATTCCTCCTAAACACAAGCAGGAAAATCTTATTAGTTCTGGCATACATTTCACTTGGGATCTTCCGTCCTCAATACGCGCTCCACAATCCGGCGAGCCAAAACTCGGAGAGTGTCAATCACAACAAGTCCGTGTGCAGGTCCCTTAAGCAACATAGGCAGTTCAGTGCATCCTGCGATCACTGCATCTACCCTCTCACTCATGTAGATGAGCACAGGCTCAAGAATCTGCGCAGCGTCTTTAAGATCATTGCCTGCTTTGACTGCGCATATTGCTTCCATCACAGCAATCTGGCTAGATTCATCAGGAATCTCAGCCTCTATCCCGCGCCTCTTTAGAGCCTTCTGGTAGATTCCTGTTCTTATGGTGCCGTCTGTTGCCAAGATACCGATCTTGGGGATCCCTGCCTTTTCCACGTCAACCGCAGTCTCTTCAATCATGTTGATTATCGGAACGGACACCCTGGCCTCGACTTCAGGTAGAAAATAATGAGCCGTATTGCATGGGAAAGCCAGAAAAGTTGCGCCCGCCTTCTCCAGTAATTGGGATGACTCTATCAGGGCATTGACAGGCGAAGGCCCCTCGCCCAGAATAGCCTTTGTTCTATCCGGGACTTGGGGGTTACTATAGACCAAAAGTGGTATGTGCTCTTGATCGCAGGTGGCGGGAGTCTCCTCCATCACCAAACGCATCAGCTCAATAGTAGCAAGAGGACCCATGCCGCCCACAATACCGGCAAGCTGCGCTCCAACTATCATCGCTCAACCCCTGCCTACTCTATGCTCATGGCCCCTATAAGCGATTCTAAACAACTCAATCGTCTGACTCGGTTGAGGCTGCCGCGACGCTCTCATTAGCGTTCCCTTTACGCGCCGGGTCGCGCCTGGATTTCAAGGGCTGTGTCAACTGAGACGGAGAGAATATGTGGTTTAGCTCATCTTCTGTCATCAGGCCTCTTTCGAGCACAATTTCCCTGACGCTCTTACCTGTAGCACGGGCTTCCTTCGCGATATCAGAAGACACCTGATATGAGAGATACGGAACGAGAGCTGTGACAATTCCTACGTTTCTCTCCACTGCCTTCCTGCCGCGTTCTTTGTTGGCTTTAATCCCTACTACGCACCTGTCTGCAAACGTATTCGCAACATTACCCAGGATATCTATGGACTGCACGAGGTTGAAGAGGAGAACCGGCATGAATACGTTGAGCTCAAGCTGTCCTGCTTGCGCAGCCATGGTGACAGTAAGATCATTGCCGATTATCTGAAATGCCACTTGATTGACTACTTCGGCAATCACTGGGTTAACCTTCGCAGGCATTATAGATGAACCGGGCTGAACTGCAGGGAGCATGATTTCCCCGATACCTGCCATAGGCCCGGAAGCAAGAAGCCTCATATCATTTGCGATCTTGCATAAGTTAATTGCGCAGACTTTAAGGCATGATGAAAGCTGCGCCAATGCATCCGCGTTTTGAGTCGCGTCAACAAGATTTTCAGCGGTTGTCAACGGATATCCTGATATCTTGGCAAGCTCCAAACAAGAAATGCGTATATACTCCATATCTGCGTTCAGTGCAGTTCCAACAGCCGTTCCACCCAGGTTGATAACAGTCAGTGCCTCCGCTGCCTGCCTGATTCTCTCTGCATCACGCCGAATCGCCCGAGCCCATGCACCGAATTCCTGTCCCAAGGTTATCGGGACTGCATCCTGCAGGTGGGTCCTGCCCATCTTGATGACATCTTTGAATTCTTCGGCCTTGCTCTCCATCGCAGCAGCCAGCTTATCTAAAGCTTCCGTAGTATTTTCAAGTTCCATCAATATCCCGATTCTGGCGGCTGTGGGCACAGCATCGTTTGTGGACTGGGACCTGTTTACGTGATTCAAGGGACTGACTAATGTGTAGTCGCCTTTTTCGCCGCCTAACATTTCAATCGCCCTATTAGCTATGAGTTCATTGACATTCATGTTTATGGAAGTGCCGGCCCCGCCTTGGATAGGGTCAACAATCACCTGGTCATGTAGTTTGCCCTCGATTAGCTCGTCTGAGGCAGCCACTATCGCAGCGCCGACTTCTTCGGGTATGTAACCTAATTCCGTATTTGCCAGCGCAGCCGCCTTCTTTACCATAGCCATACCTTTAATGAGAGCAGGGTGTAGCTTCAGGCCGGTTATCCGAAAATTCTCGAAACCACGGAGGCTCTGTATCCCGTAATACACGTCTTTAGGGAGCTCTTTCTCACCGATTAAGTCCTTTTCTATCCGCACCTTACATTGTCGTTTCTCGCAACATTTGTTCCCAGCATCCATTTTCATTCTAAACTACGCTCCTCATCTATAAGTTACGAACCGGTAATCTCTCTCGGGAATCATGTCTGCCAAGCAAATGGTACATGTTAACCTGTTCTTCATTTCTGGTCAAAATCCTTCTGTTCCTGCCAGAACCTTGGCTCTTGGGTCTGATTTCCTAATTCTTTAGCAAGCCAGACATTCCTTCCTGTCAAATCCGCCCAAACTCGTGGTATGCTATAGTCAGTTATCTCTTATTTCGCTGACCTGGACAAGACCCGTCTATGGCCGGCGTTATCCAAGGAGAACTTCGGGAAACGGCGATTTTGCGATCCCATAACACAGGGAATGAGTGCTTGGGAGGCATTGCAG
>JAAZEW010000124.1 GCA_012512055.1 Bacillota bacterium | reverse complement strand
TCAAGAATGTAACCGGAACAATAAGGACAAAGGGCGTGCCGTCTGTAAGTATTGCAATCCTCCCTTCAAAGAGCGCACCTGCTACCCTGTCAGGCCTTTCTGTACGAAGGATAGTTGGAAACGGCGAAAAAGGCGCATCCTCAAGGTATTCCTCCAGTTCACCACTTTCCTGGATGCTATCTATGTCAATCCTTGTAATCCTTTCTCTGGCCTCTCGGATTACGTTGTCGTCGGCGATACCTTTGATGTAGGCGATTGCCACTTGAGTACGACTGACTCTCCCGACGGTGAATTCCTCAATCCAAAAGCGCGGATTCCTGATCCTCCTTCTAAGCAAGCTGGTATTGACCCGCAACACCTCACTGAATCCTTCCCTGGGCCCACGAATAACCACTTCACTCTGAGGCTCCTCAACACCGCGCTTCTCAAACCCGCGCACATCACAAACAAACGCCTCAGAGCTTCCATCCACAACTATTCCGCACTTGCCTCCCGCTATGCAGTTAAGTAAACCGGCTTTATCGGAAACCTGCTTTACATCTGAAAGCAAGATCAGGCGGTCTCTCAATCTGTCTTGAACCTGAATTGAAGACAAGCGTTCTGATGGGAGGATTTCAGAGGTGACCCCTATGGGCTTGATGACAGCCTCACTGACAAGGCTTTTATCAACTAACCCGTCCATATGCACTACCAGCACAGCTATGCCCGGGCTTATTCCGAATCTCACCTCGCGGATAACAAGGTCCGAACTGTTGCCGAAGGCATCTCTGATGAGGGCTTCATTTTCCCTGAGCTTTTTGCTGAGAATAGCGTCATGTGAACTTAGGCGAGGTCCTTGGCCTCGAATATCCATCCTTCGCCGCCTCGACAGCAAACGCTTTAATGCTTTCGACAACATACCCAAAGCCACGTCTTGTCATCCCCTAAAGTCTATCTCAAGAATCCTGTCTATCCAGGCCGGCCTTGAGGTCCATCTCCAGGATTTCCATGGGTATTGTTGCCTCCTATGGGAGATCTTATCCCTATGGCAATTAACGTGGCACAGAGGAAAGGAGGTTATCCGGATTCGGCATTTTCGCCTTTTTCTTTTGTGGGAATGAAGTTCACGAAACGTGAAGGGGTTATCGTGGAAATCGCATGCTTGTAAATGAGGTCTTCCCGAGTGCCGTCGCTGACAACTATCGTGAAGCTGTCGAATCCCGTGATTACACCTTTTATCTGATAACCGTTGAGCAGATAGACAGTAACTGTAATGCCTTGGGAACGAAGAAGGTCGAGGAATCTGTCCTGGAGGTTTTGGATCACCTTATTCACTGTGGCTCGCGCCCCCTCTTGCTGCTGTGGCTTCTCCACTCTTTGCCTGCAAAGTAGCTTATTGATTGTTAACTTTCTACATAGCAGCCATTTTCCCTTTGATCAACGATAGAATACACCTTGCAGCTTCTTTTTTCGATTCAAAGACTCCTACATCTAACCATTCCATGCGCGGATCAGCTCTAAACCAAGTGAGCTGCCTCTTGGCATATCTCCTTGTATCCCTCTTGATTAGTTCCACTGCTTCTTCGAAAGAGCATTCACCTTTGAGATACCGCACGACTTCTTTGTATCCCAGGGCTTGCCCGGAAGTCAATGTCCTACTGTATCCCTGATCCAAAAGCTCTTTGGTCTCCTCCACCAGGCCAAGCGCAATCATCTTGTCGCACCTGGCATCTATTCTCTCATATAATTCCGATCTCTCACGAACCAAGCCCAACATGACCAGCCTGTCAAAACGCGCTCTCTTCTTCCTTCGCCCCTCCCGCCACAGCTCTGAAATGGGACGACCTGTAGTGATATGCACCTCAAGCGCTCGGACAATTCGTCTTGTGTCATTGGGGTGGATCTTTTTGGCAGCTTCAGGGTCCACCTCTTCAAGCCTGGCGTAAAGCACGTCATGTCCCTTCTGGGCAGCCTCCTCCTCCAGAGATTCCCTGATCTTGGGTGATGCGCCTTCCCAGGGAAACAGGAATCCGTCAACCACTGCCTTGATGTAGAGGCCTGTCCCACCCACTAGAACCGGAGTTCGGCCCCGCGAAGTAATATCTGAAATTGCAGCTTCAGCCAGTTCTTGAAATCTGGCGACATTGAAATCTTCATCCGGGG
>JAAZEW010000123.1 GCA_012512055.1 Bacillota bacterium | reverse complement strand
ACATAGCCAGCCTGTCAGAAGACACGCCGGCTCTATGGCTAAGCACTGCCACTTTCGAGTATCTTATTCACGGGATACCAAGATTGTCAGTAGTTGAAGATAGAAACATGGAAATGAAGATAAGGAAGGCTTACGAAGATGTGTCGACTGCAGAAGCCAGCCTTTCATTAAGCCCGGAGTAACGCATGTCCTGGGTGTCATTCTTGACAGCGATAGCTAAAGCCTTAGGTGTGCCCACAAGGACCACCATGCGCTTAGCTCTGGTGATAGCAGTGTAAAGGAGATTCCTCTGGAGCATTACATAGTGTTGAGTGGTGATAGGCATCACCACCACAGGATACTCACTCCCTTGACTCTTATGGACGGAAATCGCATAGGAGAGCACAAGCTCATCTAATTCGTGCTGCTCATACTTGACACGCCTTAGCCCGTCAGACTCGTCAAAGGCAACCACGACCTCCTGTTCCTCAGGATCGGCCTTTACCACACGGCCGATGTCCCCGTTGAACACCATCTTGTCGTAGTTGTTTCTTATCTGCATAACCTTGTCGCCTTCACGCAAGATGAATAGGCCCATCCGAATCTCACGTTTGCCACGGCCTCCGGGATTCAGTGCTTCCCGGAGAAGCAGGTTAAGGTTATCGACACCGGTCACAGTGCGGCGCATAGGCGCCATCACCTGGATATCATCTATAGGATTACACTTCACATACCGAGGGAGACGTCTCGCCACAAGATCCCTGACAAGCTCGGTCACTTTCTCAGGGTCCTCTTCACGAATGAAGAAGAAATCAGCGTCTACCCCTTTCACAAGGTTTCTGTTGAAAACAGGCATCTCTCCCCTGTTCACCTTGTGCGCATTGGTCACAATCATGCTAAGCTGCGCTTGTCTGAAGATCTCAGTCAAACGCACGACTTCTACAACACCTGACGCAATCACATCTTTAAGCAGCGACCCCGCGCCTACAGACGGCAACTGGTCCACATCACCTACAAGCACAAGCCTTGTCCCGGGACGCACTGCAGCAAGGAAATGGCTCATCAATAGGACGTCTATCATGGAAGTCTCATCTAAAATGATTACATCAGCGTCAATCGGAGAACCCTCGTTACGTTCAAATGCCATGTACCCTTGAGTGAAGTTCACGCCGAGGAGCCGGTGTATGGTCTTTGCCTCACGGCCTGTTGTCTCAGCCAGCCTCTTCGCAGCCCGTCCTGTCGGCGCAGCAAGAGATACACGAAGCCCTTCAGCCTCAAACACCCTGAGCATAGTCCTGACTGTAGTCGTCTTACCTGTGCCGGGCCCGCCGGTGAGGACTAACACTGAGCTTTGGGCAGCCTTCTCCACAGCCTCTCTTTGCTCATCGTTGAGACGGATACCGTCCCTTCGCTCCATTTCCCCCATGAGATTACGAATATTCCCTGAAACCGTCCGTGGCTTCGCCGTAGCAAGCGCACAGAATCCCTTGGCTACATTGGCTTCAGCCCGGTAGAGGTATGCCAAGTAGACAGCAGTCTCACCTTGGATCATGTCCCTCGCAATCGCGCCGCGTTCCTCCAGAACGGGAATTGCATCCTTAACCAAGACTTCTTCCACCTCGAGGATACTTGCAGCCTCTTTTACGAGAGCCTCCTCCGGATAGTAGACATGTCCGTCGGTTGCGAGTTCATTCAGGACATACACAATCCCTGCAGTGACCCTCTCCATGGACACAGGCTCGATGCCGAGTTCAGCAGCTATCTTGTCAGCAGTCTTGAACCCCACTCCGTGGATGTCATCTGCAAGACGGTATGGATTCTCGCGGACTGCTTGGATGGAAGCGTCCCCGTAATGACGGAATATCTTAATTGCAAGCCCGGGAGTTACGCCATGGTCAGCTAAGAAAACCATAACCCGCCTGATTTCTTTCTGATCTTGAAACGCCCGAGTTATTGCGCCAGCCTTCTTCTCGCCGATCCCTT
>JAAZEW010000122.1 GCA_012512055.1 Bacillota bacterium | reverse complement strand
CGCAGGCTTTGTTTATCAGTGAAAGCACTGTTAAAACCCACGCAAGAAATATTTTTTCAAAATATGATGTAGGCAGCCGCGCAGAGCTAATCAGCACCCTTCTTAAAAACCAATCCGATTGACAACTCAAAAGCCTCATAAATAAATGTCCTTTGCTCCTGCATATCCGACGCTGAGATGGATATTGGGCCGACACCGCCTATCAATCGGTTAATCAAATAGATCGTGATAACCTCACCAGGGCTACATTACGTAGCCCTGTGTTGTACATGGATGCCACGATAAATTGCGACACACATGAAACAGCCCTAGCGCTAAGGAGAGCCAGAAGAATGCACCATATGCACTTAGGTTTAGGAGCAGGCTCGTCAGTGTTATCCAAGGGAGAAGGCATTGCCTTTGCTCAGAAGGAATGGCCTGTAGTACCCGAGTATGTCTGACATGGGCAATACCTCATCACATAGGTCAATCCCCAGCACATCACGGATATACCGCCTGCGCCGCTCAAACCGAGCCCATACACCAGGCGATTTTGCCTTGATACCGGCCCTCAATTCCTCATCAGCCAGGACAATACCGTCTTCCAGATCTGCTCCAAAATACGGCCGGTCAGGAGCAATGATCAGATCAAACTGTATGTAGTTGCCACTTCGAAGCTTCACATCAGAACCCGGCATGAAAGGTGTGGAAACCCACTCATCAGCGGCAATGTAGTGACCGGGGTTCAGGTTCCAGCCGAACTTCGATTTCGGTAAATGAGTTTCAGCCATTACCCACATTTGACCGCCTTCCATGCCAATCTGAACGGCTTGGAACCATCTGGCCGCAGCAGCGAAATACGGTATGGCGATATACTCAAGCCAGTCCTGAGAATCAGAGGAGAGGTCCTTGTCGTCACGTGCGATATATGCTGCTCGGCAAGAGAGCGCACCCTCTATCCCATAGGCCGTAGTCATGAAATCCCCCAACTTAGCCTGCCTATCTGTAGGGCTTGTCAACCCGAAGCGCGCTTTCTCTCCGACCGAAAGCATAGGATGAACTGAAAGGGGAACCCCCATACTCTGAAACCGGCCTGCCAGCTCCAGCTCTGTCTTGCCCACGCCTACATAATCCATCAGAGCCAGCATTGATCGAGCAACAAGACATGCGGAGTACTCAAAGACAGCCACTTGCTCCGGCTCCAATACAACACGCAATCCATCATATGGGGACATGAGTATTTCGGCAACATTTCTGACTCTACTGCCTTGATCTATGCCGGAGACACCGAGCGAAGTCTCTCCCACCACCTCAAGAATAGCCTCGACTATGTAGTGAGGTATCTCAAACGACCCAGGGGGACATCCATCCCTCGCATCGTAATACTTCCAACCGACGGTCCCCACTGTCATGCCGCGTTCCAGTCCGGCATCCTGCAAGATTTCTTTGAGAGACTTAACATCTTCCCGTGGTTGTCCCATCAAACTGAAAGTAGGGTAGTGGATGCCTTCCAGTTTTGCGACAGTATATCTCACCATATCGATATTCTCTGTCCCCAGTACGGCTCGGGGAGTCCCGGTGAGACCAACTATCAGCAGTGCCTCCTCGAACCGGGGGCCGAACCCCGCAAAGTAAGCGAAGTTGGCTGCATGCTCTCGGTCAGCATATACAACGACCTGATCGAGGTTGCCCTGCTTCATTCTCCCCCGCAATCGTTGCAGTCTCGCTTGATAGACCTCTCCAGGCAACTTAGGGCATCGGGAGGGAATCTCACTGTGAGGGCGAGGTATGTTGAGCAGCTTGACTCTGCTTATCATCTCATATCACATCCTTGATTAGTCTCGCGCAGAAGCCCGGGTAGGCGCCTCACCGTCACTCAGCCAGAGACGCCTATCTGGACTTAACATCCATGAGTACCGCGACCATTAAGATGAGACCTTTGATGATCTGCTGCCAAAACGCTTGGACGTTGAGCATGCTCAACCCATTATCTATGCTGGCCATCACCAGAGCTCCCAGCAGAGCGCCTGGAATGCTGCCCGAACCTCCCTGAAGACTTGTGCCGCCGATGACACAAGACGCTATAGCGTTTAGCTCAAACTGATTGCCCGCATTGGCAGTGGCTGCATTGAGCCTGGCGGTCAAAACGATTCCCGCTATAGCACCTAAAATTCCCATAAGGGCGAAGATCTGCACCACCACTCGCCTCACATTCAGGCCGGACAGGCGGGCGGCTTCCAGGTTGCCTCCGATTGCACATGTATAGCGACCCAACTGGGTTCTGTTGAAGATAAAGGCACAAAATGCTGCTATAATAATCAAGAGTACCACAGGTACCGGCACACCCCGATACCGGTGCATGATAATGACAAAACCTATCACCAATCCTGAGTAAAGAGCAGTCAAGGTGACTTCTGTCCATAATGGCCTCACAGCAAAGTCATATTTTTGCTTGTTTCTCCTAGACACGACAGCGAAAGAAGCAATCAAGACAACAGCCACGACAGTCAGCGCGATACCGGTAGTACCCGAGAGATATGCCTGGCCGAAGCCTTGAAACGTCGGGTTCATGGGCCCGATGTTTATTCCTTTTGTGATACCCAGAATTGACCCTCGGAAGATCAGCAGCCCTCCCAAAGTCACAATGAAGGCCGGAACCTGCCCATAGGCCACCCATACCCCCTGCCATATGCCGATGATCGTGCCTGCTATAAGAGCAGCAACAATGCTGACAATAGTAGAAGGCCAGCCAGGTTGCAGCCAAGCAATTCCCATTTCTGCGCCTAAGGCCGGCAGCCACTGCACTTGTAGCATCGCGGCAATAGCGCCGGTCAGTCCTGCTACTGCTCCTACTGATAGGTCTATGTGTCCCGCAGTGATGACAAAGACCATCCCGATGGCAAGGTAACCATTAATGGCTGTCTGGCGGAAAAGATTCGATAGATTGCGGGGTTCCAAAAACGTGCCCTGTGTGGCTACAGCCAAAACCAGCCAGATAGCCAGTAGTGCGAAGACCATTGTATATGCTCGTAAATTCTCTTTGACTTTTCGTCCGCGAACCTGCTCTATGAGAGACCTATCTACTACAGTGGACTGACTCCCATCTAGCTGTGTCCTTCCCACTGTACCGCAGCTCCCTTCCTGCAAATTGCTCCTTCAGCTTTCTCTGGTACCCACCGCAGCCAAGGACATTACCCTCTCGGGACTAGCTTCTTCAGACTCGATTATCCCAGCCATGGTACCTTCATGCATTACCAGGATTCTATCACTCATTCCCAGAATCTCCGGCAGGTCGGATGAAGCCATAATGATAGCTATCCCGTTAGCGGCTAACCCATCCATAAGCTCATAGATCTGATATTTCGTTCCTACGTCGATCCCTCTGGTAGGCTCATCCAGCATCAATATCCGGGGATTAGTCATGAGCCACTTGGCGATAGACACTTTCTGCTGGTTACCACCGCTGAGCGTTTCCACTTTGGATTCAATCGATGGCGCCTTTATGTTCAATTCGTTCACAAGCTTTGATGCAGAAGCCAATTCCGAACTCGTGTCAATCACAGGGCCATTGCTCAGATCGGGCAATGAAGGTAGCGTCATGTTGTGGGCAACTGAGTGCATAAGGATAAGGCCCGTGTTCTTTCTATCTTCGGTAACCAGGCCCATTCCCAGAGCAATGGCATCACGGGAAGAGCTTATCCTGCACTTTTTTCCATCAATCATGATCTCACCCGATGGCTGAAACCCGTATTCGCCAAATAAGCTTTGCAGGAGTTCTGTTCTGCCCGAACCCATGAGACCCGATATGCCCAGGATTTCGCCGGTCCTGACGTCAAAAGATATGTTGCGCACTGCATAGATGTCCTTATTCTCGGGATTCCTGACTGTCCAGTTCCTAACGCCGAACATCACGTTGCCGGCCTTCCTCGTTTTGGGAGGGAATCGGCCGGTGGGAGCACGTCCCACCATCATGGCTATGACTTCATCCTCGGTAATATCGGCAGTTGCTTTGGTTCCGATGCACCTGCCATCCCTAAGAACGGTGATACGATCAGCAATGTCAAAAAGCTCCCTGAGTTTGTGGGATATGTAGATGCAGGTTACGCCACTATGTCTCAACTCACGAAGAGTCTGCATAAGATTCTCAACCTCTGCATCATTCAAGGCGGAGGTGGGCTCATCAAGGATCAAGAGCCTTACGTGTCCTCGCAAGGCTTTAGCAATCTCGACCATCTGCTGTTGACCTACGCCAAGAGTCCCGACCAGAGCAGTTCCCGGGACATTGAGCCCCGATCGACTAAGCAGCTCTCGAGTGTCGCCATATAGTTTCAGATGATCAATAATCCCGTATCTGGTCGTTTCGGCACCCAGGAAGATATTCTCAGCCACAGTCATCTGTTTGACCAGGGCGAGTTCTTGATGGATAATACGGATACCTTTTGCTTCTGAATCTCGTATACCCGAGAATCTTACCGGTTCACCGCCGAAAGATATCCGGCCTTCGTAGGTTCCGTATGGGTGAGTACCACTAAGTATTTTCATGAGGGTGGATTTGCCCGCCCCGTTCTCTCCACAAAGCCCGTGGATCTCTCCTTCCCGGACTTCCATGGAGACGCTGTCAAGGGCTCTGGTCCCCGGAAAGTCTTTGGTCACATCATGGATATCGAGAAGAGTGCTGACTGATTCTTGCACCGTTCTCCCCCATTCCGAAGCGTTCTTCAGCGATTTCTCCTGTTGCCTACGACAAATTCGGGAGTGCCGCGTCTCTCCTCCATACCACATGCAACTACGGTATGGGAAGAGACGCAGCACCGACCAGGAAACGAGACTAACCTTGCGGCCACTTATCCTTTGGAATGTTTCGATAGACATCCTCCAGCCTGTGGAACCCGCCTTTCACGATGACCTCATATAGATTCT
>JAAZEW010000121.1 GCA_012512055.1 Bacillota bacterium | reverse complement strand
CTACGACGAATCAAAGCGTAATATAGTTGCTCTTGGACAAGCAAACGTATGAGTCAGCGTCATGGTGAGCCGGTGCAGGTGTCAGGGCCATAGCGAGCGGATGCAGGTGTCAGTGTCCTGCCGAGCATGGGAAATAGTCGGCATTGCAGCGACCTGACGCAGATATCAGAGGGCTGTAGCGAGTAGGCGCAAATCACAGGCTCTGAAATGCAGAAGTAAGTGCTGACATGATGGCGGACAGGTTAGATGGCTGGTAGCGAAAGAGCATTGAGGAGGTTGTTGACATGGAGGCGGCAACGCCTGTGGATCAGGGTTCAGATGGCGATTTGAGTCATGAGTGGCACAGAATAAGCATCGAAGAGGCGCTTGAGCTCTTAGAGACTGATGGCAAGGAAGGTCTTACATGTGCTGAAGCCAATACAAGACTGGAACGATACGGTCCCAATGCTCTTGCAGAAGAAGAGGAAAAGACCTTGCTCCAAATGTTTGTTGACCAGTTCAAAGACTTCCTTGTCCTCATACTTGTTGCTTCAACGGTGATCGCAGCGATAATGGGAGAATGGGTCGATGCGTCTGTAATTATGGCGATTCTAATCCTCAATGCCATCATGGGAGTAGTGCAGGAGGGAAGGGCGGGCAAAGCCCTTGCAGCCCTTAAGAAGATGGCAGTCCCGGTCGCTACCGTGATTCGGGAAAGACGGGTCCAGAAGATTTCGTCAGAAGAGCTTGTCCCAGGGGATGTGGTGCTCCTCCAGGCAGGAGACTTCATTCCTGCTGATGTGAGGCTCATTGAGACAGTGAATACGCAGATAGACGAGTCTGCGTTGACAGGGGAATCTGTCCCTGTGGAGAAGGACGCGGCATGTGTCTTTGATGGCGAAACATCCTTGGGTGATCGGGCGAACCTAGCTTATCTTGGAACAGTGGTTACCTATGGGCGCGGCGCAGGAGTCGTTACATCTACGGGAATGGCTACTGAGATAGGAAAAATCGCAAAGATGGTCTCTGCCCAGATTGAAGAGGATACTCCGCTCCAGAGGAAGCTGGCTGAATTCGGAAAACTGTTGGGTTTTGGGGCGCTTGCCATTTGCGGCCTGGTCTTCGTTTTGGGCTTGATAAGCGGAGAGCCTATATTCAGTATGTTCATGACAGCAGTGAGCCTGGCGGTAGCCGCCATACCTGAGGGATTGCCTGCTGTCGTCACTATCGTGCTTGCCCTTGGCGTGCAGCGTATGATCGCATGCAATGCGATTGTCCGGAGACTGCCTGCTGTTGAGACTCTTGGATGTGTGACCTATATTTGCTCTGACAAGACCGGGACATTGACAGAGAACAAGATGACTGTAAGAGAGGTCTTTTTGGCGTCCGGGCGGCATATCCAGGTAACCGGGACAGGCTATGCGCCGCAGGGGGATTTCGTTGAGGACGAAGAGCAGGTGAAGGCTGATTCTGAACTTCTGAAGCTGCTGGATGTTGCTGCAGGCTGTAATGACGCTTCCATTATCGAAGAGGAAGGAATCACGGCAGCCGGAGCCACGACTATCTGGTCTATCGTGGGAGACCCTACTGAAGGTGCGCTTGTGACCCTTGCGGCCAAAGGAGACAGAGACAAGGCTACCATTGAGTCGCTGTTCCCGCGTGTAGGGGAGCTTCCGTTTGACTCAGAAAGAAAGCGCATGACTACGCTTCACCGCCTCAATGTGGATTGGGGCCCGTGGGCGAAGGGCGATATTGCCTCCTTTGTCAAAGGCGCCCCTGACATCTTGCTTTCTTTGAGTGGGTCGTATTTTGACGGCAAAGAGATATGTCCGCTTTCAGCCGAGAAGATCAAGTCTATGCTTGCCCTTGTGGATGAAATGGGCAGGAGAGGCCTTCGAACTCTGGGTTTTGCTGCAAGGAGACTGGACAGCCTGCCTTCGAAACTGCATTGTGAAGACATAGAGAAGGATCTGGTTTTCGTCGGCATGGTCGGCATGATCGACCCTGTCCGTCCTGAGGTTGTAGACGCGATAAGGATATCCAAAAAAGCCGGTGTTACTCCTGTCATGGTGACGGGCGATTATCCTCGTACTGCGAGAGCAATCGCTGAGGAGCTGGGGATGTTTGAGGAAGGAGCGAGGATTGTCACCGGGACTGAGCTTGACAAGATGGAGCAGGCTGAACTCGAGGCAATTGCAAAGGATATCAAGGTCTACGCGAGAGTGTCTCCTGAGCACAAGCTCAGGCTTGTGCATGCCTTGAAGAAGCATGATGAGATCGTCGCTATGTTGGGAGACGGGGTAAATGACGCCCCTGCACTGGGCGCGGCTGACATCGGAGTCGCTATGGGCCTGTCCGGGACTGAGGTTGCGAAAGGCGCATCTGACATGGTGTTGACTGATGATAACTTTGCAAGCGTAGTCGCAGCGATAGAACAAGGCAGGATTATCTTTGAGAACATAAGAAAATCCATCATTTATCTCTTATCCTGCAATATCGGTGAACTCCTGATATTCCTTGTGGCAATCTTGGCCAAGCTTGGGAATCCTCTGGTGCCGGTGCAAATCCTGATGATAAACCTGGTTACTGACGGGCTTCCTGCGCTTGCCCTTGGCATGGATCCGTCAGAGGAAGGTATAATGGACGTCCCGCCGAGAGATACGAAAGAAGGCATCTTATCGAAGCCTATTGTAATTAGGATGATAATAGTCGGTATGTCTATAGTCGTTGCTACGCTCTGGCCTTATGTTGCATTGCTTAAAGCCGGCGCTTCAATTGAGTTGGCCAGGACATCGGCTTTTGCGGTCTTAGGATTGTCTGAGCTGCTACGGGCTTTGAGTTCTCGGTCAGAAAGGCAACCTATATGGCATGCGAGACCCAGGGAGAATCCGCAGCTTATTGCCGCAGTGGCTGTGTCAGCTCTCCTGCTCATTGCCAGCATAGAGCTGCCTTGGCTTGCTCAGTTCCTTGACACGGTATCGCTTGGAGCTGCGGAGTGGAGAATGGTCCTCATTGCCAGTTTCATTCCTATGGTTACCGCAGAAGTGCTGAAGCTGGTATGGAAAGGGTTATCAGTCAGTAGGCGCGAAGCCCTTGAGATTAGGTGAGGTTCCGGTTCCATGGCGATTGGTTAGCTATTGGTCAGCTTATGATTAGATAAAGCTGAGTGGTTGGATAGGGCCTTGTAGTTGGCTGGAGCTCTGTGCCTGGAAGGTGACCTATGGCTAGATGGAGCCGGACGGCGCTTCGTAGTGAGATGAAGAGAGGTGACGTACGGGGGTAATGCCGGATGCTTTTCGCCATAAGACCATAAGAATACCGGGCGGATCAGGCGCGACAACTGATGCGAGGACCTGTGAATCCAGACTTAGGTTTGGCCAACTTGATTTTGGATTCGGTAAGCCTGATCCTGGAAGAAGCACCGGTGAATCCAAGCCGGGATCTGCTGAATGCAATCCCCGATCCATCGAGTCCAATCCCGGCTCCGGTGCGGTGCTGGATTTCATTTTTGGGGACTGCATTCCGGGAATAAAGAAGCTTCTTGAGCCAGGGAGTGTCGATGTAGTTGTAACCTCGCCTCCTTATAATCTCGGCATCGAGTACGGGGCTTACGATGATACCGTGTCCAGGGATGAGTACTTGGCGTGGACAGTTGCTTGGGCCGAGGTTGTGAAAGATGCCATGTCTGACGGGGGGTCGTTGTTCCTCAACATCGGCTCCAAACCTACGGATCCATGGGTTCCTTTCGAGGTAGCTGAGGTTTTGAGGCCTATTTTCACGTTGCAGAACGTCATTCATTGGGTTAAATCCATTGCAGTAGCTAAGGAAGATGTCGGTGACTATGGCGCTATTGTGTCTGATGTTGCAATCGGTCACTATAAGCCGATAAACAGCAGTCGCTTTGTTAATGATTGTCACGAATATATCTTTCACTTCACGAAGTCGGGGAACGTGTCCTTAGACAGGCTTGCCATTGGTGTGCCGTATCAAGATAAGTCCAATGTCAAGCGGTGGAAAGCTGCGAAAGATGGCCTCAGATGTCGCGGCAACACTTGGTTCATTCCGTACGAGACCATTCAAAGCAGGCTCAAAGAACGTCCTCACCCTGCAACTTTCCCGCCCCGTCTTCCTGAGATGTGCATCCGGTTACATGGCTTGGATAAGGTTAAGCTAGTGCTAGACCCATTTATGGGTCTAGGCAATACTGCAATCGCCTGCGTGAGGCTGGGAGTCGCGTTTGTCGGATTCGAAATCGATGATGTATACTTTGATGAAGCTTATAGCAGGACGAAGTCTGAGGCAGACGCATAGGGATTTGCTGCCGAGTTGCTCATCGTTT
>JAAZEW010000120.1 GCA_012512055.1 Bacillota bacterium | reverse complement strand
TATATACCCCTCAGGGAGCCAGATGTTCGTGTCAAGATGCACTTGCTTGAGTTCTTGGCTGCCGTGTCTTCGGATTATCTCTTGCCTTAGGTGTTCCAGGTCCGCCGTAGCGTTCGGGACAATCTGATACTCGGACACCCCGGTCTCCCTCACTTTAAGTGCGGGCACAGACCAAGGCTCCTCGGTGTCCATGGGCGTGTTCGGCGTTATGCGGAACACCCGCAGGCAGCCCCCGGGGTTATCGATGTAATCCCGGCCTGTCTCAGGTTCATCCCAGAGCGCAGCCCTTACGACCATCAGAAACGTGTCTTTCCCCTTTTCCAGCCCCATGTCGACGAGAGCCGGGGGGATATTGTCATCGTTGATGATGTCCGGACTGTATCCGGCTGCGGTGAGCGCATCTCGCATCATCCGGTTTATGCCCTTGTCAGCAGTGGTTATGAGAACGGTCTCGCTGTTGAAGGCGTTCCCGGGCGCACCTCCGGGCGTATTGCTTGTCCACATATTCAAGTGATTCAGCGGGTCACCCAAGCTGCAGTATATCCTGTGATACCATCCGATTTCATCATCGCCGAAAGTCGGCGTGCCGGTGTAGTCTTTCCCTGCCTTGTTCTGGACAAACCCAAGATAGCTGCGGAAGCTGAAGTAGCGGGCCTGAGGAGGTGTGGTTCCTATCAGGACAATCGCCTCATCAGGCCGTAGCTTGTAAGTCATCCCTGCCGGGATGGTGCCTAGGTTGGCAGGGTAGTTATCTGCCGAGTCAGGGTCATATCCTATGGGAGGGGCCTGAAGCGGTGACGGGTCTTGTCCGGGACACGGGGGGAGTATGTAGACAGCGTATGGGAATCCTGCGTTGTTGCCGAAGCAGTAGTTGACATAGCCTGCACTGCACAACTCCAGAACATTGAGCTTGCCTACTCTGCCTTCCTGAACTGTGAAACCCTTCTCCTCCAAAACTGAGATAAACTCGCTGACGTTCTCGGTGGACGCGGCGCAATGAGTCGTATGAAGCACCAGACAGATCGCTAAGACAATCCAGGTCAGACCACGGGACATAATCGACACCCCCTCAATATGAACTCAGCGTTCTGTCACCATTATACGCCCCAATGGACACGCATTCCACAATAATCTAAATTTGCTAATATCTTGTTGGGTATTGGAGTCTTCTTTGACCCACAGTCCAAAATACTCATGCTTCGGATCGATGACTGAAACCCTTCTCTTATACTTTGTCATTGAGCTCCACCGCCCAATTACATGATTCACTACATAATATCCCGCAGCTTATCATTTGTTAAAGACAAGCAGAAGCTTTCCGTAACCCTATATCCACGTATGTCAGACTTTGAAGGCAATGGAATCCATTCCATACAGCTTCACCCCGTCTCTGGCAATCGCTCTTTCTATAGTAGGCAGTCTCTTACGTTGGTTGAATACGCTCTCCTTACCAACAACAACGTTGACAGCACGAATATCCTTCCGGCTAAGCGCCCTGCCATTCTTTTGCATTGCTTCGTTAGGGTGCAATGCTCTCAGTATGCTTTACGAATTAGCATGGGTAAGCTATAATCATGGCAAAAGTAGGGATAGGGGTGGAAGATCACGTCAACTCAATAATTCGGGCTTTTGTCGCGGCTATTGAAGCCCAAGGTATCACCGTTGAAAAGGCACTGCTATTTGGTTCACAAGCCAGGGGCAATGCTGGGAAAGACAGTGATTTTGATTTAATGGTCATCTCCGCCCGATTTTACGGAAATGGCTGGCCGGCGCCGGTGGGAAGTGTTAGGTAAAGCCGCGGCGAAGGTTATGGAACCCATTGAGGCCCTAGCTTATAGCCCCGAGGAAATAGCCGATGCGTTGCAGCGAGAAGGCAACTTCTTGCGGCACATATTGACTAAGAGAAAAACCGTAAGTTTCTGATGCCCAAAATAGTATTGGGCACCCAGGAATGACTCGAAATATCAACCCATGCCGTCGGCTTGGCCTCCGCGCCTATCCGATAGGATGCACAAGTTAGGAGAATGATACATGGCACGAAAGAAGAGGGTCAACCAGCAGACAAAACATAATGTCCAAAACACTTTTTCCCTAATTGCCGGTGGTCAACTGGAACGCGCCAAGTCTATATTTGAAGCCCAACTCGGATCCCAAAAAACACCGGATCCCAGAACCTTGCTTGGTCTCGCTTCCACTCTCTATTTCGGCGGAGATATAGAATCTGCCATTGATACACTCCACCTGCTGTTGGCGCAGATTACCGCGGATGGCGTCGAACTGCTGCAAACAGGCTTGTTTTATGCTATGTCAGGAAGGCGTAAACCCGCCGGTATCGCACTCAGGCGTGCCCGAGCAACGGCTTCTGATCATTCGGAGATTTTGACGAATATAGCCGGCGGGTTTTCAATGATGGGAGACTATAGAGAGGCTGCCAATACTGCCGAAATGGCAATAAAGGCCGACGACGGCAACGAAATGGCCTATCGCATCTTAGGTTTAGCCTTCTTTGGGATGGAGGATTATCCCGCTGCCATCGATAGCCTCAAGAAAGTCACAGACCTTAACCCCCAGGACTACATGGCGCATGTATATATCGGCAGATGTTTTGCTTGCATAGAGGAGTGGGAAGAGTCCCTTTCCGCTTTCCAGAAGGCTTCGTTCCTTGACAAGAAACACCCAGCCATAAATGTAGGCCGCGCGATCTCCCTTGTCCAGCTTGGGCGTGTCAAAGATGCAGTTAAGGCTGCAAATTCCGCCTTGAAGCATATTTCGGAGTCCCCTGAGGATGCATATAGCCTTGGAACGCTGTACCTTGACTACCTCGACAATCCTGATAAAGCGATTGCCGCGTTGGTCATCGCTATATTGCATGACCCGCAAAACTATGACTGTATGAACGATCTCATAGAAGCTGTGATTAGAAGCGACGCCCCGAATAGCATACAACATGTGCTAGACGCTCTGGACAAAGTGGATCCGGATCTTGGGAAGACGTTTCTCTGGGCTTTGCAGCGATTTGCATCTCCCGAGGACGACACCTCCCCCCGGGAAAACCCGTTTCAAGGCATTGCGCCTGCCACTCCCGATGGTCCTGTGTATCAGTTGAGAATAGATTTAGAAGGCGCCCGTCCGCCCATATGGCGTAGAGTCCTTGTGCCAAGCCACTTTACCCTTGCCCACCTTCACGATATTATCCAGGCAGTGATGGATTGGGAAGACTACCATATGCATGAGTTTAATGTCAGTGATGTGGCGATAGGCCGTATGGTGTATTCAGATGACGCATGGGGCAATCAAAGCCTTGTTGATGAATTCGACGTGACCATTGCCCAGGCGCATGCAGCCTCAAACGGCAAGTTTTGGTACGTCTACGACTTCGGGGACAACTGGGTCCATAGGATTGCCGTAGAGAAAATCCTTCCCCGCGATGAAAAAATGCGCTACCCAATATGCACAGGAGGTAGACAAGCCGCCCCACTCGAGGACAGCGGTGGCATTCACGGGTATTACGCCCATCTTGAGGCGCTTGCTGACCCCGATTCCGAAATGCACGACGAGAGTGTCGAATGGTTGGGCGAGGACTTTGAACCGAAAGCCTTTGATATCGATACCATAAACAAAAGGCTGGAGAGAATCAGTTCTTCTCCTGCTTGCGAATAGCCCACTTTAGGCCATATCATTGGCTACCATTCGGTCGTCAGCAAGGATAGTCCACTGTTTAGTACGGATTTTGCCGATTATGACAAATGTCAAATGTCTTTCCGGTCACAGCCCTGGCGTAGGGGTGTCTTATGTATGCATCAAGGTAATCTACCAGGAGAGTCCCCAGGCGCTCCACTATATCCAACGAAAGATTCGCTAAATATTTCTAACTGGAAGGGAAAAGTGATATTTTCCCGAAGTGAGAGAGAAAATGCCTATTGAGGAAGGATTATGAATGCCCAAGAGACTTGGTGTCAAAATACTATTGGTAGTTATTTTCATACTCACCTTTTCGGCTTCCTCTGAGGCAGCCCTACAAGTAGGCGTAGTGCTAGGGGGCGGTGCAGCCCGAGGCTTTAGCCATATTGGGCTAATTCAAGCCTTAGAGGAAAATGGGGTGCCCATCGATCTCTTGGTGGGTACTAGTATGGGCAGTATCGTCTCGAGTCTTTATGCTGCCGGATATTCCGTAGACAACATGCGGCAAATTCTCGCTACCCTAGACACCGCTGCACTTGTGGACCTAACCATTCCCCCCAAAGGGGGTTTCATCGATTCTACTCGCTTACAGCACTATTTGGATACACTACTCAACCACAAAACCTTCGATCAATTGGACATCCCATTCTATTCAGTCATAACTAATGTGCGAACAGGCGAAGAGGTAGCGCTAAATGACGGTTTGGTCAGCATCGGAGTCCAGGCGAGCATGTCTATCCCTGCCCTTTTCCCGCCGGTTTTAATCAACGGTAACTATTACGTTGATGGTGGCATGAAAAACGCAGTTCCGGTCAATGTAGCCAAGGATCAAGGTGCAAATGTCATCATTGCAGTAGATGTAAAAAAGGAATTAAAGAAGATCAACTACGATGACGTGCTCACTAATATCCAGCTTTCCATGTGGTTTATGATTGACGGATACGTGCAATCCAATATTAGCATGGCAGATGTAGTTATCGTCCCCGAGGTAAAGTATGACTCTTACATGGATTACCAAAAGATTGAGTTCTTTATTGAAGAAGGATACTTAGCCGGGCTAGCCTATATGGATCAAATTAAAGCAGCTATTTTAGCTAAAGACCCGTCTTTTTGGTTTGTCCCATACGCCCAAAAGGGCTTTTCAGGCTATGAAGTTGCCTCTATCACTGAACGGGCAGTGACCCAAGCCATTAATCTACCTCGGCCGTTACGGATTGTCCCTGAGATTACCCTTGATCCCTTAGGGGAGTTTTCCCAAATTGGTTTTAAAATCGGTCACGGCCCGTTATCTTGGTTTAACCTGGGCTATCGTTATGGCCTTAATAACATAAATGGTGGCCACGAAGCTTTCCTGGAATGGTCTAAACAACACGTAGGGCATGTCGGGGCATTTATACGTAAGTCTCCAAGTCTACCCGTTACTACCTGGGGCGTGGAATTTGCCCTCCCTGTAACCGAAAAACTGGGTATAGCCGGAGTTTACCTTAGCCGGGGCGCGACTCAATGGCAGCTCTCAAGTTCTTATAAAAAGTTGCTCGATTTAGATCATCTAAACCTCGATTTAGCAGCCAAACTAACAAAAATGCGGACTCCGACCACACCATTACTGGCCACCTTGAACCCTATCGTAAAGCTGTTTCCCTTTGATGAACCCCGTTCTGCGCTGGAGGTGGCATTGATTCGTCCCTATGCCTACGGAGGGGTCGAGTTGACTACACCAATAGAAGAATGGAATAGCCAACTGTCCTTTGAGCTAGGACTTGGTAGCGAATTGAAAGTGTTTGGACTATACCCGATCGAGGCCGGCGTGGGCTATAGGGTTTGGGGAGAGAGCGATAGCTTCTGGATATTTAAAATCAAGGGAGGAAGTTTCTAGTGGCTAAGCGCCTGAGGAACCTCATTTTAATTATGGGATTCCTCACTATGATCCCTGCCTCCGCTTACGCCCAAGCCACTGTGATCTGGTACTTGCCCCACCCCGACGATGAAACCATCGGTATGGCAGATAGTATTCATCAATCAGTCTTGGCAGGCAATCGCAATTACTTCATCTATTTCACTAAAGGGGAAAGCTCTCTTGCCCGCCATCAGATTAAAG
>JAAZEW010000351.1 GCA_012512055.1 Bacillota bacterium | reverse complement strand
CCGGTATTGCCTGTAATACCCAGTATGCTCAAGGCGCCTCTTGCTGAAAGCACCATGGCGGCCAGTATCCCTACCAGCGCAACGAGGGAAAGGAGTGAACCCAGTATTCTTATGGTCTTCCCGCCGTATCTTTGCTCGAGGTAGTCAGGGACAGTGTAAAGCGCCAGCTCCCTGAACTTGCCTGCAGTGGTAAAGGCCAAGATCAGGATGCCTATGCCACAGGACACGCCGTACCATGCTCCGGACCAGCCATACAGAAACCCGTACTCACTCCCGCCCATAACCATCCCACCGCCGAAATGGGTGGCGGCGAGGGTGGCTGCACACATTGAGACCCCGAGTCTTCTGCCTGCCAACAGGAAGTCTGTCATGCCCTTGATGTAGTACTTGTTTGACCACCAACCGATTGCCAGCATTGCCAGCATATAGATAGTCACTATGAAAAGGATCATGCCTGTACACACCTCCGTTTTCTAGGATTGAGTTTCCGAAGATATGGGAACAGAAACACTCCAAACAGAGACGGATTTGCACCTCCTTTGCTTTGATGCCGATTGACCCCTTATTTCCAATTGTACTCTCAAGTTCATAGCTTATGTTGCAGATAATAGCTCTTCGGCAAGAATATGGAAAGATAATGGTAGGATGGACTTTCCGTTCGGTTGTCCTTTTCTCAGGTTGTCCTTTACTAAGGCTGTTCGCTTCTCAGGCTGTCCTCTTTCGGTGTAATTGCACTATTCTATATTCGTCTGAATTCTCCTTCGCAAGATTCTCGCTTAGTAGTATTGCAGATGCTTCCCATTTAGAGATTCTCATTTTCCTTATTCTTCTTCGTAAGATTCTCGCTCAGTAGTATTGCAGCTGTTTCTCATGAGCGTTGTGCCTACACTCGCTTGTCAATTGTCGATAGCCCACTTAGGACCAGATGCAACCTAGACGAAGTCAGCGGTGCCCCAGTGTTTCCTGTTCAGAGATTCTCATACTTCTTTCAAGAAATCCGCCTTCGCGCATACCGCGTCTGAGAACGTGGAGACGGATGATGAGTATCGACGGACGATGCATAGCGACGGATGACGCATACCGGTCAATGATGATTAGCTACGGACGATGCATACTACCACGTTATCCTTATGAAAGTAGCCGCTATAAGGGTCTCTACTTGGCAGGAGTTCCTTGACATAGAGCTTGTGCTAGGTCAGCAGCCTCCGTCGAATTGTGACATGTTGTGATGATAACCAACGGAGGCAAACCAGCACTGTTGGATTCCGATCACTTTCGGCGTATAGGCATGCCCTTACTCGAACTCAAGAACATCTCTTTCATATCAAGTCCGGAAATCATGGCCTACATGCCTATGTTCAGACTGTGTTCAGATCTTTGGTGAGCCTGCTGACATCCCAGGCATGTCCTGGCTTTGGTTCACACTGATTCTAGCCTTTGCTCTTTTGAACGCATCTTCATGCAGTTTGTGATGTACTCTTCACTGAGGCGGGTCAGCCCACGTACATACACGCTGTTTTTGTCAATTGGTCTTAGTGGCAGTATGTTAGGTATGTTCTCCAACATGTTGTCAAGATTAAGTTCGTTTTCAATGATCTCCACGTATACAATCCCTTGTCTCTGACTCAAGCCGGCTTTCAGATGGTCTCTTAACTGAGTCTTTCGTATTTCGTGTATATCAGAGAACCTCTGTGTAGGTGTGTAATGCTGGCTGCCGTTATATTCAAACGCGACTCCTTCTCTGTAATAACGATCGTATTCCATGGTTTTCTGGGTTTCGAGATTCACCAAGAATGAGGGGCGGCAGTTATCGACGAAGTTGTCAGAATCAACAAGGAGATCGAGCCATGCCTTCATTAGGAATTCTCCCGCGTGCTTTGATTCCCACCTGGTGTCTTTCAGTCGCGACACCATTGCATCTTGTGTCGCCCTTGGGGCTGTAGCAATCAGCGGCGTTATACCAGGCCTCTTCGGCATCATTATCCAGCCGGCCGCCTCCAGGGCCTTGCACTGCTTACGGGCCCCATCCCTATATGTACCTGCGAGTTCGGCAAGTTCTTTAATGGACCTGGGCTTTTCTTGGCATATTATCAAATACAAGTACTTGGCCATAGGATCAAGATTTTTGTCGCGCAACAGGTCTGCAGGTACCGATAGAATAAGCCTTTCATGAGACATAGAGGATACCTCCCATAAACTGGCGTGTTCTTCCAAATTATAACACACATGTCTCCCGTTGCCAAATTTAGGTAATGAAGCTGCCATCTAAGGAGTGGTCGATTCTCGACCACATTTTCTAAAACCGTGCCTGGATTTCTGCCATCATTTTGGATTTTCGCAAGGAAAAGTCGTCAAGTGGCAGTTTTTCGACCACCCTAACGGCGAAGGTGCCTGGTTTTCGACCACGTTTCTGGGCTGACCTGGGATCTTGACATCTCTTTAGGGCTCGGGTGACAGATTTCCTGTCACCTTTTTTGAGAACGTGCCAGATTTTCGGGCACCTTTTTGAAAAAGGTGTTCGCTTTTCAGGCAGCACTCGCCTAATGGAGCCTTGTTGCGTAATGAGGTGCCCGATATCCTGCCACCTTGAGCCTCGATCGTGGCTGAATATCAGGCACTAGGAAGCCTTGTGGTGGTCGATTTTCAACCACTCGGGCGATCCCTCTCGAAAGAGTGGCAGAAAATCATACAGCAAAAAGGAAGTTGTGGCTGAATTTCGGCCACTCAAGAGGTTTAGCGACACAAGTGATAGCGAATCATGCAGTGAAAGAAAAACGTGGCCGTCTACGACCACACCGCTGTGAAATGACTGCCGATGTGAAATAGCCACCAATGTGAAATGGCCACACGGTAAGATGGCCACTGGGGAAACAACACATCTGCCGAAGAGCAGTGGGCGACTGCGGCAAGCTACTTAGAACCTGGTTTTGGAGAGAGTATTTCAGATACCGCTGCAAAAACCCCTTCTGCCTCAGCAAGCACTTGTCCTCGTTCGTCTGAGATGTAAGATGCCAAAGCCCATGACCTTGCTCCCTGATTGAGGATTTCGCCTGTGACTGTCACTTGTTTCCCTATAGGGACGGGTTTTCGGAACTTTACTTTCATTGAGGCTGTGGCTCCTAAGTGGCCGTTTAGGATCATTGCCCACGCCATGGCTTCATCCAGGAGCGTACATATGATTCCTCCGTGGAGGATCTTGGCAAATCCCTGGAATTCCTCAGGCGGCGTGAATGTAGCAATTGACCGCCCGTCCCCGTCCAATTGAAAAAGAAGCTTAAGGCCGATTGGGTTGTCATGTCCGCACGCGAAACACTTTCCGTCATCATAAAACATGGCTCAACTGCCCTTTCTCGCCGGACTTATGCAAACGGAGCAAGCTCGGAGTCGCCCCTGGAGTGCCGTATCTAGTGACAACAGACCTAAATGAGTGGCAGAATGCTCTTAACTGTAACGCAAGACCTATAAGGTCAGGAGAGGGAATGTCAGTTCCGTTCGCGATTGATGCAACGTGTTCATTGTCAATATAGATTACTACATGCTTTGCCCGATACCTCCCAGCGATCTTAAGAGACTCCAAAGAGGCCCTGAGGCCCGCCTCTTCCAGCGAGATGCTGGAGAAATCATACCGTATTTCTCGGATAGGTGCCCCCATGTCTGAGGCAAGGAGCACAATTGCGCTGATGCCTGAATTGTTTCGGGTACGCATAACACGCACAATTACCTTCATTGTCTGGGAGCCTGACCTTCTATTCCGCGGTTCTTTCAAAGAATGCGTGTTTTCGGCGAACAATGCCGGCATCATAGAAGACATTCCTAACACCCCCAAACATATGTTCCCATATCAATAATACAAAATACTCTGTCTCCTGTCAATCCCTTGTTTGGTAAATCCCTCAATATAATGGGGATATGTGACTAACCCTTAGGGACATCCCTGAATACATTGTCACAGGAGTCAATTCGCAAAGGGATATCCTGTTCTGTTAAAGCAGGGTCAATATCGACCTTTGCCGATTGTCGACATAGTTGATTCTGTCAACTCGATTCAGGAGGTAATAAGAATGCCGGAAGAAACTAAAAAGTCTACGGAAAACCCTGAAACAGAGGTATCTGCCGGGTTACCCGCCTGGG
>JAAZEW010000119.1 GCA_012512055.1 Bacillota bacterium | reverse complement strand
TTTCCCAGGCGGTGATGAGCGTAGGCATCTTGGGGCTCATGTTTTACTTGGACTGGAAGCTCTCTTTGGTTACCCTGAGCATAATGCCTTTGGTTATATCGGTAGTCGGTAAAGCCGGAAGTAAGCTCAGGCGAATAACCGGGCTTATCCAATCAACTATTGCCGATGTCACCACCGTGCTTCAGGAAACCCTCTCCGGGATTAAGGTAATCAAGGCTTTCACCATGGAGGCCCATGAGATGGAGAGGTTCAGAAGGCGAAACGAAGGCAACTTCCAAGCATCAATGCGCGGAGTGAGGGTGCATGCAGTAATAACGCCTGTCATAGAGTTGCTGTCAGTCGTAGGTCTTGCAGGCGTCCTATGGTTCGGGGGGAGGAGGGTCATAGAGGGCGGGTTGACTGTGGGGGAATTCATGGCGTTCCTCGGGGCAGCAGGGACCCTTCCCACTCCTCTTGCCAGGCTTTCAGCTTCCTATGGAGGGCTTAATCAGGCGTTGGGCGCTGCAGACCGGGTATTTGGTCTGCTTGATCAGACACCTGAAGTCGAGGAGCCGAAAAACGCCGTTTCAATTCCTGAACCTGTTGAGGGGCGCATTGATTTCGACTGTGTCTGCTTTGCATACCGTCCTTCCGAGCCGGTTCTGCATGACATAGAGCTTACCGTGATGCCAGGAGAAGTTGTCGCCCTTGTCGGCCCGAGCGGGTCAGGAAAGACGACCATTGTGAACCTTATTCCCAGGTTCTATGAGCCTACTTCAGGCAAAGTGTATATTGACGGGTGCGATATCAGTAAGGTTACTTTGCGCTCCTTACGCCGTCAGATAGGGCTCGTTCCTCAAGAGACGGTCCTGTTCGGTGTGAGTGTGGGAGAAAATATCAGGTACGGCAGTCCCCATGCCGGCATGAAGGACATTATGAAAGCTGCAAAGCTGGCTAACGCCCATGATTTTATCATGGAGCTTCCTTTAGAGTACGATACGCCGGTAGGGGAGAAAGGCGTCGCATTATCCGGCGGTGAGAGGCAGAGAATTGCAATTGCCAGAGCGATCCTAAGGGATCCGAGGATACTGATACTGGATGAGGCCACGTCATCGTTGGACCCTGAATCCGAGGCTGAGGTGCAGGAAGCGTTGACAAGATTGTTCCGGAACAGGACGACTCTGGTCATTGCCCATCGGCTGTCCACAATCCAGCAGGCAGACAGGATCCTTGTGATAGACAAGGGAAGGATCACGGAGTCGGGGAATCACAGAGAGCTCATGGCAAAGGGAGGTCTTTATGCGAGGCTTGCGTCTTTGAGGTTCCATGATGATCCCTATAGGGAGGACAGCCTGGAATGCGTGCCATGATCATGGCTGCAGGGGTGGGATCCCGCCTTGAGCCATTGACCATTAATGTGCCGAAGCCAATGGTGCCTGTGGTCAACAAACCCGCTATGGAGCATATTATTGCCCTTTTGAGGCGGCATGGAATAACTGAAGTCGTGGCGAACTTGTGGTACCTTCCTCGACACATTGAAGGATACTTCGGTAATGGCTGCGATTTTGGCATAAAACTGCGTTACTCCCGTGAAGCGAGGCTCAGAGGCACTGCCGGAGGCATGCTTGCTGCAAAGGATCTGCTTCTAAAAGATGACGGCTGGGACAGCCGGGGTGCGACTGAGAAGGGGCCCGCTTCCGGGACATTCGTCCTCATGGCAGGAGATGCGGTAACCGGCGCGAATCTCACAAGGCTTATTGAGTTCCATAAATCACGGAACGCGCTCGCAACTATCGGCCTCAAACGTGTAGATGACGTGTCCGGGTTTGGGATAGTGGTTACGGACGGAGACGGAAGGATCCTCAGGTTCCAGGAGAAACCCAGGCCTTGCCAGGCTGACAGCGATCTTGCCAATACCATGATATACGTGTTTGAGCCTGAGGTTTTTGAGTATATTCCACCTCACGGGACACCGGATTTCGGGCGCGACATATTCCCTTTATTGGTCAGGGAGGGCGTGCCTTTCTACGGCCTTGCTTTAGACGAGTACTGGTGTGACATCGGGACACTGGCAAAGTACCATGCTTCCCACAGAGATATCCTTCTGGGCAAAGCAGGCCTTGCTCTTCCAGGGGAAGAAGTGATGCAGGGAGTCTTTGTGTGTGAAGGCACTGAGCTCCACCGTGATGCTGCATTGTGTCCGCCTGTTTGCATAGGAGGACATGTTACAATTGGAAAACATGCAACTATAGGGCCTTATAGCGTTATCGGGAACAGATGTGAAATCGGCGAAGGCGCCATTGTCCGAGGGAGCATAGTATGGAACAACACCAAGGTCGGGCAGGGAGCGAACCTTGTAGATTGCGTAGTGGGGAGCGATTGCTATCTTGCAGCCGGGGCCTCCCTGGGTGAAGGTGTTGTGCTAAGTGATGAATGCTTCGTGGAAGAGGACAGCATTATCAAGAGAAACGTGAGAATTGATCCCGGGAGGATTGTCAAGCGAAAGGTGGACAACCGGTGAAAAACCCAAGTTCTCCGGTCCGCCGGCCCGGGTGGCGAAGAGCGGTGGCAATATGTATATTCGTGGCCATCCTGGGATTTGGCGCTTATTACTACCCCATATCAACGCGGACGGGCAAGACCGGGAACAGCGATTCGAAAGGCCTGATGCAACCTGTGAGTGAGACTGAAGCAGACAGGCCCCCGGAAGAACCGGAGTCAGGCATAATTCTTGAGGAAACCAGAATAACCCTGCCTGAGCGTGACGGGACTCGAGGATGGAGCTTCGGGGCTGAAAGAATAGAGTATGATGAAGACAGGAACAGTGCCTGCCTTATAGTCGTTGAAGGGACAAGGTTTGTTGATGATGTGCCTCAGCTTGAGATTCGGGCAGGAGCTGTGAAGCTGGATTTTGCAACAGGCACGGTGGATTTTGAGGACCATGTGACGGTGAAATCAGACAAAGGCCTGAGCTTCAGCGCAGAAGGCGCTACATGGGATCCGGGTAAGAAGAATTTTAGGGCATATGGACGCATTCATTATAAGAACGGCGCTTCCGAGATTCTCGGGGATGAGATGGAAATCGATTCAGAACTTGAGACAATCCGGGTTAAAGGAAACGTAAGATTTCGTTCTCCGGTATTCTGAAGGCCGGAAGGAGGGTTTGCCCGGTAGGCGCGGCATATGATACTTTTCTTGAGCAACGGCCACGGTGAGGACCTGATTGCAACTATGATCGCGCGGGAGGTCAGTGCTGAGCGCGGGCCTGTTGATATAGCCGGTTTCCCCTTGGTCGGGTTGGGTAAAGCATACGCTAATGCAGGCATCAGGGTTATAGGCAGTCAAAAAACCATGCCAAGCGGTGGTTTCCTGAGGCATGGTTTGCCGTATGTACTAAAGGATATCAAGGCAGGACTCATCAGCCTGACTATTCAGCAAGTCAAAGATTTGAAATCGATAGGGAAAGACGCAAGAGTTGTCGTATCAGTGGGAGATATTTACCCGCTGTTTCTCGGAGGCCGTTATGTTGATGCGCCTATGTTATTTCTGTCTACCGCGAAATCTGAGTATATCAAGGGACATCTGGGTATCGAGCGCCGGCTTATGAAAAAGTATGCCGGCCTGGTGCTGGCAAGGGATGAAAAAACCTGTGAAGCCCTTTTGCAAATGGGAGTCCCTGCCCGGTATGCAGGAAATGTCATGATGGACGGGTTTGCCATAACCGGCGAGAACTTCGGCCTTACTCTTGAGAGGAAAGTAGTCGGTATTCTTCCCGGTTCAAGAGAAGAAGCATACAGGAATATGGGAACCCTCCTGGAAATTGTCGGGGATTTGGCGGAGCTTAGCGGTGATAAGCTGGACTTCGTGGTCGGGCTTGCGCCTAACCTCGATGAAGACAAACTTGAGCATGTGGCTCATAGGGCAGGGTGGAGATATGAAAGGCAGGGTCCCCGAGAGAGGGAACGGGGCGTTGCCGCTTGCATCTATCCGGGTTCGGGGGATCCGACGCCTTGTGTCATAGTGTCTCAGGGCTGGTTCGGGG
>JAAZEW010000118.1 GCA_012512055.1 Bacillota bacterium | reverse complement strand
GGGGCTATCTGGTGGAAACCAGAAGAGGCGGTGGAGGCTACATACGCATTGTCAGGTTAGCCTTTCGAACCGGGCGTGACTTCCTGTCTGTGCTTGACGAAAAAATCGGGGATGAAATCACTGTCAGGCGAGCTGATGGCTTGTTACTCAGACTCGAGGAAGAAGGTTTTCTAACCGAGGATGAATATGTCTTCATAAAGACCGTACTGGATAGGGAGACTCAAAAAGCGCCTTATAACTACCGAAGCGCAGACCGGGCCAGCCTTCTCAAGGTTATGCTTGCGTTGATGCTCCGGGAGTAACGGGAATGTCGGGGGTGAAGAAATGCTTTGTGCTGAATGTAAGAAAAGGCCTGCTAATGTCCACATAACCAAGATGGTGAACGGAGTGAAGAGCGAATCTCATCTCTGTGAGGAATGTGCGAAAGAGAAGGGGGAACTGACTCTGATTTCCGAGTCAAAGTTCTCGTTTCCCCATCTCCTTACAGGCCTTTTGCAGACAGGATCCGGCATGGGGACTCCGGTGTCAACACCTGCCCACATAGTCGATGGTTGCAACAACTGCAAAATGCCGTTTTCCAGTTTCGCAAGTAAAGGCTTCTTAGGGTGTAGCCAGTGCTATACGCAATTTGTGCCAAGGCTTGACCCGCTAATCCGAAGAATACACGGTAATTGCCGGCACACTGGAAAAGTCCCTAAGAGGATCGGAGGAGCAGCCGGCGTGGTCAGGGAGATCGAGAACCTCAGACGGGAGTTGGCAAAGCTGGTGTCGGACGAGAGGTACGAAGAAGCAGCTACTGTCCGTGATAAAATCAAAGACCTCGAGAAGCGCCTTTCAGACGAAGCGTAGGGGGAGATAATATGTCACTCAAGGACATAATAGATGGAACATACAGCGCTTGGATGAGCACAAACGCTCCCCATACTGATGTGGCGTTGAGCTCTCGTGTGAGGCTGGCACGCAATCTCGGCAATATCCCTTTTCCCAATCAGGCGTCTCAGGCAGATCTTGCCAGAGTCACCGAGAAAGTAGAAAAGGCTGTCAGCCAGGGTCCCGAGCTCTCCAGGCTGGAAGTTATGCGTCTTTCAGAGGCACCTGTACTAGACAGACACATTCTCGCAGAGAAGCATCTGATAAGCCCTCAACACGCCGAGGGCAGAGAGAACTGCCTTGCCATAATATCTGAGGATGAGAGCGTAAGCGTGATGGTGAACGAAGAAGACCACATCCGTATTCAAACTCTTCTGCCCGGTCTTCAGCTCGGTGAGGCATATCAGCTTGCAGACAACGTCGATGATTTGCTCGAAAGCAAACTTGACTATGCGTTTGATGAGCAGATTGGATATATTACCGCCTGTCCTACTAACGTCGGAACCGGGTTGCGTGTGTCCATAATGGTTCATTTGCCGGCTCTGGTGGTTACAGGACAGGTAAGGGCAGTGCTTTCTGCAGTATCCAATCTTGGAATAGCAGTTCGTGGCCTTTACGGTGAGGGAACTGAAGCTTCAGGGAATATGTTTCAGCTATCCAATCAGGTGACTTTGGGTCGCTCTGAACAAGAGTTGATAGAAAATCTCCATGCAGTCACCATGCAAGTCATCGAACAGGAACGTGCCACAAGGAAAAAGCTGATCTTGGAGATGCCGGAGCAACTGGAGGACAGAGTCCAGAGGGCATACGGAATATTGTGCCATGCCAGGTTAATGACATCACAAGAAGCCTTGAAACTTCTATCCGATGCGAAGCTTGGTGTGGAACTGCAACTGATATCAGGGGTTGACGGAGAAACCCTAAACGAACTAATGGTGATTACACAGCCTGCCTATTTGCAGAAACTAGCAGGACAAGGGCTTG
>JAAZEW010000117.1 GCA_012512055.1 Bacillota bacterium | reverse complement strand
TTCTGGAGTTTGCAAATAGCGAAGAGTCAGGCCTTGGAATGCCGCTACCTGCAGGCAGAGTGCGCATGTACAAAGCTTTGTCTGACGGAAGCATGGACTTCATCGGGGAAGATGCGATTTCCCATACACCCAAGGACGAAGTAGTCAGGCTCTACATCGGTGATGCCTTTGATGTGGTAGGCGAGCGGATAGTAACTGATTTCAAGATAGTTGAGAATGCCCGCGAAGAAGCGTATTGTATTAAGGTAAGAAACCGAAAAGACGAAGACATTGACGTGGCTGTTATAGAGAAGCTCTACGGTGATTGGACTATCTCCAGCCCGTTGCCTTTTGAAAAGCGCGATGCGAATACAGCAGTACTTGAAGTGAGGGTGCCGCAAAATAGCGAGGTAGAGATACTATTTCGGGTACATACGAAAACCAAGTGATCGTATAGGGTGAGGAGGAACCTTAATTGATGCCTGAAGTATCCTTTGTCCCTGCACGCGAACTTCTCGGGGAAGGGGATTACTATATCGAGGAGCGGACTTACTCGCGGGTTGATTTCTCGCTCCCTTCGGGAAAGTCTGCGCTTCTTAGGAACCTGCAGGTGATACGTGGAGTAGGCCCTGTAACTGAAGGGAAGTTGAGGGACGAAGGATATGAGGATATAGAGAGCCTGTATCCACACACGCGCTGGGGAGATCAGGCGAAGGCGATTGCCGAGGCTGTTGAGCGGAGAGACGCGAGGTTCTTTTCAGGGACGAAGGCGTCTGATTGGCAGGTGTTAACGCTATATTCACCGGGAGAGATGGTGTTTCTGGATATTGAGACTTGCGGACTCAGCAGCGCTCAACCGCTTTTCCTCGTTGGGATGATGAGAGAGCATGAAGACGGGCAAATGCGCCTCAGGCAGTTCTTAGCAAGATCGTATGAAGAGGAAGTCGCTGTTCTTACTGCAGTAAGACGTGAGTTGGAGAGCGCCTGTGTTTTGGTGACATATAACGGGTTCAGGTTTGATATGCCGTATATTCGAGATCGTATGGCGTATTATGGAACATGCTGCCCGGAGGATCACTTCCACTTTGACCTTCTCTGGACTGCGAGAAGGCTCTTCAGAGAGACGCTTCCCAATTGCAAGCTTGTGACAGTCGCATCCTACGCCCTGGGTTATGAGCGTGGCGAGGACATCCCGGGCTACATGATACCTGAAGTCTATCACGATTTCGTGACGAATCCTCGTTCAGCATTGATCCGTCCTATTCTGGAACACAATGCCATGGATATCCATGCTATGGCCCTCCTCCTTGCAAGGATCCTTCGACATGAAGATTCGGCGGTGTAGCCTCCACAGCCTGTAACTATGCTGAATTTTGCACTGACTATATACGGCACAGGTTGCTGTGCTAACAGGAGGGACAAACACAAATTGGATGATGTACGAATCATGAAGGCAGTCAGAGAGATCCTCGAAGCTATTGGAGAAGATCCGGATCGCGAAGGGCTGAAAGACACGCCTGACCGGATCGCCAGGATGTTTCAGGAAATATTCTGCGGTTTGGGCAAAGACCCGCGGGAAGAATTGACTCCGGTCTTTAACGAAGAACATGAAGAGATGGTCATAATAAAGGACATCCCTTTCTACTCCATGTGCGAGCACCACTTGCTTCCGTTCCACGGCAAGGCCCATGTTGCATATCTTCCCAAGGGAGGAAGGGTCGTAGGCCTCAGTAAGCTTGCAAGGGTCGTCGAAATCCTTGCCAGGAGGCCTCAGCTTCAAGAGAGGCTTACCAGTGAAGTTGCGGATATGATATTTGAGGCCTTAAAACCTCACGGTGTGATTGTAGTAGTGGAAGCAGTCCATTTGTGTATGGCAATGAGGGGAATAAGCAAGCCCGGAAGTCTCGCAGTGACTTCCGCTGTCAGAGGGCTTTTCAAGAAGGACGCGGCTGCAAGAGCCGAGGCGTTGACTCTAATAAAAGGAGAGTGACAAGACGAATAATTGTCTCTCCCACTCATATACATTATTCTGAAAGCCGGATGTGATATGGGGCCCAGGGGGAGGGACCGGATATGGAGAGATTCGATATCTTCCAGGATATGGCGACGAGGACCGGCGGTGATGTTTATGTTGGAGTAGTCGGTCCGGTGAGGACTGGGAAGTCCACGTTTATAAAGCGGTTCATGGACCTCCTGGTCATTCCCAATATTGATGATGTGTATGACAAAGAGCGATCAGTGGATGAATTGCCGCAAAGTGGCGCAGGCAGGACTATCATGACAACTGAGCCGAAGTTCGTCCCGAGCGAAGCCGTGTCCGTGACGATTCAGGACAATATCAATGTCAGGGTCAGGCTTGTGGATTGTGTGGGGTATTCTGTCGAAGGGGCGCTGGGGTACGAGGAGGACGACGGGCCTCGAATGGTGATGACCCCGTGGTTTGACTATGAGATTCCCTTTGAGGAAGCGGCTGAATTCGGCACACGGAAGGTCATCTCCGACCATTCCACAATTGGTCTTGTTGTCCTCACGGATGGCAGCATTACAGACATCTCAAGAGCAAGCTACGTTCCTGCAGAAGAGCGAGTCATCGGAGAGCTTCATGATCTTGGAAAGCCTTTCGTTGCAGTGTTGAACTCGACACATCCTTGGGCAAGAGAGACTTTGGATCTTGCGACGAAACTTGCAGCGAAATACGGGGTGCCTGTCATACCCATGGACTGTCTCAGAATGGATATGGAAGATGTTCTCGGTGTGTTGCGAGAAGTGCTGTATGAGTTCCCTGTCCGCGAGATAAGTGTGCGCTTGCCTGTCTGGCTCAACGAGGTTTCAGCAGAACACTGGCTAAGGCAGAAATTTCAAGACGCCGTCGTTTCCGCTGTGAAGGACGTCAAGAGAATCCGAGACATTTCAGGGACCGTCAAAGGCTTTGCTGCGCAGGATTTTGTGTCCCATGCGGATCTTATGACCCTGGATCTGGGTACGGGACAGGTAATAATTAACCTTGATGCTCCGAGAGAGCTGTTCTTCCAGGTTATCCGTGAGGTTAGTGGGCTTGAGGTCGAAGGCGACCATCACCTTCTAAGACTCATGAGAGAGCTTTCCGTGTCTAAGAGGGAATATGATAAGGTGGCAGACGGCCTTAGAGACGCAGATGAGTTGGGATACGGAATTGTCATGCCTCTCCTGGATGAACTGGAACTCGAGGAGCCTGAGCTGATTAGGCAAGGAAGCAGGTTCGGAGTGAGGCTGAGAGCTGCCGCTCCGTCCATTCACATGATTCGCGCGAATATCGAGACAGAAGTCACGACATACGTAGGCACAGAGAGACAAGGGGAGGAACTTGTCAGAAGGCTGTCTGAGGAGTTCGAAAAAGACCCTGAGCGGATTTGGACCACTGATTTCCTTGGGAAGTCCCTGCACGAGCTGGTTAAAGAGGGCATAGAAAGCAAGCTCTACCGGATGCCGGAAAATGCTCAGCAGAAGCTGCAGGAGACGTTACAGAAAATCGTCAATGAGGGAAGCGGAGGGCTTATCTGTATCATTCTATAGGGTTCTGTAAGGGCGAATCTCATAAATCCTCTTCGTTGTGGGCACTATACCTCCGAAAGGGGGATCAAACCATGACGAAGACGGAGTTAGTGGAGAGAGTGGCAGCTAAGACAGGTTTCACGAAGAAGGATTCTGCCAAAGCTGTTGACGCGGTGTTTGACACGGTGACTGAAGCTCTTGCAGCAGGTGAGAAAGTGGCACTTGTAGGCTTTGGCAGTTTCGAAGTGCGTCAGAGAGCAGCCAGATCCGGGCGCGATCCGAGGACGGGAGCTACGATCCGTATAGGCGCTCGAAAAGCCCCTGTCTTCAAGGCAGGTAAGTCTTTGAAAGACGCCGTGAAGTAGGAGGATAATAGGGGAGTCTCATCGAATTCTCACCATGTCGCTGAATAAGTCGTAGCAAGGGAAGGTGTAGATTACGATGGGATTACTGGGCCTGCATGAGACTATAGAGTCTGTTTCAGCTTCAGCTAAGAGCAAATCACGGCTCCCGGTGGACGTTCTTCTGGCATCTAGCTTCCTGGCGGGGGCCTACATTGCT
>JAAZEW010000116.1 GCA_012512055.1 Bacillota bacterium | reverse complement strand
GTCACTAGAGGTTCTTCAGCCAACAGGGCAGCCGGGAAAATTAAAGTCGCTGCGATAATCGCAACAACCAGGACAAGGGCTTTAGGGGATCCCGCCGGCAATCTCTTTCTCTGAATCATATGGTTCCCTCCTTGAAATCATGTACCTGTACAGGCTCCGCCTTAGGCAGGCCTTGCCCTACTCGACTGTGAATTCCCGCATTACGTATAGTGGGGACTTGCCTCCGTAGTGCACGAGAAACTCAACAATGTAGTCTCCTGGTTCTAATTGACCGGATAGCACCACGTCAAATGCTCGGACGCCGCCGGGTAGCACAACATTGGATTCTTCACCTAAATCCAATGAATTCACGTCAACTAACGAACCCGGACCAACGTATTCGATCCCGGGGATACTCTCAGGCATGACCCGCTTTTTCAAGGCCATGGATGCCCTGGGTTTGACGTGGATTGTCCCGGTATTCTTGAAGACGGTTCCGAAAATCGTGCCTACTGAAGGCCCTCCGTCGTCAACAGTAATGGGAGTAAGCTCGCCAATGGTTTCAAATTCCTTCCCAACTTTCAGAAAAACAACAGTACCGCTTTCCCCGGACCATTCTGGATTACTAGGGGTAGTAGATTCACCTTCCGCGATAGGTGTCGCGGTGAATATGATGTTTGCATACTTACCGCCCGACTCACCCTTAGGAATTGATAGCATCATGCGTACAACTTGACGCGCCCTGGGCCTAATCTCAACCACATTAGGTCTTACTTCAATCCATTCAGCACAACTTGGCGTAGAAGATTCTACATCTTCCGTAATGAGCTCCCCTTCATCGTCAAATGCAAGTGTTACGGCACGACCTTCAACGCGGATTGCCTGGTCAGAGCGATTTTCAATAACCAGTGGCTTCGCTACAGTGGCGCCTGGAATGCCACTCAAATCTAGTTGATCAGGATCAACTGAAAAAGGCGCAATCACCGCAGTCGTCTCCATCTTGGCGACCTCTGTTCCGCTCTCCCCAACACTAAACGGAACCTTGGCAGTGGCAGGCCTCATTCCTCCGTACCTGATTGAGATATCAGCTATGTAGTCACCCGGTGCAAGACCACCGGGCAGAACTGAACTAAGGTTTACAGCAGCCCCCGGCAGCACAATGCCTCTACCCGCACCAAGTGGAATTTCCCTCAGTCTCTTTCCGGCACCGTCACGCAATATCATGCTTCCGCGAGCAAAGACGTGGATGTCGCCTTCGTTTTTCAGCTCTGCCGACAGTATCACAGCGTCCCTTCCGTATGCACTGGCGTAAGCAGGAGTCTCAACTGCATAGTCTACATTGAACCCGGTCACATCAAGACGCCTCTGCACTTGCCTTGCAGGGATGGTAAGCTCCACCACTGTCGCAAATCTTTGCACAAATGTACTGGAGGCAAACGCAGGCTCTCCCTTTCGCTCCTCTGGAATCAACTCGAAAACGACAGCTGCGTACCTGCCGCCCGACGCCCCGCGAGGCACCGTGAGAGTTCCTTTCACGGCAAAGGCAGAGCTTGGCCCTACTGTGGCCTTATCTGCCGAGAGACTTATCCACTTGGCGCACGAGTGCTCTGATTCGCCTACGACCGCAATCTCATAGTCTCCATCGGGCTTTTGGGCCAAATCGGCGGTATATATGAGGAAGTCTGCGGTCACAGCCCTGCCCTCGTTCATCATGACCACTTCAAATGTCTTTGTTTCCCCTGGCGCTGCGGTCATCTCCACAAGCATGGGGGTGAAGCTCAAAGATATCTGCGCGCTTGCATGACCGGGGGTCACGGCAAGAATGGCAACCAGACCGATCAGCACAAGAGCTGCTCTTTTCATAAGGGTTCGCCCCCACAGTGCGCTTGCTGCCACCCTGTTCCCGTTCTGGAACGATTTCGGCTGGAAAAACATCACAGCTTCTCTCCTTCTTACCCATCCGGGGGGGGTGACCACGAAGGTCACCCCCTGGATTCCTGACTTACCCTGATGATCAGGGATGCCTATGCTGTTTTCCACGGATGGAAAACCCAAGTATAGCTCTGCTTATGGCTATAGAACCGGTGCAAACCATGATCCCGTCTGAGGATCAACCCACCTCTTGATGTTCTGTAGCGTGATTGTGATCTGCCCTTGATTTTCGTACTCGCACGAGGAGTTGCAGTTCTCCACTATGATCTTGTTGAATAGCTTGGTGCTCACGCCGGCATGCAGATCCGCGCTGTCGTAGACCGTCCGGGGCGTCTCGTTAAGAGCAGAAGCCCTTATCCAGCCATTTTCATCCGCTGCTTCGATGGATTCACCGTAGCTGTAGTAGGTATCGATCGTGGTCTTTACGCCACCTGTTTGCTGATACTGGAGGTCACCGAATCCTGCGAAGCCGATCACTACGTCGTTATTGCTCTTGACGGTGAACTCAATGCAGTCTGCCGCATACGTGCCAGGCTTCAGTATGCGCCAATCCCAACGGGTCCCGCCTATTGACCATTCACACCACTGTGCCATTGATGCATGGTGCACGAAGTCGATTGTCCAGACCTTCTTGTTGCAATTATTACCGGCCGGATTGCTCCTCCAGCAACGAGCAAGGGCAGTCAAGTCTCCTTCAGCTTTGCGGACCCATCCGCTACCATCCCACTCCCAATGCTCCACCTCAACTGCGCCCGGCGGCAGATCCTGGCCATCGTTGTACGCCATCGCCATAGCCGGCACTAGAAGAAACGCGAGAACTACGAGACAAGCTAACAACTTTTTCATTTCCATGAATCCTCCTTTTAGGATTTTTTTCTGGAACAGCGATGGGCCGTAGCCCATCCAGGTCTAAGGACATCTACTGTCCGCCACCTACCTTCATGTTGCTGACTATGAACGTGATCACCCCCTTGTTCTCATACTCTGCGGACGAATTCTTGTCGCCCACACTTATTTTTGACCACATTCGAACCGTGGATTGAACCTCATGATTAAGGGTTATCGGTTCCAGCCATTTAGTCGGGTCATTTAGCTCGGATGCAGAAGTCCACGCCTCATCACTTGGAAACTCTTCTCCGAACGCGTAGAATGCGGGAATACTGCCTGGTACCCCGTCTATCCTCGTAAGATCACTGAACTCACTAAATTGGACGGATAGGCCCCCTTTGCCTGTGGCGCTAATCTCCGTAGCAATCGCAGCATATGTCCCAGGCTTTTGCACCCGCCAATCAAGGCGTGATGCAGTCACATTGACATCTGCGTAAGCCTCTTGGACTGCCTT
>JAAZEW010000115.1 GCA_012512055.1 Bacillota bacterium | reverse complement strand
TTCCGAGAATCGTAAAGAACTCGCCGCCCTCATGGAGAAGCGGGTAATCAATGCAATACAGGAGTTCTACGGGTTTTCTTCTGTCGTTGCCATTTCTGTATCAGTGGATTTTCGGCAATGATTCACCGGCGCAATTCGGGTGTTTGAGATATCGATGATTCCGGGATTTATTTACGCGTGTCAATGCATAC
The DNA here is from genome assembly GCA_012512055.1 of Bacillota bacterium. The sequence continues at coordinate 2,555 of JAAZEW010000115.1, read as the reverse complement.
GGAGACAGGGGCGGTGAGACAGGTGGCATCTCCAATTATTGAATTCTTGACCGGACTGAGAAAACGCGCTGAAGATGGGATGGGAGACATCAAACCTCCCGAGATGCAAAAAATCGGTGTTCTCGTTGTCATAGGACTCGTAGGCATACTCCTACTTCTCTTCAGTTTCTCGCCAAAACTGAGTAATCCGTCCGTCACTCAGACAGACCTCAGCAGGACCCATCAAGACGAAGCACTCGTTACAGGCGGAATCGGGGCAGCGAGCCTGACTGAGGATGAGGGCCGCTTAGAACGGAGTTTGGCAGAGATACTTTCTCACGTGCAGGGAGCAGGCAGGGTAAGCGTCAAGATTACCTTTGAGACGGGACGATTCTATGATTATGCGGAGAATGAGACTCATGAAGAGAATACGTCCCGGGAACTGGATACTCAGGGCGCCAGTCGGGAGACAACACAGGTGAGAGAGAGCGGTGAGATAGTCACAACACAAGAGAGAACCACAGGGTCCGCCCTGCCGGTGGTGCGGAGTTTCCGAGAGCCCCAAATCCAAGGCGTGCTTGTCGTCGCAGACGGCGCCAAGGACATAGCGGTAAAAAAGACGCTAATCGAGGCGGTAACGACCCTCTTCAACATCCCTTATCATAAGGTAGCGGTGCTACCACGCAAAAGGTAGGTGAGATCTGTGCAAGACAGGGCAAGAGCAGGTTTTGCGCTGATGGTTGTCATTGCGGTAGTTCTCGGGATCCTAATAGGAACACGGAACATCGGAGTGAAACAGGATGAAGGGCTGTTTTCCATGAGTGGAATCCTAGGTGTCAGACAAGATGCTGACTCGCAGGACGAGTTGGGCCCGGAGATGGATTTTGCAGATCTGGGGGGAGAGTCGCCGGGGGGAGGAAGCGATATCCTTGACTCGCTCCGCCTTGAACGAAGCAGAACCAGGTCAAGGAATATTGAATCCCTGGAAGCAGTGGCCCGGGACTCCGGTCTTTCAGAAGAGGCAAGAACGGCTGCAGGTATGCAGCTTCTGGACTTGTCAAAAAGGACGGAACGTGAAGCTGATGCAGAAGCCTTGATTAAGGCAAGGGGCTTCAAAGATGCCCTGGTTTTTGTAAGAGGAGACACCTGTGACGTGGTGATTGCAGGCAAAGAACTGACGAAGACCGATGCAGAGCAGATCGGGGATATTGCTGCCAGGTGTTTAGGGGTTGAGCTCGCTAACATCACGATAATTGAGCAAGGGGAAACGCGATAGCCTGGTTAAGGCAGGCTTGCTGATGGTATGATGTAAGCAGGAAATGAAAAAGTTGTGGTGAATATAGGGAAGCATGGGTATTGACCCAGGTTATGGCTATTGTTATCTCAAGTCGGGCAGTCTATAACTAAAAGGCTCTAAACCATTGGGGTAACGGCCGGGGAAAATATGAGTTCTGTCCCTTATGGGGCATGTGGGAACAATGGGAAGGCAGGCAAAACAAGTGGAACTCAAGGATATGAGGCGGGAGGTCGCCGGGTTCGCCAGGCTAATGAATACTTATGACATTGCCGAATTGGAGCTGGAAGTAGAAGGTTTGACAATGAAGCTTCGCAAGCAAGTAAATGCATCTCCCGCGCGCACGGTAGGGGTTGAGGCTGAAGCGGTATCGAAAGACAGTCGTCTGACGATAACAGCGCCTATGGTCGGCACCTTCTACAGAGCTCCTGCGCCTGATGAAGAGCCCTATATCAGCGTAGGCGATACGATCTTGCCCGGGCAGACCGTTTGCATTATTGAGGCCATGAAGATCATGAATGAGATCCAATCAGAGGTAAAAGGAAGGGTTGCGGAGATCCTGGCAGAAAACGCAGAGCCGGTGGAGTACGGCCAGCCACTTTTCGTTCTGGAAACGCTGTAGGCTTATTCGCTACGAAGTGCAGGAGGTATGTTGTGTCGGATCTCTCAATCAGAAAGGTAGCTATCGCAAATAGGGGTGAAATCGCCCTCAGAATCATCAGGGCTGCAAAGGAACTTGGCATCAAAAGTGTTGCTCTCTACTCCGAGCCTGACAGGGATTCTCTTCCTGTAGCCCTTGCAGACGAAGCGTATTGTGTCGGTCCGGGTCCGGGTTTACAGAGCTACCTCAACGTCGCTAACATTATCAGTGCAGCGTTGGTGTCAGGCGCGGACGCAATTCATCCGGGTTATGGGTTTCTTGCCGAGAACCCATATTTTGCGGAGATATGTTCATCTCATGGAATCAAGTTTATAGGGCCCAGGTATGATGTAATGAGTAGTATCGGGAGCAAAGCCATGGCTAAACGGATCATGGCAGACCATGGCCTTGATGTTATCCCGGGCCCCCCGGGTGTCATAAGCGATGCAGGAGAGGCTGAAGCATTTGCCGCCGAGTACGGTTTTCCTGTGATGATTAAGGCAGTGGCGGGCGGCGGAGGAAAGGGAATGCGCATAGCGTACGACCGGGAAGAGCTTGCCGGCTGCGTAAAATTCGCCCAGGCTGAAGCAGAGGCTGCATTCGGTATCCCCGGGGTTTATCTCGAACGTTACTTCAAAGGTG
>JAAZEW010000114.1 GCA_012512055.1 Bacillota bacterium | reverse complement strand
TGGCACTCGCGTCGTAATTCTTCAATTATCGGCCATGTCCTGCTAAGGATGATCGGTAGGTAGCACGGGCAGAAAATCGAGAAGTGTGGTTGCATCTGGAGTCTTCCAAACTTGCACTAGGTAAGGGCCCGTACATAGCTGGTGCCGAAGCGGGGATTCTAAAGGGACGTCTATTGCCCGATTTCTTCTTATGATGATACGTCCATTAAACGTTATTTTAGCTGCATCTTAAGCCCTTCTATGTGTTAATTGGTCCGATTAGTAATCCTCAGTTTCAGGTAGTACATTAGCAAATGATTAGCAAACGATTAGCAAGATATTTGGCTTAATTCAAATTTCACACGTATTGCGGCGAAAAAAAGGCAGCTAGGTCCGATTGCTCATTACAAGTCCTTCATAAGTCACAACTCCAGGATCTATCGCTTCGAGTGTTTGTATTACAGGGCGTTAGTTAGATTGAGAAATGGACCCGTGGTTTGAGTCGATCCCAAATACGATCTGCCTTAACTTAGGTCTCTTATCCTTGCTACAGCCATAGTTATCAGGGATAGTGTGCTCTCCGTTATACTCTTCTTCAACCGGCATGCTTGTCGTACCAAAATGCACAGCCTAAATGGGAATCTTTATTACTATGGGAGTTGATGCCATCTATATTAGGCCATTCGCAAGCATTCGATAGAACTACAATGAAGTCGTGGCCTTGTGCAAGTCCCCTAGTGGCCCATGTTCTTATAAAGAATGGCAAGAGGGACTTCGTAGCCGGAGTCACACCGGACCAACCGGACAACTACCTGGAAAGCATTATTGATGAAGTGGAACATGGAGAATCGTAGGTATGATGGGGTCACTGGATGCTCAAGAATGGTTAAGAAATCGGTAGCCACAAGTTTCAGGGCTTCAGCCATAAACCGCGGGTTGTGTCGAAAAAACCCATGACTATAGAAGGACTATCATGCAAAATGTAGAACGCTTATCAATCACTCAATTATTGACAGTTATTATCTGATTATACGTATGTTACCAAGTCAATTGCATACCGAGGGAGAGGGAGCGGATTGCCATGAAAAGACGCCTCTATGTTCTGACCATTTTAGTGATCCTGGCCCAACTGCTCACAGTAATTCCAAGGACCTTTGCAGGTGGCGTAACCCCGTACGATGAAGCCATTACCACAGCACGCCTGGAGATTTGGAAAGCTTTATCAAATGGGGCAGCCGCAGCTACTGTCGCTATTATGGACGACAACACGATTGTGTACTCCGAGGGTTTCGGAATGCGAAGTAGAGAGGAATCGATCCCCGTTGACACTAACACCCAGTTTAACATCGGATCCATCAGTAAGGTGTTCACTGCATTAGGGGTGTTACTTCTATGTGATGACGGGCTGGTGGAGCTTGATAAGCCTGTCACCACCTACTTGCCCGAATTTTCAATGGAGGATCCGCGGTACACCGAAATCACTGTGCGAATGCTACTCAACCATTCCTCAGGGCTCGCAGGCACTAACATGAAGACCGGGTTTGGCACAGAGAAAAACAGAAGCTACGTTATGGAAACCCTGGCCGAACTCGCAAACGGTAACCTGAAACACAACCCGGGTGATGTAAGCGTCTACTGTAATGACGGATTCACCCTCGCTGAAGCTATTATTGAGAGGGTATCAGGCATGAGTTACGCCGATTTCTTAGGAATGAGAGTGTTCTCGAAAGCCGGTATGGCCAATTCCAGTTGCTATTTCTTTGACGGAAACAGGAACATTGCACACCAGTATGATTCTACGACCGGTAGAATATTGCCAGAAGAATACGTCAACATATTAGGATCCGGGGGAATAGCTTCCACTGCGGAGGATCTGTGTCGTTTCTCACAGACATTGTGGGCAAACACCCTTCTCAAATCGTCAACCTTAGAGGAATTCATGATATCGCAGTATGGCCCTATGACAGTTCCTGATGGAATACCATTTTACCGCTTTGGCCTAGGCTGGGACAGTGTGGAACTGGAGGAATTCATAGGACAAGGCATAAAGGTTATGGCAAAGAGTGGCGGAACCATGCAATTCAATTCGGAGCTCTATGTAGCGCCCGGCGAAAAATTATCGGTAGCCCTCATTTTCGCCGGTCCTGCAGATCCCGCTGCTATCTGCACAGAGATCATGCAGGTACTAATGGAAAGCAAAGGCATGCTTAAGAAAGGTGGACCACAGATAAAACCAGCTCCTCAGGTTGCGGCAATCCCCCAAGGACTACTGAGGTACGAAGGCTACTATGGTAACTCCCAAGGCATTATCAGAATAGAATTTGACACCAGCGCCAACGTGATGAAGTCCTCTAAGTACAACCATGGCGCATTTGGACCTGCTGTCCAATTCCCCTATAGGGAAGATGGATTCTTCCATGTGGATGGGGCACAAAAGCTAAACTTTGAAGAGGCAGCCAACGGAACAAAATTTATCATAGCTCACGTGCGCAATTCCACAGGGAAAGCAGTATTCGCCCAAGAGATCCCAAAGGGGAATTCGGCCCTAAGTGGGAGTCTATTTGAAAATAGGGTATGGCTTCCCCGCAATCTTACATCCTACGAATTTGCTCCTTTTATGGCGATTTCGGGAATATTCCAAGAGCTACCCGGCTATATCCACTTAGATAATGTGCCCTATGCTCTGATTGACGAATACACCGGGGCTATGGCCCTCTCACACGCAAGGGATCTAGTTGAACCGGTGATAACTGAGCGCGATCGAAAGCAGTGGCTCGAAGCCGGCGGTTACTTATTCTCTGATGCTTCAGAGATCATACCGTTTGATCCCAGTGAAGAGATTTCCATTGGAACAAATGGTTATAATGAATGGCGCCTGGCGGAAACAGATGATGTGTTGAATACCAAGATCCCCGCGAGAGGAAGACTCGTCGTATTTTCCT
>JAAZEW010000113.1 GCA_012512055.1 Bacillota bacterium | reverse complement strand
TTGTGGTAGCAGTTGCAAGCATGCAATTGCCGGTTATTGAAACCCTTTCCAATCTGGGCATACCTGTCTTGGCCCTGGACCCAAAGAACCTTTCGGATGTCCTGGATAGCATAACTATAGTGGGCACCGCCACAGGGGCGGAGGAAGCCTCAAGATTGTTTGTCACGGGACTTGCCGGCCGGATTCAAGATACTCAACGAAAGGCAGTTGAAGCCATAGCAGAAGAAGGCAGGCCCAGGGTTTTTGTGGAGATATGGGACGACCCGTTGATGACCGCAGGGCCGGGCACTTTCATTGACGAGCTCATTAGGATTGCAGGCGGAGAGAATATAGCAGGTGACGCAGGTATGGAATGGCCTGAGTTCAGCGTGGAGGTTGTCGTTGAGAGGGATCCCGACGTGATAATCACGGTATGGACGGAACCGGAAGACGTGCTTGCGAGACCTGCTTGGAACCGGATATCCGCTTGTAAGAAAGGCAGGATTCGAAAAGTGAATCCTGACATCCTGACTCGTCCCGGGCCCAGATTGGTTGAGGGCTTAGCCGAGCTCCTGGAGATTATGCACCCGGGTTCAATCGACTAAGAAGATCACCATGAGTGATCGCCGGTTTTAGAGAGTGTTTGTACCGTGCGGGGCCACCCAAGCCAATCGGAAAACCGGCGAAAACTAATGAGCTCATACTTAGCATTCCTATGGAATGTGCCTTCCGGTACGGCACACCAACGAGAGGAGATCCGAAGACCCATGAAACGGGAGCCTGCGGCCTACTTTACTTACAGGGATAGACGGAAGAAGTATCTTGTAATATTAACCTTGCTCCTTCTGGCAGCCATTGTTGTTGCAGCCGGGGTCGGCGCTGTACCGATACCCATACGTAAGGTTTCGTCCATCCTCTTGCGGGGCATTCCCTTGGCAAGTCGATGGATACCGGACATAGGCAGTGAGGATGCACATGCGACTATAATACTCGAGGTAAGGTTACCTCGAATTCTGCTCGCTGTAATAATCGGCGGCTCATTGGCAGGAGCAGGCGCCACGCTCCAGGGCCTGTTCGGCAATCCTTTGGCAGACCCGTACATAATGGGGATATCTTCCGGCGCTGCTTTGGGAGCGACTATCGCCATTTCGTCCAGGTTGCCGTCTCTTGTCCCCGGACTGAGTCCTGTGCCTGTTGCTGCATTTATCGCCTCTATTGCCACTATGATGATGGTATACTACCTCGCAGGAGTCCCAGGCAGGGTATCTATGGATACGTTTCTTCTATCAGGTGTAGTTGTGAGTTCATTCCTCTGGGCGGTCATGTCCTTTATCATGATGATGTCCGGCGATTCACTTAGGGAAATCATGATGTGGCTTATGGGAAGCCTTTCAAACAAAGGCTATGCCCATGTGAAAATGGCTTCTCCTTATGCCATATTCGGGGTTTTCGTTCTCGTAATCATGGCACGGGACCTGAACCTCATTTGCCTTGGCGATGATGAAGCGAGGCACTTAGGTGTTGACCCTGAGCGTGCAAAGACGATTACTATGTTCGCTTCTTCCCTGGTGACTGCAGCTTCCGTCTCCGTAGGGGGAATAATCGGTTTTGTCGGGCTTATCGTCCCGCACATAATGCGAATCATGCTCGGGCCTGACCACAGGCTATTGTTGCCTGCTTCCATTATTGCAGGCGGCATATTCCTTGTGCTGGCAGACACCGTTGCCCGCACCTTAATTGCACCTGCGGAAATCCCTGTCGGCGTTATCACTGCGCTTGTAGGCGCACCCTTTTTCTTCTACGTACTAAGACGTCGCAAGGCGCCTGGGAAATGATTTCAGAGTCAGGGCCGGATGGGGTTTTTGGGCCTGGACAACTGAAACATGAAAGAGAGCGAGATGGACAGATCATGAGGCTTGATGCGTTTTCCATATGTTATAAGTACGGTATAATAATAGCCATAGACGACGTATCATTGTCTTTGGAAAGCGGAGAATTCGTCGGTATTCTGGGCCCCAACGGTTCAGGAAAGACTACTCTCCTCCGAGTGCTGGCAGGAGCTATAAAGCCATCCGGAGGAAACGTCCTTCTCGATGGAGAAGACATTCATAAGATGCGCCCTAAGTCGGTTGCAGGGAAGATTGCCGTAGTACCGCAAAACGGACACATGCCCTTTCCTTTTTCTGTTTTCGAGATGGTAATGATGGGCCGCGAGCCTCACATGACGAGGTTTTCCAGGGAGAGCCCGAGAGACGTGGAGATTGTCTCACAGGCTATGGCAGCCACAGGTGTAGCCCATCTTGCAGGCAGGTCAGTGCTTGAGTTGTCTTACGGTGAGAGGCAGAGGGTTGTTGTTGCAAGAGCCCTTGCCCAGGAACCCGGAATACTGTTGTTAGATGAGCCTACTTCTCACCTTGACCCTGGTTACCGTATGGAGATCATGGATGTCTTCAAGTCCTTGTCGAGTCGCAGGAATATCGGAGTGCTGGCTGTTTTGCATGATGTCAATTTGGCTTCTCAGTACGCAGACAGGTTGATCATGCTGAAACAAGGCAGAAAAGTGGCAGACGGGATCCCCCGGGAAGTTGTTACGAAAGAGATATTGGAAAGCGTCTACAGGGTGGACGCCATAGTCCGGGCTCACCCGGTAGTCGGTTGCCCCCAAATGATCCTGGTGCCGGGCTTCAGGGAGGGCCAGGGTGAGGACAATTCCCCGGAAAACTGAAGGTGATGAAATGAGATGTCAAGATGAGGCCGTGCCCGGCCTTGTCCAGGTCTACACAGGGGATGGCAAAGGGAAGACCACTGCAGCTTTAGGCCTTGCCTTGAGAGCAGGCGGCCATAGATTTTCTGTGACAATCATCCAATTTGCCAAAGGCGTCAGCTACACAGGAGAGCTGTTTTCCATCCAGCGGTTGTATCCTGAAATCCGGTTATACCAGTTTGGACGGGATTGCAGGCGCTCCTCTGCGATAAGACAGGGCCTCGAGGGTTGCAAGGGGTGCGGTGAGTGCATGCTCAGGCGCGGAGAGATAACAGATGAGGATCGCCGGTTGGCGAAGACAGGGCTCAGTCTCGCACTTGCCATCGCCACGGGGAATGAAGCTGACATTCTGATCCTTGATGAAATAGCTCTTGCCGTAAATTTCGGTTTGCTTGCCGTAGACGACGTGGTTGCCCTAATCGAGAGAAAGTCTAATCATATAGAGCTTGTTCTCACCGGCAGAGGCATGCCCCGGGAGATACTGGCATGTGCGGATCTCATTACGGAAATGCGCGAGATAAGGCATCCTTATGCCCAGGGCATACCGGCTCGCAGGGGAATTGAGTACTAAACCGTTATTCTGGAGGGGGCTGTAATGAATTTCCCCGGATACTATCGAAGCCGACGCGGATCGTTTATCGGTTATTTCTTGGTAGGCCTTGCAGGGGCTCTCATAGGCGGCCTGGTTGTCGGATCCGTCTTTTTGGAGCAGGTGGACAGGCGTATTGCCGCAATACCTAAAAGCGTACCTGACTTAGGTGAACCCGGCAAGGTTGATACGCCGAGGACAGACTACTTGGCTCCGAGCGGGCAAGGGCTTGGTGTAGCAGGTATAGCCAGGGAAGTAGGCCCTGCTGTAGTCAAGATATCCACTCTCAAGGAGCGAGTTTACTACACTTTCTTCTTCGAGCGCATGGTTCAAGAAGAGCAGGGGTTAGGCTCAGGTGTCATATTCGACAGAAGAGGGTTTGTGCTCACGAATTATCACGTGATTGAACAGGCCAAGGAAATCGGAGTCGTGCTTTCCGACGGACGCGAATTTCGAGCTGCCGTGGTCGGGGGTGATTACTACACCGATCTGGCAGTGCTGAAAATAGACGGAGAGAACTTACCTTGCGCTACATTGGGGGACTCCGATATTGTGCAAGTAGGCGAGGCTGCAGTTGCGATAGGCAACCCATTTGGATTTGACAATACGGTCACTGCAGGCGTGGTCAGCGCTTTGGGAAGAGCAGTCCCTCTTGACGCTGAACAAGGGCTTTATCTTGAGAACCTAATCCAGACAGACGCTCCTATTAACCCGGGAAACAGCGGAGGCGCGCTTGCTGATGAGCGTGGCACTGTTGTTGGAATCAATACCGCTATCTATGCGGAAGCTCAAGGTATCGGGTTTGCGATCCCGATAAACACCGCGAGGGAAATAGCCAAGGAGCTCGTGGAATTCGGGAAAGTAAGGCGTCCGTGGATTGGGATCACTCAGGTTTGGGTAATCACTCCCAAGGTCGCTCGTGACTATCGTCTCGGCATTGACCATGGCCTGGCCATCGCAGGCTATGTGAGGCAGAGCCCGGTAAGTTCAGCAGGCCTTCGTCGCGGCGACATTATTACGTCAGCCGGAGGGAAAGCTACGAAGTCAGTGGCTGACTTGAGAAACGCCGTAAACGCTGTGGGTATAGGAGGCAGGCTCGAGCTCACAGTCTACCGCGACGGAAGGACGTTTACTGTATCACTCAGTGTAAATGAAGCCCCGTGACACACGAAGATCAGAGCCCTGTGGGAGCCTGAACAAATACTGTGGGAAGCCCCAATTTGGCCTCTATGTGTCTTCCCAGAGCCTTGGGCCCCAGTGTTTCAGTGGCGTAATGGCCTGCAAATATGATACTTGTTTCGGCGTCCCGTGCGAGAGCCACTGCCTCATGGGACGCTTCTCCTGTAAGATAAAGATCCGCGCCTGCTTCTATCGCTTGATCCAGGTCCCCTCCTCCTCCTCCGCTGCAGATGGCAACAGAGGTGATTTTGCGCCTCGAGAACGGAAACACTTGGATACCGCTGCCAATCTGATTCTCTAAGAGTCTTGCCACCTCATGGATATTCACGGCCTCTATGTCCCCGATAAGGCCGATCAAGGAGCCCTTATACCTTAGAAAGGGCCTGGCATTCTTTATGCCCAGTATTCTCGCAAGTTCCGCATTGTTCCCCACTTCTTCGTGCATGTCTAAAGGAAGATGTGCAGCATAAAGACCTATACGGTTCTCAATAAGATATCGGACGCGTCGATAAAGGGGCCCTCTGATCGGCACCTTGTCCCAAAACAGTCCGTGGTGCGCAATAACGAGTTCCGCCTGGTGTTTCTTGGCTTGCTCAAATGTTTCCAAGGTTGCATCCACTGCCATGGCGACTTTGATGATATCCCGATCCGTCTCTACCTGTAATCCGTTGAGCGAGGAATCGGGAATGTGAGGAACCATAAGAAAACAATCAAGGTATTCAACAATCTCTGAGAGTTTCATCGAAATTCACCGCCTCTCGAAACGCCTCTTGTCTTTCCTTTTCGGCATGAATCGATCATACCACAACTCCTGGCGATACGTGCAGCGTTTGTCTCTGAATAGCAAACACTCGAGGCGGCATAATAAGTCCAGGTTTGAACACAGCCGGAGGTGAAAGCCGTGCCGGACGGAGTTGGGAAGTTCGTGTTTGCAATTACCATTCTTGTAGTAGTAGTCACGGTTTTGTGGCATGTCCAATCCGGAGGAGTCTTCGGCAACAGGGCAGCGTATCGTCGAGAGAACGAAGACAGACTTCCTTACATGGCTGAAGTTGACTTGGCAGATCCGGGCCAGAGCTACAGCTACAATGTGGAACTGATGGCAAGAGTAATCTCTGCGGAAGCAGAAGGTGAGCCATACCTCGGTCAGGTTGCAGTCGGGGCTGTTATCCTAAACAGATTAGACCATCCTCATTTCCCCAAGACTATTCCAGGAGTCATTTTTGAGCCTGATGCTTTTACTGCAGTCACCACAGGGCATGTATGGTATCCTCCTGTCTCTTCCTCTTATCGGGCTGCACAGGACGCTTTGGCAGGCTGGGATCCTTCAGGCGGCGCAATCTACTACTATAACCCGGCCAAGGCCACAAATTGGTGGGTTGCCACCAGGAGCTACATTATTCAGATAGGAAGACACATATTTCTTAGGTAATCGTCTGCGAGGTGGTAAATATGAGGCGAAGATGGGGATGGGCGGCTTTAGGCTTGGCCGTTGTCATATTAGGCCTCATAGGGCTCAGAGAGTACTCATTGAGAAAGGAAGTGGAACTTAAGACAGAAAACCAGTATCAACGTGCATTCCAGGAAGTCGTCTATCATGTGGACTCGCTTGCCGATGAACTAACAAAGGCGGCAGTGTCAGGTTCTTATCCCATGACTCAGAAAGCCCTTGCAGACGCATGGAGACACACTGAATCCGCCAGGTCCGGCCTGGGGCAACTGCCTATAGGCACAATTGAGCTTTCCACGACTGAAGACTTCTTGTCACAGGTGGCTTCGTTTACTTACACTCTGTCGCAAAGAGGCGAATCCGGAAGCGGACTCTCAGACAGAGAATGGGCAATCCTCGGAGATCTCCGCCGGGAAGCGACTTTTGCAGCCGAGGAACTCACAAATCTAGGCGGGGCAATTGCCTCCCGACGGCTCAGATGGATAGATGTTCAGCGCGAAAGTATGGCTACTGCAGCTATGCGCCCTGAACGAGAGAAGACGCAAGGCGCGCCTTCTAACCAAGTGACAAAAGGGCTCAAGATGCTGGAAGACGGAATGACAAGGTTCCCAACGCCTGACTTTGAGGGGGTGATCCCGCCTCCCAGGAAGAAGCTGCCCGGTATTCCCGGCCCTGAAATAAGCACAGATGACGCTATACTGATAGCTATGAAGTTTGCCGGATACTCGATTCAAGAAGGCGCAAGAGGCGAGGTCATAGCCAAGATAGCCTCAGAGCCTGAAAGCTACAGAGTAGAGATAACTCCTCCTCGAGGCCCGGTTTCCAAGGCGTGGGCAGACGTGTCCGTGAGGGGCGGCAGAGTGCTGTGGATGTACAGGGATTCGCCTATAGGTCCCGAGACCATTACACCTGCCATAGCTGTCGATGCGGCTAAGGCATTTCTGGCATCTCATGGTTTTCAAGACATGCGAGAGATTTCCAGACGTGATTATCAGGGAGTGTCCGCCATAGGGTTTGCTTACGAGCAAAACGGCGTCGTAATATATCCCGACTACGTTGTGGTAAGGGTGGCGTTGGATGACGGCCTCATAGATGGATTTGAGGGCACGAATTACCAGATATTTCATAGAGTAAGGCCGCTGAAAGAGCCCGGGCTTTCTGAGGCTGAAGCAAGGGAGAGGTTAAATCCCAGATTGACTGTGATAGGTTCAAGGTTGGCCGTCATACTTGATGATTTCTATCAGGAGAAGTTGGTATACGAGTTTCGATGTAAGCTTGAGAAGGATACGTACTTGGTTTACGTAAATGCGGAAACAGGCGAGGAGGAGGAAGTGAAAAAGGCCGGAACCGGAGGTTTCGAGCTAGTGTAACAGGTTGACTCTGATTTCTTCAGATGCTCTTGCAATGAATAGGGAGTTGGTCGGCACTCGCTCAGCATCCAAGTCTGAAAAGGCACCGAAGAGTCTCTTCAACCGGATAGGATCTCCTTCTTTCCAGGTCTTGCGGATTGCGTACCTGATGGCAGCCTCCACCACTGGACGTGTAGTCTCGTGCCGTTCTGCGATTTTCCTATAGAGGTCCGCGGCGATCGGTGCGTACATATGGACGTCTTCAAGTACCATGCAAATAGCGTCTTTGAGATAGGAGTACCCTTTAAAATAAGCAGGCATGCGCAACTCGAAAAGGAGCTTGGCTACATGTACCTCTATGTCGTTTCCGAATTCGTGGGGTGCTGAGTCTTGGTTTCTGTGGGTTTGGACAGGCTTGAGTCCTGCAGTCTGTTTAATCCTGTTGATGAGTGTTGCAGCATCAATCGGTTTGAGGAGATAGTAGTCAACTCCCAGTTTTGAAAGGGCCCTAATAGTGTCCTGTTCCGCAACAGCACTTAGTATTATTATCCTCGGCTTCTCTTCGGGGCACATTGTAATCAATTGCTCAACAAAAGCGACTCCGTCAAGGCGCGGCATGATAATGTCTAAGAGGATTACATCAGGCTTCAAGCTGCTGATTGTTTCAAGAGCCAAAACGCCGTCTTTCGCACAACCCACCCATTCCAAATCAGGATCGCTCTTTATGACTGCTTCCAGCATCTCGCATACATCTATGTTGTTATCTATCACCATTACCCTTATTCTCTTCCTCATGTCCTTCGGCCCCCTCGGCCATTTCCTTGACCAGGTGAGTACATTGGCCTTATTCGCTACTTGTCTCAAATGTCCTTTTGCGTCATATATTTCCATGAATTCCTTTGAACAGAATGTCGAATTAATCGAGTTGTCTCAACGTTACCACACCCACGTGTCGGCTTTTCCATCACACATTGCAGAGCCGCGTTGGAAAGTAGGACACGGTTCTCCGGCGACCGCATGGAAGCCCTCAAATTCATCGGAATGGCTCTCTAGGCGGGCGGGCCATTCGACTGGGATACCCTTTAGGGGGGTAAGGAGGTCTATACGCTCTTTCATAGATGGGCGAAGCTCTCATCCAATCTAATAGCTACAAATAGCATGTGAGCTGGGACGCAGATCCGGTGAAAATAACGCTTGCAGAATTCCTGGAAAGAAGGGGCAAGGACTTGACATATGCGGGGAATCCGCATAAATATGGTGCGCCTAGCAGGACTTGAACCTGCGCACCCGGCTCCGGAGGCCGGTGCTCTATCCCCTGAGCTATAGGCGCACTACCTGTGTACATCATAGCAAGTCAGACCATGAGTGTCAAACAAAAATCCTTGGGGCCCTGTTTATGTTCTGGCAGAACCGGCAGGGCTTCGGTTTCCCTGCTTGGTGGAAAACCTCTCGTATATGCGAATGCAGCTCCAGATGGCAATAACGCCTCCTAGGGCTGTAGTTCCGAGCCTGCCGCCAATTCCCCCGAGGGAAGGTGCCCCCCATACCAAGACGAGCCCTGCAACGATACCTGCCAATGCCATAAACCATTCGTTAGGGATTCGTGCCCTGGTGGACATACCTGCATAAGACCCACAGGCACAGGCGGCTGCTAAAGTCGCGCCAACCTCAGGAAATAGGGCTGGCAGGATCAGCCCACCTACAACGCTTACGATACCGCTTCCCATAATCGGACCGTGTTTGAACCTGGTGCTGACAATATATGCGGCTTCCGCAGAAACAACCGCCACCGGCACGACGTATTTACCTACAGACCAATCCGGCACCGAAGCTGTAAGCATCTTGTTACCTGCTATCAATGCTGCTATGGTGCAACCTGCTGCTGCCATGGCACCGAGTTTCCCGCCGAGACCGTTCATGGTTTCTTTTGCAAGCACGAATACAATTCCGGCTATTGCTGAAGCCAGTATCAGGTACGGCACGCCCGGTAGGACCTTCATGGATACCATGCCGCAAAAGCTTCCGCAAGTGATAGCTGCGCCAAAGGCGGGCATAATCAGCGCAGCCAGAACTGTAACCAGGCCTGCACCTAATACCGCTCCAAGACCTAGGGTTACGTTCAACCAATGGCTGGCCAGAGCCCCTCCAATAACTGCAACAACGAGTTGTAGGTCGGAAGCGCTAAGGGGCGGGTTCTTGGCGTTTTGAGCTGTAGGCCACTCAAACCAGTATCCTACCAGGAGGGTAAGCACTGCAAGCGCCAGTGGCACTGCAGCAGGTGAAGTAAGGACTACACTTTGCATAAAGCCTGTTATGTACAGATAACCGCTTATTGCCACCAGGACGACGAACCCTATCATTGACCTTTTCATTGTGACGCTCCTCTCCACAAGGTATTTTCAGTTGTTAGGCGATTTAGCGATCGTGCTTTGGGTTACGCTTTAGAGTCAAAGCTCAATCCATTGAGGCAGGACGCTGCTGCGTAGCAGGTAAAACCAGCGCCTGCCGGATCCCAACATCATGTTTAGCCAGGTTTAGTATGTTTTCGGCCGGCAGGGTCTATGCCTGCCACCCGTTCCGAATTCGAATACACCGTCATGCGCCGGTCTCTGACAAACCCTATTATGGTCACTCCTGTCTTTTGAGCAGTTTTTACTGCCACATCCGTTGGAGGCGCTTTTGACGCTACTATAGGTATTTCGGCGGAAACCATCTTGTCCACGATTTCTGCGTTAATCCTACCGGTTAGAGCGACCATCTTATTGTCCAGAGGAATTCTTTCAAGAAACGCATGGCCTATCACTTTATCTACAGCGTTGTGGCGGCCTATATCTTCGTGCCACAGCAAGATTCCTTTATTGTCACACAATGCTGCAGCGTGAGAGGCGCCTGTCATTTCAAAAAGTGAGGAGCGCTTCAGCAGGTCATCGAATATCTCACACATGGTTCCCGGGTCAAATATGGGATATGGCTCTGAAACAGGTGGGGTCTGTTCCAGGTGGCAGCCTGAGCCTGCTTCCGGCAATTCTGCCGGTTTCGGTGCATCTTCCGGGGCCGTTTGCTCTGTCTCCACGTAGATTACATTCTTTTCAGGGAGGCACCTCAGTTCCACCACCCGGTCAGCATATCTAAGCAATCCTCCGGTTAAGAGGTGTCCCAGGGCAAGATACTTCATACCGGACGGAGAACATGACGGAATATTCACTGAAATAGTACGGTAAAGCACAGTCAAGCTTGACTCAACTATGACCGTGTCCCGTGCTTCGCTGACTGTTTCGCCATTTGTCCCTATTGCAGAAAACCGTTTTATGGGGACTTCTGCATAGTCCGGACAATCTGAAGTATGGCCCACTCTCAACCCCTCTTTTAGTGTCCCTACATGCTTGAACGCCTTCGAATAGGACTATAAGCGCGCTTACCGTAAACTATGCTGTAAATTACACATGAACTTACACAAATCCTCTTTCGTATTTATGTTCACGAAAGACCGCAGTTCAGGGTCAATGGCCCGGATGTCAGTTTCATCCGCATAGCCTATGTTGACCTTGGAGAATACGCTTCTTACGCGGTAGTCTCCTTTTGCCAGGCTATCTCTGATCGGCGCCATGCATTTTCTGGAGTATAGTGCAAATAGCGGTTCGAGGTAAGAACCGAGCCTCGGGATAAAAATATCATAGCCGTCGCAACCTGTGACCATCCACCTTATCAGGTTGGAGTCAGCACACGGCATGTCGCAAGCAATAACGAAACAATAAGGGGTTTTGCACACTGACAGGGCACTGTAAATCCCAACCAGGGGTCCGTTTCCCTCTATACAATCGCCAATCGTCCGAACCCCGGGCACATGAAAGTCATCTGCATTCTTGGCTACAATAAGGATGTCTGAAAAGGCCTCTCTAAGTGCGTCAACAACATACATGATCATCTGCCTGCCATCAACGACTATGGAGGGCTTGTCCAAGCCCATCCTTCTACTTTTCCCCCCGGCGAGCACTGCACCGGTGATATGGTCGTTTCTCATTTTTGCAGCATAATTACGATTTACCGCATATTTGAGCCCGAATCCCCGGATGCATAAGCTAAATTGCAGCAACCGGAGAAGCCAATTCCTGGTCGGGCGGTATCGGCCGGTCTTCTCCAGTAGGGTTTACCTGTACCTTTCCTTTGGCTTCATCAGGAAGGCGGTCTATTCGTACAGCACATACTTTAAACTCAGGGATTTTTGCCTTTGGATCCAAAGCCGGATTAGTCAGCACGTTGGCTGCCGCTTCAGCGAAGTGGAACGGCATAAATACCACACCGGGAGCAGGCCACGAAGTAACCATGGCCTTAACTTTGACTTCGCCTCTGCGGGAAGACACCAGAACCATCTCTCCGTCAGCGATACCCAGGTCTTTAGCAGTTTCCGGCGAGATTTCAATATACCCTTCAGGCCTATGGGCGTTGAGTGCCTTGGCCCTTCTGGTCATTGAGCCCGTATGGTAGTGATACAGCATCCGTCCTGTTGTAAGAGTTAACGGGTATTCTTCATCAGGGAGCTCTGCCGCGGGAATATATTCAACAGCAGTGAACAGTCCCAGGCCGCGGGAGAATTTGCCTTTATGCAAGTATGGCGTACCAGGGTGGTCCTCTGCAGGGCATGGCCACTGGAGCCCGTCGCCGGCTAACCGGCTATTAACTATTCCTCCGTAGATTGGCGTAAGCGAAGCGATCTCATCCAGTACTTCAGCAGGTGAGGAGTAGTTCATCGGATAACCCATCCGGTTTGATATCTCAGTGATGATTTCCCAGTCAGTCCTTGCTTCACCCGGAGGGTTTACTGCTTTTCTCACAAGCTGGACCCGTCTTTCCGTGCTGGTGAAAGTCCCCTCTTGTTCTGCGAAACAAGCGGAAGGAAGCACTACGTCTGCCAGTCTGGCTGTCTCCGTAAGAAAAATATCTTGCACGACCAGGAAGTCAAGATTCCTGAGTGCAGTTTCCACATGGTTGATGTCCGGGTCAGACACCATTGGGTTTTCACCCATAATGTAGAGGCCTTTGAGATTGCCATCGTAGGCGGCATTGATAGCTTCAGTTACCGCAAGGCCTGGATTGGGTGGTAGTTCACATCCCCATGCCTTTTCGAATTTACCTCGAATGGCAGGGTCAGTGACTGCCTGATAACCCGGGAAAAGGTTGGGGAGTGCGCCCATGTCGCAGGCTCCTTGAACGTTATTCTGCCCGCGAAGGGGGTTGACTCCGACGCTTTCCTTACCCAGATTACCTGTGAGCATGGCCAAGTTTGCAGTTGAAAGCACGTTGTCGGTTCCGGTGGAATGCTGGGTTATGCCCATTGAGTAGATTAGGCTGGCCGTATCCGCTGTCGCGTAGGCTATTGCAGCTTCGATTATGTCGTCGGCTGGAACGCCGGTTATTTCTGATACGTGCTCAGGGGTATATTTACTTACAGAGTCCTTAAGAGCCTCAAAATTCTCAGTCCTTGTTTCGATGAAGTCCTTGTCGTGGAGGCCTTTGTCTATAATTACGTTCATCATACCGTTCAGAAGCGCAACGTCGGTACCGGGGCGATGCTGCAGGTAAATGTGTGCTTTTTGAGCCAGTTCAACTCTTCTGGGGTCTGCAACGATAAGTTTGGCGCCTCTTCTGAGTGCTTCTTTTACCTGAATACCGATTACAGGATGGTTTTCAGTAGTATTTGAACCAATGATGAACACTGCCTTGGCGTCTGCTATTTCGTGGATGGAGTTTGTCATAGCACCACTGCCGAAACTTGCGGCAAGTCCCGCAACGGTTGAAGCGTGACATAACCTGGCACAATGGTCAACGTTGTTAGTGCCTATAGTAGCTCTGGCAAGTTTTTGCATGAGATAGTTCGCTTCGTTTGTGCATTTGGCAGAGGAGAAAAATGCTACCGCATAAGGGCTGTGGCTATGTGCCAATTCGCCGAGTTTGGAACTCACGAGTTCAAGGGCTTCATCCCAGGAGGCCTCCCTAAACCCATCGCCTTCCCTGATTAACGGTACCCTAAGCCGGTCCGGGTGATGGATAAAGTCAAGTCCGAACCTACCCTTAACGCAAGTGAATCCTTTGTTCACAGGGCCGTCCGCACCCGAAGCACCTACTACCTTGCCGTTTTTAACGTGCAGGTAAATGAGGCATCCTGTGCCACAGTACGGACACGTGGTTTCCACTTTCGCGATCTCCCAAAAGCGGCCCTGCCCAATGCTTTGCTTTGGAATGAGGGCCCCTACAGGACAAACTTGCACGCAGTTGCCACAAAATACGCATGGGGAGTTTTCTAACGGTTCTCCCCATGCAGGTGCCACTACAGTTTCATAGCCCCTGCCCACTGGGCTAATAGCATCCTGTCCTTGGATGTCACTGCAAACAGCGACACATCGTCCGCATAAAATGCATTTACTTAAGTCTCTGATAAAGAAGGGGTTGGTATCGTCCAGTTCGGGAGCAGTTCTGTCTGAAGGGAATCTTCGCTCTTCCAGGCCGTACTCGTATGCGTACTCCTGAAGTTTGCAATCTCCGTTTTTTTCACAAGTCATACAATCCGTACGGTGGTTTGACAAGATGAGTTCCAGCACATTGCGTCTTGCTTGGCGCACAAATTCGGTATTAGTTTTGACTACCATGTTATTGACTACTGGAGTCACGCACGAAGCCACAAGCGTCTTGGCCCTTTCAACTTCCACCAGGCATACTCTGCATCTGCCGGTTTCGTTTATATCCTTGAGATAACACAATGACGGTATCTCAATTCCGGCAGTTTTAGCAGCCTCCAAGATTGACGTTCCCTCTTCAACTTGAACCTGCGCACCGTCAATTGTCAGCGTTACCGAAGGCATGACGACACCTCTCTTCGTTCAGTGTATTCCGTGCTGTTCAAGATTATTGAATTCAGTTGCAATTCGCTAATATAATAACAAAAAACATAAAATAAGGCAACGCCGGTCCACAAAAGCCAGGAATTCCCCAAGCGCCACGTTCCCCGCGTCTTCCTTTATGTATGTTGATCTATTGGGCTTAGGGCGCGGGGACTCTCTCTTCTCCGCAGTATTCGCGCAGGTTTGCCACATGTTGCGGTCTATGCCTTGCGGAATGCATGCACAAAAGCTGTCTACTCCGTGCAAGCGCATAGCACAAAACCCGAAGCTGTTACTTAGTATAGACATGTAAGGGGAGGAATGTCTTCTCCTTTGGAAGGGGGTGGAATGCATGAGATGGCTGAAGGTTCTCTGGAACGTGATAACCAGTGAGTCAGTGATGGAGCCGCTAATCATAATCCTTGTAGGTTATGCGCTGCAAGTATATCAGAGGAACCGCAAATACCAGATTATTGCGGATACTACTGTAGACATAGTGGACTATATTGAAGAGCACTATAAAGAATGGGGCATAAAAGGCGATCAGAAAATGGAGAAATTCATCGAGCTCTTCATTGAGGAATACAAGAAAGCTACCGGGAGAGTTCCAAAGGGAGAAGATCTCCAGACCGCAAGACTCAGGGCTGAAGCCCATGTTCAGCGTGGGCGGCGAGGGGACATGATTAACTTGCGGAATCGTAGAGTCGCGTGAGAAGAATCTGTTGTTGGAAGCCATGCGCCTCTTGATATGTGGGCCGGCAGTGATATAATTCCGTTGCCCCTAAGGGATTGTCCCGAGTATCGGAGGAGTTGGATTGGCTGCCGAGGCGCAAAGGCCGGTGTCAGGGAACCGGCGGAAGTTCTCGGGAAGGTTTAGCAGGTTAAGCCCGCAGCAAGTTCTTGTAATAGGCTTCGCTGCTCTCATAGTTCCAGGTGGCGTGCTCCTCAGCCTCCCGGTAGCTTCTCGCAGTGGTGGCAGGCTTCCTTTTGAAGATGCGCTTTTTACATCTACATCGGCTGTGTGCGTAACCGGACTTGTAGTTGACTATGTTCAGCGGCCGTTTAGGCCCGCTTTACAGTAGCTGCTGCAATTGCTCAGAAACAGCATGTTGTGCAAGTGCGTTATCCCGAAGAAAAAGTCATGGTCGGATAAAAATCAGCATTCCGGCTTGGCGCGAGTCATCATAGTATATAAGCGATTCCGAATCTAGTCAGTGGGAGGGGGCAAGAGAATGCTGCCGACTCCACGGAGATTCACGTTGGTTGTAGGAAGCGCAGAAGGGGATACGCAACTTACAGCATTCGATAAGGCGTTGCTTGTGGCGGGCGTTGGTAATTTGAACCTTGTCAGGGTTTCCAGTATTCTTCCCCCCGGTGCTGAGTATTCGCAGCAAATTGATATTCCACCCGGATTTCTCACGCCGATTGCATATGGGACTATCAGCAGCGAAGTTCCCGGCCTTGTTATCTCTGCTGCTATCGGCGTAGGCGTCATAACCGGAAGCTTCGGCGTGATCATGGAATTTACCGGGATATGCAGGAAAGCCGAGGCAGAGAAGAGGGTTGAGAAGATGGTGCGCGAAGCCCTGGCCATCCGTAATGCCCATCCTGAGAGAATAATGGTGAAGGCCACGGAACACGTGGTAGAGAAAGTGGGGTGTTCATTTGCCGGCGCCGTCCTATGGTACTGAGTATGGGTTCATTAGTTTTCGCCGGTTTTCCTATTGTCTTGGGTGGCCTCGCACGGTACGTACGTTTCTCAGAGCTAGCGATTACTTGTGGCGAAGACCGTTCGACTTCTCCAGTAATCGCCAGTTTCGCCGAAGACGTCGGCCAGTTCTTGCGATTCGGGCGGGCTGTGTTAACATAATATGGGAGAGAACAACGGTCTCATGGCGATCTACTTAGATGCAACACCGGAGGAAACACCGGAGGAAATTGGTTGTCATTAGACATCGGTCACAGTTATAATGTATGATGGTAACCCGGGGCGTTTGGTAATGCCCGGCTGCAACAGAGTATTTGGAGCTGCAATTTATGAGACGGAAATTTCAGGTGTTAGATGACTTTTTTGCGCGACATCGGTATAGGTATGTCATAGGGGTGCTGTTCTTTCTCGCTGTTGATGTTCTTCAACTGCTGGTTCCACGGCTGCTCGGTAATATGACTGATGAGTTTCGAGAAGGCGTCTTGACAATGCAAGGACTCCTTCGTTACGTATTTCTTATTATCGGCATAGCCGTCCTTGTGGCAGTGGGAAGGTACTTCTGGCGCATCTACCTGTTTGGAACGGCAAGACTCCTTGACTATGCTCTGAGGAACAAGTTCTTTGCCCACCTTGAGACGCTATCCGCGGATTTCTTCAACAGGCACAAGACAGGCGAACTGATGGCACATGCTACCAATGATATCCATGCAGTCCGCCATGCATTCGGACAAGGCATAATGTTATCGATAGACGCAGTATTTCTCACTATCGCCACTGTCTCGATTATGCTGACTACTATTGATACTCGCCTTGTACTCCTGGGCCTTCTGCCGTTACCCTTCGTTGCCCTGGTCGTCACCGGGTTTTCCAGAGTGATACATTCGAGGTTTCTCAGAGTCCAAGAAGCTTTCGCCGGCCTTACTGACTTTGTTCAGGAGAATCTCAGCGGTATCCGAGTGGTCAAGGCTTTTGTCCAGGAAGAAGCTGAATTGGCAAGGTTCATGCATTCAAATGAGACGCTTGTTGCTACTAACATGCATTTAGTCAAGGTGTGGGGCCTTTTCTGGCCTCTTGTGCAGTATTTGGCCGGACTTAGCTTTGTGGTGGTACTGGGTTACGGTGGACGGTTGGTTGTCTTAGGTGACATAAGCCTCGGTGATTTCGTGGCATTTACGGGATATCTCGGAATAGCGATATGGCCTATGATGGCAATAGGCTGGGTAGTCAACACTCTTCAACGAGGCATGGCGTCCATGGATAGGCTTAATCTGATATTCCGGGTACAGCCGAAAATCACTGATCACGAGGATGCGGTGGATACTTCGGAGATTGAAGGGGAGATTGAATTTCGGGCTTTGACATTTGAGTATCCTGATGCGATTTCACCGGTGCTTCACGGAATCACCCTCCAAATCCCTCAAGGCATGACTCTGGGCATTCTTGGTCGTACAGGCAGTGGAAAAAGCACTCTTACAGATCTCCTCCTCAGAGTCTACGATCCTTCCCCCGGCGAGCTCCTCATTGATGGGATAGATATTACAAAGATCCCCTTGGCGATATTGAGGAGAGATATCGGCTATGTGCCGCAGGACGACTTCTTGTTTTCAGCATCAATAGGGGAAAACATCGGATTTGCAAGTTCGGAGTTTTCTCGTGAAGAGGTGGAACACGCTGCTGAACTTGCAGGGGTCAAAGATGATATCCAGGGATTTCCCAAAGGGTTTGATACACTTGTGGGCGAGCGGGGAGTTACCCTTTCCGGCGGGCAAAAACAGAGGGTTGCAATAGCGAGAGCGCTCGTTAAGGATCCCAGAATACTAATTCTCGATGACTGCTTCTCGGCAGTGGATACCGGAACAGAGGAGAGGATCCTCGAGTCACTGCGGGATGTAAGGCGGGGGAGGACGACTATCTTAATCTCCCATAGAATCTCCACTCTGAAGGAAGCGGATGAAATCATAGTCTTAGACGAGGGGCAAGTAGTCGAGAGGGGAGATCATGAGTCTCTTGTGGCTGCAGGGGGACTATATGCAGAGATTCATAGGCGACAATTGCTGGAAGCTGAACTCAGCTCTGATGAGGAGACATAAATCATGGCCATCCATCATGAAGATGAAGTACTGGGAAAAGCATACGACCGGAAGCTCATGAAAAGGCTGCTTAAGTACGCCTTGCCCTATCGATGGTTTCTTGTGGGATGTATAGCGCTTTTGCTGCTCATTACAGGACTGGATCTAGTGCAGCCTTATCTCATAAAGATCGCAATAGACAATCATATGAATGCCCTCACCGAACCTATGCTGGCGTTTGCTCCAGGGGACGAACCGTGCCCGGGCATCGCATTTGACGAATACGTATTTGTCCGAGAGAGGGAACTTACAGGTAAGTCCGCGCCAGGTTACGAAAGTTCCCCGGAACCTATAAAGGCCAGGATTGAACAGGTGGGGGACAAGTATTACCTGCTAATGGAGTCTCCGGGCGATGTTATTCTAAGGCGAGAGCTGACAGGTGCCGAGTTGCGCGTATTCAAAGAGTATGATATTCGCGCTGTGACAAGGTTGGGCTTTATTCTACTCGGTGCTTTGACTCTTGCATTTCTTCTCAATTACATACAGGTTTATGCTCTTCAGTACACAGGCTTGAAGATTGTCTCAAGCATGAGGCTTGAGGTTTTCCGGCATTTGCAGCGCTTGTCATTGTCTTTCTTCGACAAGAACCCTATAGGCCGGCTTGTCACCAGAGTAACCAATGACATGGACGCACTGAATGAGATGTACACTGCGGTTTTGGTGAACTTGTTCAAAGATGTTTTCCTTCTTGCCGGAATCATCATAGTGATGTTGAAGATGAATGTTAGGCTTGCACTGGTCAGTTTCGCTATGCTGCCTGTAATATTCACGGTTACGGCGATATTTCGCAAGAAGGCCAGGGACGCGTATAGGGCAGTCAGGGTAAGGCTCGCCAGGATCAATGCCGCTATGGCTGAGAATATCTCGGGAATGCGCATAATTCAGATTTTCGGCAGGGAAAAAAAGAAATTCGAGGAGTTTGACCGGGTCAATCACGACTACTTCCGTGCCGGTATGCAAGAACTCAGCGTATACGCGATTTTCAGGCCTGCCATGGATCTTATCTCGTCTCTTGCTCTTGCACTTCTGATTTGGTTTGGCGGAAGGCGTGTAATGTGGGGCACGCTGGAATTCGGTATGCTCTTTGCCTTCACCA
>JAAZEW010000112.1 GCA_012512055.1 Bacillota bacterium | reverse complement strand
GAAGATGTAGTAGACGCCGAAGGAAAGATAGTCTGCCCGGGTTTCATCGATATCCACGCCCACCTAAGGGATCCCGGATATGAGTACAAGGAGGACATCATAACCGGATCAAAGGCTGCTGCAGCAGGAGGCTTCACTACTGTATGCTGCATGTCTAATACGGATCCTGTTATCGATGATGGGATTGTCGCAAGGCATGTCTTGCGCAAGAGTGAGCAGGCAGGATTGATAAACGTCCTCCCGATAGGCAGTATTACCAAGAATTTGGAAGGCGAAGAGCTCAGCGAAATGGCAGAACTGGCTCGAGAAGGTTGTGTCGCCTTCTCTGATGATGGCAATCCTGTTATGAGATCAGATGTGATGAGACATGCGCTGGAATATGCCCACATGCTCTATCTCCCGATCATCTCCCACTGTGAGGATTTGAACCTGTCCCGAGCCGGCCTAATGCATGAAGGCTACTACTCGACTCTGTACGGTCTGCAAGGGATTCCCGCTGAGGCAGAGGAGATTATGGTAGCCAGGGATGTCAAGCTGGCTGTCCTGACCGGCGCGCGCCTGCATGTGTGTCATGTGTCCACGACAGAATCTCTTCACATAATAGAGCAGGCTAAAGCAGCCGGCGCCTGTGTTACCTGCGAGGCGACCCCGCATCACCTGACCCTTACCGATGAAGTAGTCGGCGATTATGATACTAATACTAAAGTCAACCCACCCCTTCGTTCGGAAGCGCACGTGAAGGCATTGGCACGCGCGCTGGCTTCAGGACTTATCGACTGTATCGCCACAGACCATGCGCCTCACAATATAGAAAGCAAGGACTGTGAGTATGCGAAAGCGTCCTCTGGAATCTCGGGCCTTGAGACTGCGGTAGCAGTAATCATGGACAGGCTGGTCCATAATGGTCTTTTGCCTATCGCTGACATGGTCAAGCTCTTTACCGTAGGGCCTTGTCGTGTCTTGGGACTTGATTCAGGCACGTTGACTCCTGGATCTAAGGCGGACATCACGATAATTGACGCGGACGCAATTCGGCGCGTGGACCCGGCAACTTTCTATTCCAAAGGGAACAATACGCCGTTTAAGGGCATGGAGCTTCGTGGTTGGCCTTGGATGACTATCTCAGGAGGACGAATCGTAGCTCGAGAAGGACGCCTTGCGTAGATGCCCGACGAAGGGGATTAAGGAGTGTATCGACAGATGTTCTTCCTGGAAAATGCGGAAGTTGTTAGAAACGACCGAGTCGGGGACGGACTCTATGAGCTTGAATGCAGGGCGCCACAGATTGCAGGTAAAGGCGAGCCAGGCCAATTCGTCCATACAGAGGTCAAACCCCATCAGGCTGCATCAGCGTCTCCGCTGCTCAGGCGCCCTTTTAGCCTTTACGGAGCAGATGCGGAACAAGGGGTGATTTCCATCCTTTATAGAATCCGAGGTTTGGGCACTTCGCTACTGGCAGAGGTGAAGCCCGGAGAGCATCTGAGTGGGTTGGGCCCTCTTGGCAGGGGATTTACACTCTCCCGCGCGGGAAGCACCGTATTACTGGTGGGGGGAGGGATGGGGATCGCTCCCCTTGTATATCTGGCGGACCGCCTTCTTAAGTTGGGATGTGAAGTGGAAGTCCTGTACGGGGCTGAGACCGCCCGGGAATTAGTGGCTTTGGAAAAACTGGAGCAGAAAGGGGCGAAATGCCACGTTGCCACCATGGACGGCAGCAGGGGGCACAAAGGCCTTGTAACCGACCTCTTGGCTCTCGTACCGGCTGAGACGGCGGCAGACATGATTTACTCCTGTGGCCCCTTGGAGATGATGGCACATGTGGCGCGGTTTGCCAAGGAGCGAGGTATTCCCGGGGAAGTGTCGCTGGAAGCAAATATGGCCTGCGGAGTAGGGGTGTGCCTGGGATGCGCAGTGAGACTCAAAGCCAGTGACACAGACTATGCAAAGGTTTGCAGTGACGGCCCGGTTTTCCCCATGGATCAGGTGGAGTTTGAAGCAGGGGAGGGAGGATGCAAATGAATCTCGAAGTCGACCTCGGCGGAATCAGGCTTGCCAATCCGGTTGTTATGGCATCAGGCACCTTCGGATATGGGTTTGGCTATGAAGGATTGCTGAATCCTAATGACGTAGGGGCAATAATCACCAAGGCAACTACAAGAGAACCTTGGGCAGGTAATCCCCCGCCAAGAATCGCCGAGACCCCTTGCGGAATGTTGAACGCAATCGGCCTGGAAAACCCGGGTATCGATGTATTCTTAGGCGAGCATCTTCCCCGGCTCCGTAGCGTAGGAGCTGTTGTGATTGTCAATATCGCAGGCAGGACCTTCAAAGAGTATGTTGAGGTTGCTTCAATGATTGAGAAAGCCAAGGGAGTGGCGGGAATTGAGATTAACATATCTTGTCCGAACGTAGACATGGGAGGAATGCAGCTCGGGACTGCACCTCACATGGTTTTTGAGATAGTCAAAGCTGTGAAGAACGAGACTCGCCTCCCGGTAATGCCGAAACTGTCACCTAATGTCACTGATATAGTTGCGATAGCAAAGGCTGCGGAATCCGGAGGCGCAGACGCCATTTCTATGATTAACACCTTACAAGGGATGGTAGTGGATATCGAGACAAAGCGTCCGGTGCTGGGAAATATCTTTGGCGGATTGTCCGGCCCTGCCATCAAGCCTGTAGCCCTTCGCACGGTCTACCAAGTGTACAGGGCAGTGGATATCCCTATCTTAGGCGGAGGAGGCATCATGTCCCCAAAGGACGCGATTGAGTTTCTTCTGGTAGGGGCAAGCGCTGTCTCTGTTGGGACAGGCACTTTCGCAAATCCCAGGTTGGCTATGGAGATAAAGGCGGGGATTGAGGAGTATATGGAACGACACGGCCATACTGGTTTAGATGAGATTATCGGGGCGGCAGTTTTGTAATACGGATCCTGGGGAGAACCTATCCGTCTGAAAGTGGGCACTATTGGGAACTGCCCGGTGATCTTCGTTCATCCGACAGAACCTGACTGAGCAGAACACCCGAAAACTAATGAACTCATACTTCTCATACTTAGTGGATATCCAAGGGAGGTTGAACTATGCAAGCGAAAGAAAGGATCATTTTGGCGCTTGACGTCAATACGGAAGATGAAGCCATGACTTTAGTGGAGAAACTGCGGGGACATGTAGGCCTGTTCAAGGTTGGGATGGAACTATATACCGCAGTCGGTCCAGGAATCGTAAGGCGCATTCAAGACCTGGGAGGTTCCGTGTTTGTGGATCTGAAATTCCATGACATACCAAACACCGTAGCTTCGGCAGGACGGGTCATGACAAGGCTCGGGTGCGCCATGTTTACTACCCATGCTGCAGGCGGGACCCGGATGCTTACCGCTCTTACTCAAGCGGTCAGAGAAGAGGCCGATACTTTGGGTGTACAGCCTCCGCTGGTGTTAGCAGTTGCTGTGCTAACAAGTATAGATCAGCGAATTCTCGAAGATGACATTCTCATTAGAGGAATGTCTGTAAGAGACGTATCGGTAAGATGGGCAAGCCTTGCCAAGGCTGCCGGGGCAGGCGGTATGATATGCTCTCCGTTGGAGACTGCAGCAATACGGGCTGAGTGCGGGTCCGAGTTTGAGCTCGTCACCCCGGGTATCCGCCCGCAGTGGACTCCGAGACATGATCAGAAGCGAGTCACTACACCTGGGGAAGCAGTCAGCGGAGGTGCAGACTACATAGTCGTGGGACGTGCCATCACCCAGGCGGATGATCCGGTATCCGCAGCCAAGCGAATTGCAGAAGAGATTGAACAAGCAGAAGGTGAACCCGGTGTTAAGTAAAGAAGAGGCTCAGAGAATTTTTGTGGATGCAGGCGCATTGTTAAGCGGACACTTTGTGCTTACCTCAGGGAGACACAGCGATCATTATATGCAGTGCGCTCAGGTTTTGAAACATCCGGCTCATACGGAGGCATTAGCCCGTCACCTGGCAGATGAGTTCAGACATGACGGTATCGAAATTGTGATTGGCCCTGCAATAGGAGGCATAATAGTCTCGTATGAAGTAGGAAGGCAGCTTAAAGTGCCTGCGATATTCGCGGAACGTGAAAATGAGCGGATGACTCTAAGGCGTGGGTTTGAACTTCATCCGAATCAGCGTGTGCTCGTTGTTGAAGATGTGATTACCACAGGCGGGTCTGTGCGAGAGGTCATGCAACTGGTGGAGGAGTGTGGCGCCGATGTCAGAGGTGTCGGTGTCCTCGTCGATCGCAGCAACGGAGCGGTTCGATTTGGAGTCAAGCAAAGCCAAGTGTTGTCCATGGAGATAAGGTCTTGGGACGCTGCTGATTGCCCTATGTGTAAAGAAGGACGAATCCCTCTTGTGAAGCCGGGCAGTAGAACAACTGGTCGGGGCAGGCGGACTTGAACCGCCGACCTCTTAGTCCCGAACCAAGCGCGCTACCAACCTGCGCCATGCCCCGACCTGAACCCGTAATGTGAAGAAAAGGATGTGTGACAAGGATAGTATACGTGATGTTTGATGGTATGTCAAACGCAGTCGTCGACCCACGTGAGGAGGATTTCCTGCTGTCATCAGCGAATATTGCATTTGAGCGAAAAGAGAGCCTCGCTTCTTTTCTGTGGCCCGAGAAGGGCTGTTTGGTTACATAGTTTTTTCCTCGTAGACTCATAATAAATATCCGCGGCTCGTTGGAGGCGAATATTCGTGCCAAATAATGGGCGTCAGTTAGCCTTGCCTATGTGGAACGAGGGCGAGGGACCGGCTGCCGACAATGATAATATTAGTTATACGGGCAACGACTCTGCCAAGTGCGGAAATAACGAGTCAGGCCCAATCCAAGGTGCGCTTTGGCCTGAACTTGCCCAGAGTACTGTCGTGCAGCAAGAGGCGCAAATCGAGGAGCAAATGATGGAACACAGGCCAGAGACAAAGAGAGAGGGCAGGGGAGAGGTGCCCAATTGCGGGCAAGACTTGGAAGCGCTGAAAGAGGCATGTCATGTCTGCGACAAGTGTAGCCTGAAAGCTACCTGCACTCATGTGGTATTTGGCGAGGGAAATCCCAAAGCTAAGATTATGTTTGTAGGCGAAGGGCCGGGCAGCGATGAAGACAAACAAGGGCGGCCTTTCGTGGGCGCAGCAGGACAATTGCTCGACAAAATTCTGGCTTCTGTAGGTCTGTCCCGAGACGAGGTTTATATCACCAATGTGGTGAAGTGCCGTCCTCCAAAAAACCGCATGCCCAACCCTGATGAGATCTTGGCTTGCAGCCCATACCTGGATGCTCAGATCAAGAGGATAAGTCCGTCGATTATCGTATGTCTCGGTGCACTTGCCACGAAGACTCTCATAGATAAGGACGCGAAAGTAACGAGAATAAGAGGCGAGTGGCATGAGAAAGACGGTATTCTTTACATGCCTACGTTTCATCCTGCAGCTCTCTTACGCGATCCCTCGAAGAAGCGCCCTGTCTGGGAAGACATGAAAAAGGTCAAGGAGGCTTTTCAGAATTTGCAAGCATAAGCCATAGCGTAATTATTGGCCGCCTAGTGGAATATCCTTATGTAAAGGGATATCAGAGACGGATCCCTTGACGGATTTTCGGAGGTGGTCAAATGGTTCTGCAAAAGCGAGGGAGGGCAGGATCTGATAGGACTCGAAGTCAAGATAAAGCCCGGGAGCTTGACAGGACTTCTTCCGGATTCTCTGCGATTATTACCGGTCTCATAACAAGCGTTATTGCCATGGTCATCATTTTCCTTATCATAGGAGTATACGGATTCTATACCTCATCAGACATAGGTTCATTGGGCACTCTTGCACTCTCAGGAACCCTTTTGGCGATAGCATGCGGGGGGTTCAACACAGGCAAGAGGGCCGGAAGGAGAGGGCTAATCTACGGCGGGCTGGTGGGCGTGATCTTTGCAATAGTAGCTATCATGATCGGAGTAAAGGATGCGCCTCGAGCGATAATCACTGTGACGAGTTTGAAAAGGGTTATCCTTTCGATAGTCGCTGGTTGTATAGGCGGAATGCTTGGCGTAGCTCTTTCTTGATTTGGAATTTGGATAATATTTATTTTCAGTTTTAATGATGCATGTCCTCTATGTGTGGTATAATAACAATGACGTATACTAACATACAAAGGGGGGCGCCCTGTCTTGCATGTCTTTTATCCTCATGCGACAACAGCAAACACCGGAGGAAAGCATGGGGATAATTTCGCAAAGGATGGAATTGGCGGGGTGTCGTTGGAATCAAAGATTGGACCGGGGTAAGCGAATGCGCAAGCCCCGGTTTTTTGCGTTCTTGTGCGCAACAGCCGGATACATAACTATCAACAATAGGACAGGAGGGGGTCACGTGTGGTTCAACTAAATGCTGAGGACGTTATCAGAGGGTTGAAGAGACTCAAAAGCCTTGCCAAACAGGATATTCTTATCAGTAGTCGCGCGCCTGATCCTGAACTGTGGCTGAGAACGGCCACTGCGAGAAAAGAGAAATATGAAGCTCTCATTACCCTGGTTGAGGAACACGGAGTGGAAAGGGCATATCAAATTGCGCTGGAGGATTATGCATCTCTGGTTGCATCGGCCCCGGACAGTGATGGGAGTCTGTCCTATGCAAAAGGTGAAGAACAGGCGCTGGAGATATTCTTTAGGACCCTTGGCCAGAATGGCGACGCTTTGCAGTATGCCAGGTCAAATCGGGT
>JAAZEW010000111.1 GCA_012512055.1 Bacillota bacterium | reverse complement strand
CCTGCGATTGTTATATTCCCCGTTCGCGCTGTTATTATAGTCTCAGGCTTCCAAAACTGTCAACAATGCCCCAAATCCGTCTCTGCAGTCTCAATCATAACGATAGAAAGACTATTTACACAAAATTATTTACACTCCTGTTTTCGACCACCGCACAAGGCGCACGCTTTTCCAATGCATGTCCCTAGGTGGTCGATCCTCGACCATGTTTTTCGTTTCAGTGCCTGCTTTTCGACCACGTTTTCGGACACGAGCTTCGGACTGCCTGGATTTCGACCACCCTACCGCGTCGACTGTAAGGTTTTCAGCCACCTATCTCTCGGAGATGGCTGAATTCCTGCCACTTTTTTGGATTTGGTGCCTGCTTTTCTGCCACGTTTTTTGAGCCGAGCTTCGGACGGCCTGAAATTCGACCACTTGAAGCGGGTTCGGTGTATGATTTTCAGGCACTCTTCTAGAAAACGTGCCTGATTTTCCGCCACCCCGTGCAGAAAATTGCACGTTCCTAAGCGACTCCTGGGGCTCACTGCCTGAAACTCTGCCACATTTTTCAAAAAGGTGCCTGTTTTTCTGTCACCTTTTCAAAATATGTGGTCGAAAATCATACACCCCGAGAGTCCCGAAAAAACCCGTGCCTGGATTTCTGCCACCGATCGGGCTTTCGGTGGTCGAAACTCGACCACCTCCACTGAGGATTTGCGCTTTTTTCGCTTATTGTAAAAAATTAGGTGGCAGTTATTCTGCCATCTCACGAAGGCCAACGGAAAGCGTGGTCGATAATCGGGCACGCTTTTGAAATATGTGGTTGAAAGCCATACACCTCAAGAGACCCAAGAAAACACGTGTCCTATTTTCGACCACTGATTAGGGCTTGTGTGATCGAAAATAGGACAACGCAACCGAAATCCTATGGCAGGCTTATCTACGTTCTCGCAATGCACGTTCATTCAGTTGACTGTGGACTAAGAGCGGTCGACATAATCGCCATGGCTAACATACTATCCGCGCCAACAGAGAGAAATCAGCGATCGCGTCCGGTCGGCCTGGGCCTGAACGTCCTGCACATAGTGTGTTCAGAAGTCCATGCCACGCTTTCTCTTCTTGCGCGGGCGCCGAGGTCTCCCAAACGGCCGGTTTCCATGTCCCTCCTGCTCAAGCCGGCCCCGGCAGTTCCGCCCTCATGGATCCTAGTATTTCTGTTGACTTCAATAGTATCAGCCTCACAAACATCCCCGGTACCCCAGTAGACGCACTCATCTACTGAGCATTTCACATTTGCAACCTTGCCCACCTTATCACCCCCTGTTAAGAGAGTGCCACTAAGGCAAGATTTTATGCTCCATGCAGCCTAACACTGGAGACATCAAGCGGAGATGTAGTGAGCTGAGATGTAGTGAGCTGAGATGTAGGGGGCTGGGATGCAGTTGGCCGGAATGCACGTCAGCTTCGTCGTATCTCCCTAAGAATCTCATCCCGGGATCTGTCTTGAGTGATTGGCTTCACAAGCTGACTTCTCTCCTTCTCGGCCATGCGTCTTTCAAGCTCCTTACCTTCGCGAGAATCAGCTCGGATAACTCCTATACTCCTTCCGACAAGCCCCCGAATAAACGGAATAGTGCGGAGATCACTGCCGGATTTCATTAGAAGAGCGACTGAAAAAGCGGAACGGGCGTAATCCATTTTGTTGTCTAACACAAAAAGATATGCGGTCTCTTCCAACCTTCTCCGATACGCATTTCTTATCTCACTGGAGAATTCAGCAGCAATGTAATCATCCACAATCTTTTGGAGGCGCTCTTCACGGACAATGTCGGATGTAACTATGACACTACTTAATACCTCGACCACCCGCTCAGCATACTCCCCAACCTTCTCTCCGCCAAGAGGCCACGTGCATTCCACAAGATCCAGCAGGCTCTCTGACATTAATATGGCTGTTGAATCCGACTTTGCTGTCGCCACTTCCATGAGCTCATATATGATTGGTCGTTCGGGCGGATCAGGCATGTTCTTCACTGTTTCAAGGTAGATTCCAATTCCGTCCGGAAGAGACGCGCCGGATTGGGCCGCCTTTTCATAAGCCTCATTCGCAAGATACCTGCAATGTGCCGGATCAATTTGGAATATACCTTCTCTCTCCATCCTAAACTCATCAATCCATTCCTCAAACCCACGCTTGCCGAGTTGTGTGACATAGGAGTCACATATGCCTTTTTCTTGGGATATGGCCCAAATCATCCTAAACAGAGGCCTGCCAGGAGGTCTGATGCCCATAATCAATAGGCGCATTCCTGCAGCGTCATAATAGGAGGCATAGGCCATCTCGATTTTTCCGGTGCGAGCAAGACCCGGCATCTCACCTGCAGGCTCCGCCCTCTCCTCAGGTTCAATCCCGAAAGACCTCAGCTTGTGCAAAGCATGGCCTGCCTCTTTCCGGACATTCTTGTCTTTTGTTGACTCTCTAATCCTAAGCAGAGCATTAGCAGCAGATACATCATCTATCGCACCTAAAGCGCAGCATGCTGCACTTGCCACGCGAGAATCGCTGCTGATTGCAAGCTTCTCTAAATCCGGAACTGCCTCAAATCCATGAGTGGCGATTGCACCATCTAATACTTCGCCAAGCTCCTTATCGGACAAGCCTAATAGATCCTGGTTTAGGATATTGCTTTGTGAATCCGCTCTGTCTTCTGGATGCTCTGTCACTGTCTTAGTCCTCCCTACAAATAGCCATGTCTGCTAAGCAGTATTCTTTCCCAGGATCTGAATTCCTCCATGGACAAGTAAGGCATTCATGAGATATTGAGCTTAACGCTTGCTTACTGTCGCCCTAAGTTATCCTAAGCTATCCTGTGGAATTTCGTGAGTCATCCTAAGTTGGAATTTCCCGAGTTGACCTGAGTTATCCCGCAGAATTCGTGAGGCTCCCCGGGTTATCCCGGCAAATCTCCCGAGGTATCCTAAGTAGAGCACCATAGTAGATCACCATAAGTAATCGCCGGTTCCAAAAAGTGTACGTACCGTGCAGGGCTGCAGGTGTTGCACTCGGGGACGGCTCCCCAAGCGGGTTGCCTTGACAACATCCGGCCCGTAGGCGAGTGGCCGGATTTTGACACCCCTCGTTGCAGCACCTGCCACCCAAGACCTGGGAAAACGAGGGAAAACTAATGAACTCATACTTAGGCTGTTCCACGCGACCTCATAAAAAATTCCAAGCCATCTCTCGGACTCTTTTGGGGCATAATGAGCTACACCGCCGAATCTCGTGTAGGAATCCCATTCATTGCATAGAATTAACATGGACAGGAGGGATTAGGCTGAAGAGGTTCATACTCTTAGCTTTAGGTGTTGTAATATTCTTTGTTATACTTGCAACTATACATAGTCTACGAGCGCCCTTTAGGAGCAACGCAATCCACGCCCCTGCCTCCATCACCCTGGCGGGATCCACCTCTGTCCAGCCATTCGCGGAGATACTTGCAGATGAGTATATGAATGAAGTAGAAAACATCATTATCAATATCCAAGGAGGCGGCTCCAGCGCAGGTGCCAGGTCAGCTCTTTCAGGCGTGGCTGAAGTGGGCATGTTGTCCCGTGAGCTCCAAGGGGATGAGAAGACTCTAGTTCCCACAACTATCGCTTATGATGCAATAGCGCTTATTGTCCACCCCTCAAATCCCTCTCGCAACCTTGATATCGACGAGGTCAAATCCATATTTGCCGAGGAGATTACCGACTGGTCTGAAGTAGGAGGCAAGGCTCGCAAGATTCATGTAGTCACCCGCGAAGAGGGCTCCGGAACCCGTGGCGCGTTTGACGAAATAATCATGGGAACCGCTGAAGTGACTCCCGGTGCCATAGTCCAGGACTCCAACGGCGCAGTCAGGGAAATCGTAGCCGGTGATCCCTCCGCTATAGGCTACCTCTCCCTCGGCCTTGTGGACAAGCGCGTGAAAGCCGTAGCCGTCCAAGGCGTACTGCCAAGCATCGACACAGTAGCAAATAGCACCTACAAGCTGGTAAGGCCTATGATACTCGCCACCCGCGAAAGCCCGGGGAAAGAAGTCATGGATTTTACCAGCTTCTGCCTTGGTGAAAATGCCCAGGCAATACTGGCACGAGAAGGTTTGGTGCCGGTTACACCGCTTGCGTCGGGAGGGCAGCCTGAGCCGGGGCGCCGTGATCCTGAGCCCGCGCATGGCAGTCCCTAGCCCGCGCACGGTAGTCCCGGGTCCGGGCACGACAATCCTGGACTGGAATACGGCAGTCTTAAGCCGGGACACGGCGGCCTCGAACCGGGGCCCGGCGATTAGGATCGGATACGATACGATACAGGTTTATCGCACTAAATCGAATTGAATTGCATTGCACTACAGCACATTGTATTACTGAGCTAAGGAGGATGCCTTCAGTCATGCGTCGTGACGAAACACTGGTTCAATGGTCTCTGGCTGTAGTTGCGCTTTCTGCAATAGCAGTCCTTGCCCTGATCATCATATTCATCTTCAAGGAAGGGTCGCCCATCATAGCCAGACTGAGCATCGCACAGTTTGTCACTGGAACCAAATGGTCTCCTACAAGGGGCATGTTTGGTATACTGCCGATGATACTCGGTTCGGTTTGGGTAACGCTGGCCGCTCTCCTAATCGGAGTTCCAATAGGTCTCGCCACTGCGATTTTCCTCGCTGAGATGGCACCGTCCCGAACAAGTCAGGTCCTAAAATCCTCCATACAACTTCTGGCGGGCATCCCGTCTGTCGTGTTCGGCTTCATCGGACTTGTCATTCTTGTCCCCTTCATAAGGCAGTGGCTGGGCGGGCCCGGATTTTCCGTCCTCGCAGCCGGCATCGTCCTGGGAATCATGATATTGCCCACAATAGTCAGTGTATGTTATGACGTGTTCAAAGCTGTCCCCCAGGCGTACAGAGAAGGCA
This sequence comes from Bacillota bacterium, assembly GCA_012512055.1. The sequence continues at coordinate 2,076 of JAAZEW010000111.1, read as the reverse complement.
TGCTTGCCTTAGGGGCTACAAGATGGCAAACGATAAAGATGGTGGTTCTCCCTGCTGCAAGGCCTGGAATCATAGCAGCGATTATCCTTGGTATGGGACGAGCTGTAGGAGAGACTATGGCAGTGATAATGGTAGCAGGCAACGCCACAAAAATCCCGGTCTCTCCGTTGGAGCCGGTAAGGACTCTTACAAGCAACATCGCCCTGGAAATGGGCTATGCCGTAGGCGAACACAGAGAAGCGCTTTTCGCCACCGGCATTGTGCTCTTTGTCATCATAGCGCTTCTGAATACCCTGGCGCGCTTAGTCGCCCGAGTTGAAAAGGTGTAAAGATGGCCGATAGGCGAATTACCCTTCTTTTTGCAGGCATAACAGGCCTGACTGTACTAATCCTGGTATTCATCATAGGTTATGTCATGGTAAATGGGCTGCCCGGGCTGACCTTGCAGTTTCTCCTTGAGTCACCACGGGAGATGGGAAGGACAGGCGGGGTTTTCCCTGCAATAGTCGGGACCGTGCTCCTTACCGGAATAGCGCTGATTATCGCAGCTCCGGTCGGGATATTGACTGCGGTCTATCTGACTGAGTACACCCGCGATACATGGTTACCTAGAATAGTTCGATTCGGCACAGAAAGCTTAGCAGGGATCCCTTCCATCATTTTCGGCCTTTTCGGCTTTTTGTTCTTCGTAATATATCTGGATTTAGGCTGGTCTGTCCTATCAGGCGCCCTGACTCTTTCTGCAATGATACTGCCAACAATCGTAAGGACATCTGAAGAAGCTATCAGGGCAGTGCCGGACGCGTATCGCGAGGCAAGCTTCGCACTGGGCTCAACCAGGTGGCAAACGGTGACAAGCGTGGTTCTGCCGTCAGCAAAACCCGGAATTGTGACCGGAGTAATGTTGGCCATAGGAAGAGCAATCGGCGAAACTGCTGCTGTCATCTTTACTGCCGGATCATCACTTAGGCTGCCCAGGACCCTCTTGGACTCCACAAGAACCCTCCCTGTCCACTTCTACATCCTTGCCAGGGAAGGCATATCATTGGAGAATGCGTACAGCACAGCTCTAGTGTTGATTCTCTTGATATTGGCGATCAATGTAGCAGCGTACACCATAATGGATCGCCTTGCTAGGAAAGAGAGTTAGCGTCCACAAACGGAACAATCGAGGTGATACCGGAGTCTATGGCTGAAATTGAAGCAGTTAGAGGTAGGGGCGCAAGAGAAGCCAATAATAGGTGCATTCCTGAGAACGGAAGCGCCGCGAAAATCCATGCCCACAATTTCAGCTTCTTCTACGGAGACCACTTGGCGCTAAGAAACGTCAGTCTTGAGATCAGACGCAATCAGCTCTTCACAATCATGGGGCCTTCAGGAAGCGGTAAGACCACGCTCCTTCGTGCCTTAAACAGGCTGGGCGACCTAATCCCAAACACCCGGCACGAAGGATCCCTCAAGATCGATGGGACTGACGTGTATGACTCAAGAATCGACATCACCGAGTTACGCAGAAACGTAGGTATGGTTTTCGCCCTTCCTGTGGCGCTCCCCATGAGCATATTCAGTAATGTGGCACACGGGCCACGAATGCAGGGAGTGCGACATCAAAAGGAGCTTGAGGGGATTGTAGAAAAAGCCCTACGCGACGCCATTCTTTGGGACGAGGTAAAGGACAGGCTGAGTGACAATGCATCGCGTCTCTCAGGCGGGCAGTTGCAGAGACTCTCCATCGCGCGTGTGCTGGCCTTAGAGCCCGAGATTATCCTTCTCGATGAGCCCACATCGGGACTGGATCCCATTTCAACGTTAAGAATTGAAGAGCTCCTCTGGGAATTGGTTGACCGTTACACAATTGTCCTGGTAACACACAACCCCCTCCAGGCTGCACGCATTGACAGCCGGACAGCTTTCTTCTTAATGGGAGAACTCGTAGAAACCGGGTCTGCCTATGATATCTTTACCAGGCCGAAAGATAAGAGGACTGAGGACTATGTTTCAGGGAAGTTCGGATGATAGGAATGAAGTTCAGAGATGGTATGTGAGCCTTATGGAACAAAAAGGTGACTGCAAGAT
>JAAZEW010000110.1 GCA_012512055.1 Bacillota bacterium | reverse complement strand
TTGGCGAACGAGTCACAGCAGCCAACAACTGGGGAGCTGACAGATTCATTTCCGTCCATCACAACGCGTCTGTCAACCGTGACTATAACGCAACTGAGACCTATGTGTATTACTACGCTGACAGGACAGCTATTGACATGCAAGAGAAGGTGCACACGAGGCTCGTTGACGGCCTCGGCCTCCGAGACGGACAGGCGCGGACAGCCGGCTTTTACGTGCTTCGCTATACGTCCATGCCTGCAATTCTTACAGAGGCCTCATACATCAGTAACCCATACGAAGAGGCAAGACTCAAGGACATGGGCTATACCTGGCGTGAAGGGTATTACATCTATCTTGGTATCGCGGATCATTTCGGTGTGACGCCGTAGGAAAAAACTGCTCCTGTCTTTCTCTTACAAGTGACAGTATAATTAAAGTGCAGCTACACAGCGTGAGCTTCAGGTAGAGTGATGGGAAGGGGAGCAAAAGATTGGACGCAATCCGTAAACATCTCAGCCCAACACGTGTCCGCGGAGGAATCAGGTTTCGCTATTTTGACCTATCCGCATCCTCAGTGACTATCGCAGGAGAATTCAATGACTGGCACAAGACCTCATGCAGGCTCACGAATTACCCCTGCGGTGTCTGGGAAACAGTAATCCCGCTCAAGACAGGCGTATATCAGTATAAGTTCATAGTAGACGGCACGTGGACACATGATCCCTCCAACCCTTGTATGATGCTGAATGAGTTCGGAGGCGTGAACTCAGCGCTTGAAATCACAGACGATGATGATGTCCGACTCCAGAACCCGCCCTGTGGGGCGCGAGGGTACGGCAAGCTGAGAGCGGTTTCCAGTCCGGACTGGCTGCAGGATGCCGTAATCTACGAAGTCTTCCCGCGCGCGTTTTCGGCAGAAGGGACACTTGACGCTGTAAGGCGTCGAATCCCGGAGCTCCGTGATCTTGGCGTGACCTGCATCTGGCTTATGCCGATACACCCTATTGGCGTATCTGGCAGGAAAGGGATTCTCGGAAGTCCATACGCCATCTCGGACTATCGCAGCATCCATCCGGATCTTGGCACGCTTGAGGATCTAAAGAGGCTTGTGAGGACAGCTCACGGTTACGGAATGAAGGCAATCATGGATTTTGTCGCAAACCACAGCGCAGTGGATTGCCGACTTCAAAGGATCCATCCTGAGTGGTACAAGCGCGATTGTCACGGCCGGCCTCAATCCCCCGGATTCGGTTGGACTGACGTCTTAGGGTTTGACTACAGAAACCGGGATCTCAAAAACTACATGATAGAGACAATGCGCTACTATATCAGGGAGTGTGACATAGACGGGTACAGGTGTGATGTAGCTGCCTTAGTGCCTACTGATTTCTGGCGCGAAGCCAGAGAAGCGTTGAAGAAGGTTAAACCTGACGCCATCTTGCTTGCTGAATCTCACGAACCGTCGCACAACGCTCAAGCCTTTGATTTGACCTATGAGGAGAACCTTCCTAAGGTGTTGCAGAGAGTCTTCTTCGGGACACTTTCCGCCAGGGCAATTCGGCATCTCATAGAGGAGGACAGGCTTACCTTTCCTGTAGGATCTATGCGCATGCGTTACTTGGAGAACCATGACCAGCCTCGGGCAGCGGAGCTTCTTGGCGTACGAGGCCTGAGAGTCGCAGCAACCCTTCTCCTCACCCTGGATGGGGTGCCGCTCATTCATAACGGCCAGGAGATTGGAGAACATCGGCGCTCATCTCTGTTTGACCCATCCAAGATCCAGTGGGAAAGTGGCGACTATATAATGAGGGAACTCTACAGACACCTCTCCCACATGCGCAGCAATGTTCCTGCTCTCAGGCGAGGTTCACTCACTTTTCTCAATGTAGCCAGGGATGACTCAGTGCTTGCCTACTACCGTGAGTATGAGGACAGCCGCATTGTCGTGCTCCTTAACTTCACATGTGAAATGATT
>JAAZEW010000109.1 GCA_012512055.1 Bacillota bacterium | reverse complement strand
AGTTGAGACATAGTGGCGTAACCTGCATCTACATATCCCACAAACTCAGGGAGCTTTTTGACATTGCTGATCGTATCACAGTCCTTAGGGACGGCAAGTGCATCGGGACCAAAGCAACTGCCGATATTACCGAGGATGAAGTCATAGCTATGATGGTGGGACGTGCTCCCACCGGCCGATTCCCTCCCAAAACGAGGAAGGCCGGCAACGTGATGTTTGCTGTTAGGAACTGGACAGTCAGGAATCCCGAGAATAAGGACATCTATGCAGTGCGCGACATATCTTTTGACGTCAGAACCGGCGAAATCCTGGGTATATCAGGTCTCATGGGCTCGGGTAGAACGGAACTCCTGCAAAGCTTGTTTGGCGAATACGGGTTTCAGCCATCGGGCGAGATCATGATTGATGGAAAAAAGTGCAGGATAAACTCTTCCCGTGATGCCATTGCTCTGGGGATGGGTCTCGTTACCGAAGATAGAAAGAACACAGGCCTTATCCTTATGCACTCGGTTACCCACAACATGACGCTACCTTCATTACCCAATCTCAGCAATGGCCCTGTGATTGACACCAGTTCGGAGCTGGCTTCTGCGTCAAAGCTTGTGAACGAGTTGAACATAAGGGCATCATCGATTGAATCCAAAGTGGAAACACTCAGCGGCGGTAACCAGCAGAAAGTGTCTATCGCCAAGTGGCTCATGACTAATCCCCGGATATTGATGCTGGATGAGCCTACCAGAGGGATCGACGTAGGAACGAAATATCAGATCTATGAGCTTATGGACGGGTTAGCCGCTAACGGGATAGCTATCATTATGGTTTCATCCGACCTGCCGGAGATTCTGGGAATGAGTGATAGAATCCTGGTAATGCATGAAGGCACCATGGCCGGGATAATCAAGTCTGAAGAAGCCAGTCCCGAGAGGGTAATGTCCTTGGCTGCGGTGGGCACCGGAGAAAGCTGAAGGAGCAATTTGCAAGAAGGGAGCTGCGGCACAGTGGGAAGGACACAGCTGGATGGGAGTCAGTCCACTGTAGTAGATAGGTCTCTCATAGAGCAGGTTCGCGGAGGAAAAGTCAAAGAGAATTTACGAGCATATACAATGGTCTTCGCACTACTGGCTATTTGGCTGGTTTTGGCTGTAGCCACACAGGGCACATTTTTGGAGCCGCGCAACTTATCGAATCTTTTCCGCCAGACAGCCATTAACGGTTACCTTGCCATCGGGATGGTCTTTGTCATCACCGCAGGACACATAGACCTATCAGTAGGAGCAGTGGCAGGACTGACCGGTGCTATCGCTGCGATGCTACAAGTGCAGTGGCTGCCGGCATTAGGCGCCAAAATAGGAATTGCTTGGCTGCAACCCGGCTGGCCTTCTACTATTATCAGCATTGTTGCCGCTCTGATAGTAGGCACGATTATCGGCATATGGCAGGGGGTATGGGTGGCCTATGGGCAGGTTCCGGCCTTCATTGTGACTTTGGGAGGGCTGCTGATCTTCCGAGGGTCAATTCTGGGCATCACAAAAGGAATAAACATCGGGCCCATGAACCCGACATTTCAAGGCTTCGGGCAGGCATATCTCTCGAGTACTGCCGGTGTCGCGCTGGCTCTGGTCGCTGTTGTCTTGATTGTTTCTTTCACCGTCGTGTCCAGGAGAAACAAGCGAAAATATGACTTCGATGTGAGGCCGTTGTGGACAGAAGTCACCTTGACTGCTCTTTACTCAGGACTCGTGATAGGTTTTGTCATTATCATGCACCGGTATCGGGGTGTGCCGGTTCCGGTGGTACTCTTGATTATTATCGCAGCCTTTTGCGCCTTTATCTTCAATAGAACCCAATTGGGTCGCTATACATGTGCGATCGGCGGCAACCTGGAAGCCGCTCGTCTGTCCGGCCTGAATGTGCGGCGAGTGGTGGTGCGGATCTTCGCCGTTATGGGGATTTTAGGTGCTATAGCGGGGATAGTTTTGACCGCCAGGCTCAATGCAGCCACTGCTAATGCGGGCAATCAGTTTGAGCTAAACGCTATAGCGTCTTGTGTCATCGGAGGCACAAGCCTTCAGGGAGGCTCGGGCAGCATTCCAGGTGCTCTGCTGGGAGCTCTGGTGATGGCCAGCATAGATAATGGGTTGAGCATGCTCAACGTCCAAGCGTTTTGGCAGCAGATCATCAAGGGCCTCATCTTGATGATCGCGGTACTCATGGATGTCAAGTCCAGATAAGCGTCTCCGGCTGAGTGACGGTGAGGCGCCTAAGCGGGCTTCTACGCGAGATTAGTCAAGGATGTGATATGAGATGATAAGCAGAGTCAAGCTGCTCAACATACCTCCTCCTTACAGCGAGATTCCCTCCCGCTGCCCTGAGTTGCCTGGAGAAGTCTATCAAGCGAGACTGCAACGATTGCGGCGGAGAATGAAGCAGGCAGGCCTCGATCAGGTCATTGTATATGCTGACCGAGAGCATGCAGCCAACTTCGCTTGCTTTACGGGGTTCGGCCCCCGGTTCGAGGAGGCACTGCTGATAGTTGGTCTCACCGGGACTCCTCGAGCCGTACTGGGGACAGAGAATATCGATATGGTGAGATATACTGTCGCAAAACTGGAAGGCATCCACTATCCTACTTTCAGTTTGTTGGGACAACCACGGGAAGATGTTAAGTCTCTCAGAGAAATCTTGCAGGATGCGGGACTTGAGAAAGGCATGACAGTGGGGACCGTGGGTTGGAAGTATTACGATGCCAGGGACGGATGTCCGGCGGGGTCGTTTGACATACCTCACTATATAGTCGAGGCGATTCTTGAGGTGGTGGGGGAGACTTCGTTCGGTGTCTCCGGGATAGATCAAAGCAGTAGAGTCAGAAATGTTACCGAAATACTCATGTCCCCATATGATGGATTGCGTGTTGTATTGGAGCCGGAGCAAGTGGTTGTCTTTGAGTATGCTGCATGTCTTGTTGCTCGATCAATGCTGGCTCTGATGGATTGTGTAGGCGTGGGCAAGACAGAGCTGGAGTTGGCCGGCGGGTTTCAGAGTATGGGGATTCCCCTTTCAGTTCATCCTATGCTTTCCGTCGGAGAGAAAGCGCGCTTCGGGTTGACAAGCCCTACAAATAACCAGGCTAAGCTGGGGGATTTCATGACTGCGGCCTACGGGATAGAGGGTGCGCTCTCTTGCCGGGCAGCATATATCGCACGTGACGACAAGGACCTCTCCTCTGATTCTCAGGACTGGCTTGAGCATATCGCCATACCGTATTTCGCTGCTGCGGCCAGGTGGTTCCAAACCGTTCAGATTGGTATGGAAGGCGGTCAAATGTGGGTAATGGCTGAAACTCATTTGTCGAAATCGAAGTTCGGCTGGAATCTGAACCCCGGTCACTACATTGCTGCTGATGAGTGGGTTTCCACGCCT
>JAAZEW010000108.1 GCA_012512055.1 Bacillota bacterium | reverse complement strand
TCTGTGTTTAGCACTAACTCGCTCTTAAGCCCCACTGATCTTGCGAGTTTAATTGCACTGTCAAAACTGCCCACCAACGAGCTGTGATGAGCATCACTGCCAATTACAACCATGGTGCTGTATTCCACTGCACGTTCTGCAAACTTAATGCAGTTTTCCAGGCTGTCAAGTCTGGTGACAGTAAGAGATGCGTTGTTGATCTCTATCAGTTTGCCAAGGTCTTTAGCTGCGGCAACTACTTCTTTGATGTCCACCGGGAAAACGGGATTCCCGGGATGGACAATACCGTCTACATAGGGATTTTCCAAGGCCCCTATCAGCGCCCGGGTGTTTTTAGAGACCCCGCTGTCGTCATAACCTGTATGAGTGTGGAACCCGGCAAACACAATATCCAATTTTGCAAGCATGGAATCGGGCAAATCAAGCTCGCCTGACGGGCCCGCTATGTTCGCCTCAATGCCTTTTAGCACTCTGACTCCGGCAATCACAGGCGGGACTACACGCAAATTACCAAAGTAGTATTTATGGGGGCCGCCCGGCATGTTCGGCCCGTGATCGGTGATTGCAATCATTTCCAGTCCGATATCTGCCGCAGCATGGGCCATTTCATTGACGGAGCAATAAGCATGTCCGCTCGCTACGGTATGGGTGTGAAGATCTGCCACAAGTCTCATCTGTTTGTTATCCTCCTCGATCCTGCGGTCTGCTCCGAGGCCCATGCTGAACCCCGGAACATCACCTCAGGCGAAGAGATTCAACATCTGCCGTGGAATCCCTGCTTTCCCGTGAACGCAGTGAAGTCAATCTGAGGGAATACAGCATCAATGGACTCAAGCTGTTCTAAGTAGTTGACGATCTCAGGCGATATCACATCCTCAGCCAGGGCGTGCGCAAGCCTTTCAAATCTGTATTTATGCTCGAGGAATCTCCTCTCGCCGTAATCCCTGGCCTGTTCAGTGGTGACAAGAAACGGCCAATCGCTGCTTTGAAGGAGGAGCGCCTCACGAGCCACTTGCTTTAGAAGCCTGTCTCTTAGGGATGCGTTATCGTCTGCCTGTCGCCCTCTACGATTTACCTTCAATGTCATGTCCTCAATTTCCTTTTCAGCGGTGTGAATTTCTTGCCACATCCAGTTAGTTGACTCATTATCCCAGATGTAGTGGCCTCCTCCGAGGCCCCATGAACTTTCCAGCAAGTCGATCTCTTCATGAGGCGGGTGTTTTTCCAGGTAGCTTGAGGCGGACAAGACTTCTACATGGGGACTCTTGCTCAAGCCTTCCAATGCCCATTTCAACCAATCAAGGCCTTCCAGCCACCAGTGCCCGAAAAGCTCCACATCGAACGGGGCTACGATCACTCCTCGTTTCCCGGTTTCTGCGTTGAAATCCAGAAGGAGCCGTTCCACCAACCCAACAAAGTGATCGGCGTGCTCCTTGGCCCGCCCGAGCGCAGCATCAGGATGGTATACCTCCTTTGCGGATATGTCCACCAACCGGCTTGTGACTTTCCAGTAGCTAAAACCGGAAACCGGGTCACGCCTATGAAATTCCCGGTAATTACCGTCACCGGGGTAACCCCATTCTGAAGACCATACCTGTAAGGCGGTGCGTTGGTTCCGCCCAAGTACGGCAATGTCACTGCCTGAAACCAAGTATGAAAGATACGAGGTATAATCCCGTTTCGCAGCAGCGGGTCGCACCTCGGGCTTTCTCAGAACCCTGTCCGAGTATACATCTATCGGAGCACCGCCTTCGATGGCATGAGCATCAACAACAAAACAAGAGTAACCCAAATCTTCGAGAGCCCTGTCAACACTGGATGACTCTGACGGAGGTCGATACCCGCACTCCGGCAGCCATATGCCTTGCGGAGGACGTCCGAAAATGTGGGTATAAACATCATGTCCGAGCTTGAGTTGGGAATAGATAGAGGTTTCGCTGGAGAGAAGCGGCAAGTATGCATGCGTAGCCGCTCCGGCCAGAATCTGAACCAACCCTCTGTCCTGAAGAGCTTTGAAGGCATTGACGAGATCCCCGTTATGTCGAAGGTGGAAGCTGCTTCTGACCCCCTCATACCGATCTCTGTAGAACTTGGCGAGTTCTTGAAGGTTCCATTCGCTTTCAGCTCCGAATCTTGCAATGTCGGCTTCTGCTGCAGCAATCTTAGTCTCCAGGTACTCGTCAAACCGAAGCAGCATGTACGGATCTTGTAGTTGATCCAGTAACACAGGGGTAAACCCCACTGTGAAGCTGCCAAGGGCATTCTTGTCAGCCAGGTAATCTATGATGTCCAGCAGTGGAATGTACGTTTCCGCCATTGCCTCAAAAACCCACTCTTCACCAAAAGGCCACACCCCTGCCTTTCTGCAATATGGCAGATGACTGTGGAGAACAAGCACAAACGACCCAATTGACATGAGAATATCCCCCTTGCTCAGTAGTTGGATTGGTTTTTGCTCAATTCAGGAGATCTCTTCCAAAATCGAACATAATTAGTGTAAGTCATATCCCTTAACAGTATTCCGATGGTATAAACCAACGTGGCAGTAGAGATATTATTACAGAGGTGTCCACATTATAATGTCCACACAATTCAGTGGGGAGGTAACCTGATTGCGGAATTTGGAAAATACGACCGAAAACAGCCTCAGCCAAGGCACCGGCCCCTCTGAGGCGGTGGAAATCCATGTCTCAGAGGTTATCCCTGAGATTCAAGTCATTGAGCCTCGAGAACTACATATAGGAGAAAGTCCTGTTGAACACCGGAAAGCTCCTGGATATGCATGGGACAGTCAATATGAACTTCCGGGCGGATACGGCTCTACCAGGGTAGTCCTTATGGTGCGGGACCCGTATTGGATCCACGCGTACTGGGAAATCGCTGAAGACATTTCAGACATGGTAACGACGGCATTAGGGCCTGAAGGATGGCTTACTTCCCGGAAAGCCCTCCGGGTGCATGATGTAACCAATGTCGAATTCGACGGCAACAACTCCCACAGAAGCGTCAACATTGACATTGGCGAACATGCCACTAATTGGTATATAAATGTCGACCGGCCTAATAGGTCATACTGCGCAGAGCTTGGACTCATCGGACATGACGGCCGTTTCATCTGCTTGTCAAGATCAAACACTGTCAGGACTCCCAGAGCCGGCGTTTCTGAGGTTGTTGATGAAGAATGGATGACGATTTCAGCGATAGAAAGGTACTACCCTAAACCTACCGGGATTCCGGCATCCCCTGAAATGGTCTCTGCAATATCTGAACGAATGCACTTAGAGACAGGCTCTGAATTTGTAGGCGAGATCTCCAGCCCCCGGATGGCCCGGCAACCACGAGCTAAGGAGTTCTGGCTTAACGCGCTTGTAGAAGTGATAATCCATGGCGCTACTCAACCTGACGCATGTCTCACTATTCAAGGGTGTCCTGTCAAGCTTCGTCCGGACGGGACTTTCCAGGTAAGGCACGCCCTGCCCGACGGGGAGCAGGTCATAGACATCCGAGCAGTATCGAAAGACTCCTCTATGAGTCGCCAAATAACTACCAGACTTGCCCGTAATACATGGTAATACCGGACCGGATCGCACAAGGAGATGAATTTTCAACATGGGAGACGAAAAAGGCTACCTCGCCATTATTCTTCACGCTCACTTGCCATATGTGAGACACCCTGAGCATTCTGATTTCTTTGAGGAAACCTGGCTTTATGAAGCTATCACCGAGACTTATATTCCTCTCATAAAGACATTTAAACGCCTGGCCGATGAAGGAATCAGATTTCGAATAACAATGTCACTCACCCCGCCTCTTGCGTGTATGCTTCAGGATAACCTCCTAAAAGATCGATATCTCCGCCACATAGAACGCCTTATTGAGCTTGCTGAAAGAGAAACTGATCGCACTCGCTGGCTCCCGGAATTCCATGAGAATGCCAAGATGTACCTGGAGAAGTTCCGTGAAGCAAGACACATGTTCCGAGATGAATACCAATGCGACCTGGTCACTGCCTTTACCGAGCTTCAGGACAGGGGATGTCTGGAAATCATCACCTCTTGTGCAACCCATGGATACCTCCCACTTCTGGAGATCTCCCGTGAAACGGTGCAGGCCCAGGTAAAGATAGCAGTTGACTACCACAGGCGGACTTTTCACCGTAATTCGCAAGGCTTTTGGCTTGCTGAATGCGGTTTTAACCCAGGTGATGATGAGTATCTAAAACAAGAAGGTATCAAGTATTTCATATTAGACGCTCACGGAGTGCTTTTCGCGTCTCCTCAACCCAAGTACGGGGTATTTGCACCGGTATACTGCAAGTCAGGAGTGGCTGCCTTCGGCAGGGACATGGAATCATCCAAACAAGTTTGGAGCGCGCGCGAGGGGTATCCGGGAGATTACGATTACCGGGAATTCTATCGCGATATCGGCTATGACCTGGATTACGATTACATAAAGCCGTACATCCATCCAGGCGGAACCCGTATCAGCACGGGAGTGAAGTACTATAGAATTACCGGGAAGACCCATGACAAACAGCCTTATGACAGGCAACGTGCGCTGAGAAAGGCTGCAATCCACGCAGGGAACTTCATGTTCAACAGAGAGAGGCAAATCGAATACCTGGCATCTGTTATGGACAGAAAGCCCATCGTAGTCGCGCCTTACGATGCTGAGCTCTTCGGACATTGGTGGTTTGAGGGGCCGGAGTGGCTTGATTATCTTGTGAGAAAAGTAACCTACGACCAGAATGTGTTCGAGCTGGTCACGCCGGGAGATTACCTGAACACATATCAGCGTAACCAGGTGTCTACGCCGTCCTTGTCAAGCTGGGGATACAAAGGTTACAACGAGGTCTGGCTGGAAGGCTCCAACGATTGGATCTACCGCCACCTTCACAAAGCAGCGGAAAGAATGGCAGACCTGGCAAAAGCCTATCCCTCATCTGACGGTTTGAGAAGGCGTGCGTTAAACCAGGCAGCCCGGGAGCTGCTACTGGCTCAGAGCAGCGACTGGGCGTTTATCATGAAAACAGGGACTGTAGTTCCCTACGCAGTCAGGCGCACTAAAGAGCACTTGTGGCGCTTCACGAAACTCTATGAGGATATCAGACGGGAGTCTATTGACGAAGGCTGGCTTTCGGACATTGAATACAGAAACAACATTTTCCCCGAGATAGACTACAGTGTCTATGCTAAGGCTTAGGCAGGCGCAGCCTTGCGGGCGCTACATGCCACTCTAAGGATCAAATTAGCCCGATTTCGTTAATACGGTTCATGTAAGCCTCTCTCAACGCCTCGGCTTCACCGGGAGTCGAAGCCTCGCTGTAGATGTGGAAGAGCGGTTCTTCCGAATCAGGCAGAACCAAAGCCCAGCCTGTTTCGTGGTAGACTTTGATACCGTCTATCAGCTCGACTTTCTTTGTGCGGGTCTCGTCGATTAGAGTACGCATTACCTTACCCTTAGCTTCCCAAGGGCATTTGACGCTGCGCTTGCTGATATAGAACTCAGGAACCATAGAGACCAGTTCCGAGAGGCTGATGCCATCCCTTGCCATGGTTTCGAGGATTTTCCCAAGAGAGAAGAGCGCATCAAAAGGCGCCTGAAATCCCGGGAGGCCTTTTTCTCCTATGAAAATCTTCTCCTCAATTGCTCTCTCCATGACTGATCTGGGGTTAGCCCGGGTGCGAACTACGCGTCCGCGGTAGCTTCTGGCCATATCCTCGATGATTCGGGAAGCTGTGACAGGCACTGCCACAGTAGCCCCTTCCTGGGATTTTAGGACAAGCAGTGACATGAGGGCCATAAGCAGGTCGTCAGATACCCTGTTGCCTTTCTCATCAACAAGGAGCAACCGTTCTGCATTGCTGTCAACGATTATGCCAAGATCCGCCTGCTGAACGATGACAGACTTTGCCAGGAACGATAGGGAATCCAGCATGTCCAGGAGGTGCCTCGGCCCCTGGTCCAAGCCATTATCCCGGTCTGACGTAGATACACCGCAACCCAGCGCAGAAAGGAAGGATGGCAGAAGAAGAGACAGATTCCCGGGGTCGTAGTCCACGGTGACTTGAAATCGCTTCGCTCTTATTAGGTCCACTGAGATTGTTTGGAGCAGACAGTCCAGGTACTCCTCGATAAGACGGGCAAGAAAAGCCACTTCTCCGATATCATCCGGACTCACCCTGGCGAAATCCTCGCTGAAGAAGGCGTTCTCGATTTTTCGTTCCGTGGGTTTATCGATATTCATGCCTTTATCGTCTAGGAATTCGATTAAGGCGATATCGGGGTCATACGGAGAAAGCCTCACGTGAAGGCCTCCTGTAACCCCTAATGCTGTAACGGCGTAACGAGTTACAGAGGTGGTCATGCGGCCAAGGTCATAGACACCTGCGCCTCCTGAGAGGAGGCCTGATGTGAGCGCCCTTTTTACCATGCGAGAAGGCTTGTACGCATCTGAACTCACAACCACTTGCGGCCTCTCTTTGAAGCATGAACTGTAAGCTGCACCTAGTTTCGCTGCGATTTCCGGGGTCAGCTCCACGTTGACAAGGCCTGAGACTCCATATGTCCCGAACAGCCTCTTGGACCACTTGGCTCCCCACACAAGACTCGTGGTTATGGTGGTTCCTGCGTCAATTACCTTCTCAGGCCATATCTTCACACCGGGTTTGATGATTGAGTGCGCTCCTACGACAGAACGAGATCCGATGACCGACCCTTCGAATACTGCTGACTTAGCCTTAAGGCTTGCTCTACTACATACGATAGCGCCTCTCAGTTCAGTGTCCTTCCCGAAGAAGGAGTCATCCCAGAGCACACTGCGTTTTACGGAAAGGCCTTCGTTTAGGATATTATTGTGTCCGATAACCGTGCATGAACCAATCTCTGCATTTCGCCTGATACGACAGGAGTCCCCGATCACAATAGGAGCCTCAAGCCTTGTATCTGGATGGATTTCAGTGCCTGTCCCTATGTAAATGCCTCTTGCGATCTCCTCTCCCGGAATATTCACGTGTGCCGGCCCTTGGAGGATATCGTAATGGGTCTGGCGGTATTGCTCGATATTCCCCACATCGCTCCAATAGCCGTCAGCAACGTACCCGAACAGAGGCAGCCCTTTCTTTAGAATAAGCGGAAACAGGTTCTTGCTGAAGTCAAACTGCTTCCCTGCGTCGAAAAGGCGTAACGCCTCTGGTTCCAACACATAGATACCGGTATTCACAGTATCGCTGAATACCTCGCTCCAGCTTGGCTTCTCTAAAAAGCGAGTAATGCGGCCGTCATCGTCAGTGATTACGACCCCGTACTCCAAAGGGCTTGTGACGTGAGTGAGGACAATTGTGGCAATTGCTCCTTTGGCCTTGTGAAACTCGACCGCCTCGCCCAAGTGGATGTCTGTTAGGGCGTCCCCGGAGATCACGAGAAAAGTTGAGTCCAGGTAACGCTCGCATGCTTTGACGCTTCCTGCCGTGCCAAGAGGGGTATCTTCAATAGCGTAATGCATCGCAACCCCAAGCCTCTCTCCCTGGCCGAAATAGTCCTGAATCACTTCAGGCATGTAGTAGAGTGTTGCGAAAACATCGTAAAACCCGTGGAGCTTCAGAAGGTTTATGACATGCTCCAACATCGGGCGATTCACCACCGGCACCATAGGTTTCGGCCTGTCACATGTAAGAGGCCTGAGCCTCGTCCCTTTTCCGCCTGCCATCACTACTGCCTTCAAGGGAATCCTGCCTCCGTTCCAGTATTGTCTATATGACCTGTTGCCCTTTCGTCTGCAGTCCTCGTGTGTCCCCGTCCCGCATGTAAATATGCGTAAATGCCTGAGTGCGCTGTGTGCATATCAAAGCACCTGTCAAACACCTTTGATCAGGCGACCTTTGCGAAATCACAGGTCTTTGAGCCTGCACAACTGAATGCCTATACGGTATCGTGTGCAAAGTATCGAGAATACTCAGGCGGGACAGCCTCCTGGGGTTGAAAGACCCAGCTTGGCCTCGTTACCGCCCACGGACTTGCCCTGTATGCCTCATGGACTTCGTCGTAAACTTGGGAGGTCGCTTCAGCTATTATGTCCCAGTTGAACTCAGTTAGGACATCACTTGTGGCATTTGCGCGAATCCCGTCGCATAACCTTTGATCTGCAAGAAGGGTTAGGATATTATCTGCAAGTGAATTTGGGCTGCCCGGATAGCATTTCATGCCGGTGACCCCATGCCTGACGACTTCACCTAACCCTCCTACATCTGAGACCACAACCGGCGTCTCCGAAGCCATAGCTTCCAGCGCGGTGATACCGAACGGCTCATAAAGGCTGGGTACAACAGCCACGTCTGAACACTTGTAGAGTTTGTTGCGGGTTGCGTCATCGACAAACCCGGCAAAGAAGACTCTGTTGTAGATTCCCAGGTTACCGGCATGCTCCTTAAGATATGCAGTTGCAGGGCCTTTACCTGCAATAACCAGTTTGACCTTGTCCCTGTATGCCAGGACTTTCGAGAATGCGTCAAGGAGGACTTGGACTCCCTTCTCATGAACAAGTCTGCCAATGAAGAAGACGATTTGCTCATCAGGCGCAGCCCACCCTGACCGAAAAGCTGCAAGATCCTCGTTGGGAGACACTGCAAACCTGGCAGGATCCACGCCATTGGGAATCACGCGCAATTTGTCGCCGGGAAGCTGAAAGATCCATGACAGCTCCCGCTGCATATGTTCGCTGCAGCATATGACGCGCCACGATTCGAACCCCAGCCACCATTCGACATTGCTGATGTATCGCTGCAAGTCATTGTGAAGGCCCCAATTTCGGCCGTATTCCGTGGCATGAATCGTGCCGACAAGAGGTATGTTAAAAGCATGTTTCAGTGCTTTCGCGGAGTAGGCAACCACCCAATCGTGTGCGTGCACCAGGTCCGCGCCTGTGGCAGCCCGCTCAATCCCGCGCTCCATGAGGTTCAGGTTCATTTGCATGACCCAGGTTATGAAGTCAGGCGGAGAAGGATTCTGAAAAGGGATCCTGAACACCTTTACTCCTTCGTCATCCTCTTCCTCGCAGGCCTTATCGTGGCCGCAGGTGATCACATCAACGTCCACTCCATGCTTGACAAGGGCTTTCGCAAGGTCTTCCACGTGCCTGGCTATACCCCCGACCACCCTCGGCGGATACTCCCACGAAAGCATAATCACGTGCATCATATCTCCTCCTCACGAGCTCTCTTATCTGCAACATCTCTAATGCCTGTTGCGCCCATGTAAGTCAGATGATACTCTCAACAGGTGTCAAATGTTGTCCGGATCCCGAGCTTCTTATGTGCCCAGCCTCTTATGTCCCTGCTTCGGCATGTCGCTCCTCATGTCCGGCTTCCCGCAGGCTTCGCAAAATGCGCAGATCCTCAATATTAACTGCAGCTCACGGACTTGAATGAGCCCCTCTACGGGCGCAAACGTCTGGTGTGTAGCCTGGCATGCAGCAGACGTTACATCCTTACTCTGGAAGGCTCGGCCTATTCTTATGATTTACCCCAACTAAGGAATTATTCGCAAGAGAGGTTGGCATTAATCGGTGTGGTCGTAAAACGACCACAGTTTTCTTTTCACCGTGTGCTTTGCTACCACATTTCCCCGAGCAGCATTTTGGGTGGTTGCGAATCAAAGCCTAGGCATAAAGGTGGCAGCGGACTTTGCGTCCGTTATCCAGCGGGACGAGGTGCGGCTCGGCGTAAAGGCAGTATGAGTCAGCTTCCTTACAGCGCGGGGCGAAGCTGCATCCGGGAGAAAGGTCGGTAAGGTCAGGGACTTCACCGTCTATCGGAACGAGTTCGCGCCTCTGGCCAATCTGGGGAATTGACCTTAGGAGTCCTCGTGTGTAAGGATGAAGCGGCGCAGAAAGCACGTCTTCAATTTCTCCTGACTCAACGATTTGGCCTGCGTACATCACAGCAGCCTTATGACAGAATTCGGCAGCAACACCCAGGTCATGGGTGACGAGGACTACTGCTGTCCCAAGCTCCTCATTGATTTCTCGCATTAAGTCAAGCACTTGCGCCTGGACTGTCACATCCAAGGCAGTGGTAGGTTCATCTGCAAGTATAACCTTGGGCCTGCACGCAAGGGCGATAGCAATAAGGATGCGTTGCTGCATCCCACCGCTGAATTGGTGGGGATACTCAAGGTGCCTGTGCTCCGGAGAGGGTATCCCCACTTGTTTGAGAAGATTTATCACTTGCTCCCGCTCTTTCTCTCGCTCTTCACGCAAGAGGCGCCTGGGAAACCCTGCAAGAAGCCCGTGAACACGAAGTGACTCCGAAATCTGCTCCCCCACCCGGTATGCCGGGTTCAAGGTTGTCATAGGGTCTTGGAAGACCATAGCCATATCCTTGCCTCGCAAGTCCCGCATTTCCGCCTCGGACAGAGTCAGGAGCTCCGTCCCTTCAAACTTGACAGACCCTTTAGCGATCCGTCCCGGACGAGGGATAAGCCGCATTATCGAGAGAAGGCATGCGCTCTTACCGCATCCTGACTCACCTACAATCGCCAGAATGTCACCTTTCCCCAACACAAGGTCGACATCACGAACTGCATGAACAGTCCCTCGGGGAGTAGGATACTCTGTT
>JAAZEW010000107.1 GCA_012512055.1 Bacillota bacterium | reverse complement strand
GCTTTACAGGAAAGCTCTCACCTGACGGGCACCGGCCGGAATCGCAGTTCTTGGCAGAACCCGTCTCCGGACCGAAAAGCGCACATCCATAACCCACTCCGAACGGGCCTTCGTATGACAGTACCTCTGACCTGAGATCATCACGGGAGAGAGCGCCAAGCGCAGTCACCACCGGACGGTATCCGCACTCACCTGCCTCATCCAGCAAGGAATCATCTAAGGATAGAATCCCTTGGATATCAGTGTCCCGCAAGTGTTGAATAAGTCTTTCATCGAATTCCCGGCCCCGGGGGCTATAGCCTGCAGGCGCCTGCCGAGTCAGGCGGTGTGACAAGTCTCCGCTGGCAACAAGGACAACCCTCCGCTCCAGCCTCCGGGCTGCGCTATCGATGGCCTGTCCGAAAGAGAAAAGAGCATCACGAGGAAGCAAAGCGGTGCCCATGACTACTATAGGAACACCCTGTCCCACCTCTTTGCTTATGAAATGCATAGGAACAAGAACCCCATGATCCAGCCCTTTAGACCTTGTCACCATGCCTCCGCTCTCCAATTCGAACCTGTGAGCTCTCACCCCTGTCTTACCGGCCTCGTCCACGATAGCGGAGATGAGCTCCGGATCATTCCTGAAGCGGTATTTTGCTTCGGGCACGCCGAAAGCGGAAAAATCCCCGTAAAGAGGGTCATCCACTAAGATCGCTATCGCATCTCGGAACAAAGGCGCATGAGGACTGATGACAATGACCACGTCAGGTTTGGCTTGATTTACACGGCAAGCCAGCTCTTCCATGGCTTTCTGCGTGGCCTTGACAGCACCGGTATCGCCTTTCCCTATCTCCGGTATGAGAAGGGGCGGATGAGGGGCAAGGACGCACAATACCACGCCTGTTTGCTTCATAGAAACCACACCTCGACTTTCTCGCGCAAAAGCGCTTTTCTCAGTCGTAGGATAATCCCTAGGATGCTATGATATTCTGTAAGTCGTCAGGTTTTTCCTCTTTACCCCCATCTCAGAATTGCCCAAACTCTATGATGTCGAAGTTGGGAGAAAGGGGTTTGTCAAGGATAATGTGGCCTGCAATAGTGGAGGATACCAGACCTTCGATAAGAATTTGGACTTCTTTGATTCCCGGGACATCTGTTAACGTATTTACAATGGAATAGACAGTCAACTCCTCTGCCCTGCTCCCTCCCCAGTGATTCTCCGTGATTTCCTTGCTGAAGTCCACGTAAGCTACATTATCAACAATCTTGACAGACTTAAGGGATGTGCCTCGCGGTAACGTGGGGCACAGCACACTTCCGCGTGCAGGCCCTTTTATGAGTTCTTGGACTACTCGAGAGGCACGTAAGTCCGGATTGCTCTCTGCTCCCAGACCGGGGATTTCGCGGACCTCAGGCATGAGATCATCATCGAAATTCGTGGGGCCTGCAAAGTACAGGGCTACTTCATTTTCCTCCAGGTTCAAAGCTGCCCTGGCCCTTGAGTATAGCGAGGCATGATCCTGGATGTCTGTGAATTCACTTGGCAAATCAGAAGTCGGCCTGGATTCATCACGTTCCCGGGGCTTACCTTTCTCATAAGAGTCCACAAGATAATTCACAGTTCCATAGAAGATAGCTTCAGCTACCTGCGTCCTGTAATCAGCTTGGGCCAGCAAGGCTTCTTCCCGCGGATTTGACAGGAAGCCCACTTCTACAATGACTGCAGGCATCGTCGACTTGCGTAGCACAAAATAATCATCACCTGATTTCGCTTTTCGGAGATTCGGTCCGAGACGGCTGACAAGTTCCTTCTGAATGGCTATGGCAAGTACTTTAGCATCATCTGACTTGCTATGATAAAAAGTATGCGCCCCGGACCAGACAGGCTCCGGAAAACTATTGGCATGAATACTGACGTATATGTCTGCATTGTGTTCAGTCGCGAGCGCGATGCGACCTTCCAGATCAAGCCTCTTCCAGCCGGCATTGGGACGATTGCCGGGTTCTATGAGACCATCGTCTGTATTTCGGGTTAGGAGTGTGTAAACGGCAGCTCGATTAAACAAACCAGCTAAGCGCAAGCCTATGTCCAGGACGACATCCTTCTCCATGACTCCTGAACGTCCCTTTGCGCCTGCATCGATTCCCCCGTGGCCGGGATCGATAACAATGGTTTTGCCACATACTGCTTCTGAAAGAGGAACACTGACTTTTACTGATACGTAGGTAAGGATAAGGAGGAATGCCATGACTATCCCAATCGTTCCCAAGGCAACAAGCCAAGCCCGATTTGTCCAGAGGATAACCACCGGTGACTTCAACAGGAATTCACCCTTTGGAGCGCGCCATGCCAAGAGAAAGGAAGCTCTCTTTAGGCGAACAGCTCCTATAACATAACTATGCGTGCGCTACCTAGCAAAGACCGCCACCGGAATCGGAGCCTTTCATAACCCGGTAACCACCGCCTTTCTCAATTTCCCGCGCTACATCAAACACCCCTGACATGTGCTTTAGTATGCTCTTTGACCCTTGTTTCGTACGGGCCACCACAAGCAGACACCCACCGGGCTCCAGGAATTCCCGCGCTTCCGTGATCAGGGGGAATACTACTGATTTACCTGCTCGAATCGGGGGATTGCATAAGATGAGATCGAACTTCATGCCTGCTACAGGTTGGAACCCATTACCAGACAAG
>JAAZEW010000106.1 GCA_012512055.1 Bacillota bacterium | reverse complement strand
GCACCGACCCCCAACTGGGCGTCGGCAGCCGGCACCAGGGACTTCATCGATGTGCCCTTGACGGATTTTTAGGCCCGCCTTCAAAGATGGAGGCGCTGACTAGAATACTGCACCACCTACCCTGATGAACTTGATTATATCATATGCGAAATTTGCCATCAACCAAACCCGATAGCCCCCGTGGTAAGCCAAAGGAGTTCTTCCGCTTGCTTCTCATAAGGTTTTAGAATGTCAATAGCGGAAGAGAAAAGACTGGAGCAATACAATTCTGCCTTTTCTACCCCTAACACTCGGGAGAATGTCAAAAGGCCTTCCTCGTGGAAGTCCAAGATATCATCTCGAACTTGAAACGCACGCCCGAACAATTCCCCAAAACGCGTGAGAATTTTCAACTCATTGCTGCTTGCACCCGCCACGATTGCGCCACATCTGATTGCAGCCTTCATCAGGGCACCGGTTTTCAGATCGCTCATTTTTTCGGTGTACTCCACTCCGATATCACAGTGAACCGGAGAGATATCCATAACCTGTCCACCGACCATACCAAGGCTTCCTGATGCTGACGCCAGTTCGTATGCGATCTTAACTGAAGTCAGAGAGCCCATTAGTTCATAGGCTTCCTCTTTCGAGACTACTTCAAACGCAAGAGAGAGCAAGGCATCCCCTGCGAGGATCGCTTCCGCCTCCCCGAAAGCCTTATGAACGGTAGGTAGCCCTCGCCGAAAGTCATCATTGTCCATAGACGGCAAATCATCATGGATAAGAGAGTATGAATGCATTAGCTCAATGGCAACTGCAGGTGGAATGCCTCGCTCAAGTATTTGCCTGAGGCGCGCCGAGTCTCCGCGCCTCACCCTTTCCACCATCATCGCAGTGGACAACACAAGGAGCGGACGGATCCTCTTACCGCCTGGAAATACCCCGTATCTCATGGCTTTGTGAAGCAGTTCAGGGTGTGTATCGGATGAAGGGATGGCAGCATCCAGCGCTGTGTCTATCATCAATTTCAAATCATTTACAGTCTTCTCCACTACGGCTCGTCCCCAACCCGAAATGATTCTGTGACAAGCTTTCCGTCTTTTGTTTCAATGAGCTGAGCGATTCTGGTTTCAGCGTTCTCCAGCTTTTTTTGGCATATTCTTACAAGAGACATCCCTTTTTCGAATGCCTCAAGGGATTCCTCAAGCCCGAGAGCTCCTGATTCTAAGGAGTCTACCATTTCCTCCAGTTGCTTCATGGCTTCTTCAAAACTAATATCCTCTTTTGTCTTTTCCACCCGCGCTCTCCTCCTCCTCAAGCACAGACTTCACAGTAGCCGTAAAGCTCCCGTCTTGAAGCACCACTTCCAAGTCTTCTTCAGGCGCAACCTGTCCCACACTGCACACTACACTCTTCTCAGGGAGTTTTCTAATGAAACCATACCCGCGGCCGAGAGTCCTTAAAGGGCTTAGGCCCTCAAGTTGACCTGCCAAAGCCCTGAAATCTTCACGCCTTTTCCAAAGCACACCGTTGACAAAAGCATAAAGACGATCTCCTGCAACGCAAAGCCTCAGGCGGTGGTCTCTCGTCAGCTCCATTGGAAACCTCAAAACATGCGACCTGGCCTGCGACCGGAGCTTGCCTTTATTGTCAGATACAACCGTCCGAATACTACTTGTGAGACGCAAGTTGAGCTGAAAAAGGGTCTTTCCCAGTTCGCTCATGTCAGGTACAGCTATTTCAGCAGCAGCGGACGGAGTGGCAGCCCGCATGTCAGCGACAAAATCGGCGATAGTGAAATCTGTCTCATGCCCTACGGCGGATATTACAGGAACCCTCGACGCAGCAATTGCCCGTGCGACCCTCTCATCATTAAATGCCATGAGCTCCTCAATTGAGCCCCCGCCTCGTCCGACAATGACAACATCGATGAAACCGGCCCGATTCACCAAATCAAGAGCCTGCACAATACTGTCAGGAGCACCGTCACCTTGAACCAGCGCAGGGACGACAAGAACGGTAACACCGGGCGCGCGCCGCTTGATTACTGTGATTACGTCACGTACGGCAGCCCCTGTGGGAGAAGTCACCACTGCCACAACTTTGGGGAAGCTTGGAATCTCCCTTTTCCTGGAAGGCGAGAAAAGCCCTTCCTTATCCAGTTTCTCCTTGAGCTGAAGGAAAGCCAGATACAAGGAACCTGTTCCGGAAGGCATCATGTCTTCAACATAAAGCTGAACATCGCCGGATCTCTCATACATCCCTATAGCGCCGTATGCGAATACCGACATTCCGTCGGAAGGAATGAACTTAAGGCGAGAGTTTTGCGACCTGAACATCACGCATCTCAGCCTGCTGAACTCATCCTTTAAACTGAAATACATATGTCCTGATGAATGCAGGGTGAAATTGGAGACCTCACCTTTTATCCAGACACCGGCAAGAAAGTCATCACTCTCTACCAGGGCTTTTATGTATTTACCTATTTCAGACACAGAGTATACGGCAAGCATCTAGTCTTCTTTCGTCTCCCTGGCCAACTTCCCTAAAATGCCATTTATGAATTTCCATGACTCCTCATCACCGAACTTCCGGGCGAGGGTCACCGCCTCATTTATCGCTACATTTATGGGGATATCGTCAAGGAATAGTATCTCATAGACCGCAAGCCTGAGAAGATTCCTGTCTACCGCTCCCATCCGCTCCAACGTCCAACCGATGGCAAGGCGGGAAATGGTATCGTCGATAGACTCGAGGTTCGCGAGGGCTCCAAGAACGACACGGTGAATGTAATCGACATTTCGGCTTCCGGCGTCCTTGTCGCTTAGTGTGGTCGAAATGGCGGTTTCAGGTTTCATTCGTCCGACATCTACTTGAAAAAGCACAATGAACGCTGCTTCTCGCGCATCCCTCCTTGTCAAAGTAATCCCCCTAACCTCCCAGTTCCGCATCAGCCTTCATCAGGCGGGAGAAAGTCTTCCAGGAAAATATCCTTTGTATGTCTTCTTCCCCGATCCACGTAATTACCGGCAAGGTAGCCTGCTCCTATGCAAACAGCCAAGTAAAGTCCGGCAATAGGGCCTGCAATCACCATAACCAGCCCGACGATTAATCCCAGAAATGTCCCTATTAGCTTTCCCGGATATCTAGCAAGAGCGACACGCAAGAAATCTCCCATCCCGGGCCGCATTGACTTGCACCTCTTTCCCTTTGCAGTCCACATCTTCCACCTTGTCCAAGGAGATGCCGAGACGACATCAGAGTCTGTCCAAAGTAACTAGATTACCCTCTTGGGCCTCTCGTCATGGCCTACATTGCGTACATGCACTGTCACTCTGGACACGTCCACTCCGATTGTATCACTGATGTATCTCCCAAGCTTGGCTTGAATCTGCTCGGCCACTCCTGGAATAGAGACATCAGGACTGACGACAACTGACACATATACCTCAATGTCTTCCCCTGAAACGTCAACTACGGTATCAACATCCTGTATGCCCGGGACTTCACGTGCACCCCGCTTAATCAGGGTTTCAATGGCCAATGACGAAATCCTGACCTCACCAAGGCCGGTAGCGCGAACAACGGTCTTCCTTCGCCCTCGGCTTCGGAAAGCAAGCCACACCAAATACGCGCCTGCTGCTACACAAATAATCGAAATAACGATTACAGCGGGACGCAGGCCGCCGTACTGCCGGGTAAGAAAGATATGTGCAAAGAAACTGGTGGGATTAGGCCCGAATGCCATGGCAATAAAAATCATCCCTACCGCAAGCAGCAGTATAGCTGAGATGAATACAACGACCCGGTCATGTATCCTCATAGAACTGCCCCTTTCACCGGTGTTGCTAGCGTACTCTCGGCTCCTCTTTCTTCTCCTGTGTCAGGAAATTCACTCCCTGGACATGGACATTGACCTCTACGACTTCACGGCCGGTCATACTCTCAATAGCCTGTTTTACATTTTGCTGTACTTTCCACGCGACTTCAGGGATCCTGACACCGTAGTCCACAATAACATAGAGGTCTACAGCGGCTTCCCTCTCTCCTACTTCAACCTTGACCCCTTTGGCTAGGTTTCGACGTCCAAGCAGCTCGGCGATGTCCCCTGTAATACCACTGGACATGCCGGCTACGCCTTCGACTTCCGTAGCAGCGAGGCCGGCGATTACGCTGACTACCTCGCCTGCGATCTTCACGGTCCCAAGAGCCTCACGTGCTCCGTGTAAAGGAGCCTCAGGGTAACGCAGTTCTCCTGGCTGCATAGCGCTCACACCCTCCTCCTGGGTGTATTATATCAGCACATGTTATCAGTCGCAATCAATGCCCGTCCCCGAAAACCAGGGCCCGAACATCATTATCGCAGTAAATCTTCGCTTCTCGAAATACTGAGCTTGTAACGAGCTTACGTTGAAACTCCAGGTTCGTGGAAATCCCCTCAATTATAAATTCGTCCAAAGCCCTTGCCATTCTTAGTATGGCTTCATTTCTGGTCCTACCCCACACCACGACTTTAGCAATCAGTGAATCATAGTAGGGTGGAACGTAGCACCCCGGATAAAGGGCGGTATCCACCCTAACCCATGGCCCGCCGGGCAATATCAGTTTGCTCACTCGTCCCGGCGTGGGCACAAAGCTTCTCTCAGGGTCCTCCGCACATATCCTGCATTCTATGGCATGGCCTTTTATGTCCACATCCCCCTGGCTGAAGGGCAATGGTTCGCCAGAAGCTACTATGAACTGGGCTTTCACAATATCAATCCCGGTGACAAACTCAGTTACCGGGTGCTCCACTTGAATCCTTGCATTCATCTCTAAGAAGTAATGCCTGCCTTCAGAGTCAACAAGGAATTCAACTGTGCCCGCGTTCGTATACCCGACAGCCTCTGCACCTCGTAAAGCTGCATTCGCCATGGCTCGGCTGATAGTCTTGTCCAGAACCGGCGATGGTGATTCTTCGATGAGTTTCTGATGCCCTCGCTGCACAGAACAATCTCGTTCTCCCAGTTGCACAGCGTAACCTTG
>JAAZEW010000105.1 GCA_012512055.1 Bacillota bacterium | reverse complement strand
GGTTTTGCAGTTCCGATATCCATATACTTGTATACCTGCATAGAATCACAGGACACTATCTCACCGTCAAGTTGCCCGGCAACGTCAATAGATATGTCAGTCTTTCCGACTGCAGTAGGACCTGTGATTACCACAAGCCAGTCAGGCGCAACCGGATGGCTCTCTCGATTCCCTGTATTCATCCTTTGATTCGCTGAGTCATTCACAAAACCTAACACATCCTTCGGTTACTTCCTTCCTATTTTCTCCGAAAGGTCCGTTCCAGTTCATCCCGGCTTATCCTGAGGAGGGTCGGACGCCCGTGGGGACATGAGTAGGGATCCGAAGCACATGCAAGATCAGAGAGAAGCTTCCGAACTTCCCCAGGCTCTAACCTGTCACGGGCTTTGACAACAGCCTTGCACGCAAGCTCGGCTGCAACACGGCCTAGCAGGTCAAAAATCCGCCCCGTCGCCTTAGCGTCATCCATGCCGGAAGATATTTCGTCAGCAAGTAGCTCAATCGCAGAAGACACAGCGCCAATTGGATCAGTCCCGGAAAACGCGGTAAGCGCGGAAGGCACGCCTCTTAGAAGCAATGATGACGAACCGAATTCCTCAAGGATAATACCTATTCCCTCAAGTTCAGAAAGGTACGGCACAACTTCCTGCACCACGCCTGGCGCAAATTCCAAAGGCTGTGGGATGAGAGTCTGCGTATTGACATGTGCGCCTTCAGTCAGCGCGTTTAAGATCTCTTCGTATATTATCCGCTCATGGGCAGCATGCTGATCGATAATCACCAGATCCTCGCTGTCTTCAGCCAGGATATATGTATCTTTAAAGATTCCGATAGGCCTGAACCGTCCGCCGGCTGCCTCAGACTGCCAACCCACGGAATAGCGGGCATGAAAGTCCTCTATCGTGCCTGCGTCCGAGAAGCCACGATCTCCCGCGCCTGAGCCTAAATCGTGGATGCCTCCTGAGCTGTCATACCCCGGCATCATCATATCCCTTGCACCTTCTCGACCTCTGCCTCCCTGTTCCGTCTCCCATCCGAGGCTGGGCGCAACCCCTGTTGATCTCAGCGCAGATGAAACCGCTTGTGCTACAAGCCTGAAAACATCATGGTTCTTTGAGAACCTTACTTCCCTTTTTGCAGGATGGACATTTACATCCACAGATACAGGATTAGTCAATATCCACAGGAAAATTGCAGGGTAACGACGTGTCGGGAGCCTCCTCCCGTAGACATTCTCAACAGTCCTAGTAAGGACGGGAACAACACAAGGCCTGCAGTTGACAAACACGTGTTGCATATCACGCCTTGTCCTTGAGACGTCAGGAGGAGTGATGAAGCCCTCAATGTGAGTGTCTCCGGATCCTGCAGCAATAGGCAGCAAGCCTTTGACAATCTCTGTACCATAAACTGAAGCAATGGTATTACGCTTATCACCTTGGCCCTGGGAGACAAATACGACCTTACCGTCGCATATAAGGCGGAACCGTACATTCGGTTGGGCGAGGGCCAACCTTGCCACTGTATCGCGTATATGTCCCGCTTCCGTGGACGGGCTTCGTTGAAACTTACGTCTGGCAGGAGTATTAAAGAATAAGTCCTGGCACACTAAGGTTGACCCAACTTGCCTGGGATGGTTCTCCTCGGAGATAAGAGAGCCTCCTTCGAATACGACTTTCGTCCCTACCGGATCCTGTTTGCGGCAGGTGATAACCTCTATCCGGGATACCGCAGCTATACTGGGAAGCGCTTCGCCGCGAGATCCCATGCTGTGCACAGTTGCGAGATCGTCAGCTGTCCTTTTCTTGGTGAAAGCGTGGCGTATGAAAGCAAGACGCAAATCATGGCGACTCATACCTTTCCCATTGTCAGATACTTTGATGAATGTCCCTGGCGGCCCCTGAGTCTCAACGGTGATCTCAGTTGCCCCGGCATCAATGGCGTTTTCTATAAATTCCTTCACCACCGACGCAGGCCTCTCCACAACCTCACCTGCGGCGATTCTATTAATGGTATCCTCATCAAGGACTACTATGCGCTCATCCATACTCACAGGTTCTCTTTCCCCTCAATCCTTGATTTCAATTCCGCAAGGCGCGTAAGGGCCTCCAAAGGCGTCATAGAATCGATATCCATCTCTCTTATGTCCTCTACAATACTCTGATCCTTAGAGGGTGAGGATGCAGCGCACGCCTCGTCCATAAGAACAGCAAGGAGGCTCATCTGTTGTGGCCTCGAAGGGCTCCGCTTCTCAAGCTCTGTCAAAAT
>JAAZEW010000104.1 GCA_012512055.1 Bacillota bacterium | reverse complement strand
TGAGATCCCGTCCGTAGGCGTTCACGTTTTGACCGAGCAGGACGACTTCGTGGAATCCCTCCTGCCCCAGTCTCTTGACTTCATCTATAATATCCTGGAACTCCCGGCTCCTTTCCCTCCCGCGAACGTATGGGACAATACAATAGGAGCAGAAGTTGTTACACCCGTAGATAATGGAAACCCAGGCTGAGACGCCTGGGGCGCGACGTATGGGAAGCCCTTCTATGATGCTCCCGTCCCTCTCAACGTCTCCTTCCCATATGCGGTAGGCCTTATAGCCTGCTTCCACCTGATCTAGGAGCTCGGGGAGTTCGTGGATGTTCATGGTGCCGAAAATCAGATCCACATGGGGAAGGCGCTTTGCTATACGCTCCACCTCCCCGGGTTGTTGTACCATGCAACCTGCTATCCCGATTATCAGGTCAGGATTCTCCATCTTCAGTCTTTTTAGCTCCGCAACCCTTCCATATACCTTTCGCTCAGGGTTCTCCCTTACGCAACAGGTATTGAATATTATTATGTCCGCATTGTCAGGAGAGTCCGTAGCCTGAAATCCGCGCTGTTCAAGTACTCCTCGGATAATCTCAGAATCGTGCTCGTTCATTTGGCATCCAAAGGTGTGGACATGGTATTTCCGCATAATCTCGTCTCCATAAGCCTAAATCATATCTACGACACCCTCAGTTTACCAAACGGCTACATCAGTTGCAAACAACCTTATTCAATCACAAGTCAAAGATCTTGCCCGGGTTCAAGACAAGGTTAGGGTCAATAGCCCGCTTGACTCGTCGCATGACATCAAGGGCTACCGGATCCATGAGCTTCTCCAGGAAATGAAGCCTCTTGGCCCCAATCCCGTGTTCACCCGAAAGGTTTCCGCCCAGCACATATGTGGCAGCATACATCTCCTCAAGAACCTGCTCTTTAATATTCGCCCATGTATCCTCATCCATGTCTTCCCTAAGCAGTGTCGCGTGGATATTGCCGTCGCCTGCATGTCCGAAGCATGGTATTTTCACACCGTGCTTTTCCGAAATAGCGGTTATCTCCTTAAGCATCTTAGGAATCTCGCCGGTGGGCACAGTGATATCTTCCATGCAATACACCGGGCTTACAACGCGCAAGGCCTCTGCCACGCATTTTCTCGCTTTCCATATACGCTCCTGGGTAGACAAGTTGTCAGCCACATATACCTCTATACCGCCATTTCCCTGGCATAACTTTCCTATGGTCTCGTAGTCCTCTTCCACCTGCGTCTCAGAACTCCCCTCAACTTCCACGATAATGTAGGCGCCTGCGTCACTATGAGGAAGGACTTGGTTGAGATAGAGTTCAGCAGCTTTTATCGACATGCTGTCCATGAATTCCACTGATGTGGGGACAATCCCGCCCATCGTCATAACCTTCGGCACGACTTCTATTGCTTCTTGCATCGTGTCAAAAGGCACTAAGAGGTCAGCCCTGTACTTCGGCAGAGGAAGGAGTTTAAGCCAAATCTTCGTTACGACTCCAAGAGTTCCTTCGGAACCGACAATCAGGTGAATCAGGTCATACCCTGTGACATCTTTTACGCACTTACCGCCGAGAGTCATTATCTCGCCGCCGGGAAGGACTACTTCGAGCCCGTACACGTATCTCGAAGTCGTACCGTACTTGACAGCCCTATTGCCTCCTGCATTTTCGGCAATGTTACCCCCTATGTGGGAGCTTTCGGCACTGCATGGATCGCCTGCGTAGAACAAGCCTTCATCTTCCGCCCGCCTCTGCACCTCACCGGTAGTGACTCCAGGCTCGACAATCATGAAGAGGTTCTCTTTATCTATCTCAAGAACTCTGTTCAGCCTTTCCAGTGAGAGGACTATCCCTCCGAACACCGGGACGCACCCTGCGGACAATCCGGTTCCCGCGCCTCGCGGAGTGACCGGGATCTTCTCTCTATTCGCCAGCTTCATGATAGAGGCTATTTCCTCTTTCGTCCCGGGGCGCACCACAACTTCAGGCATTTTGACATATGCGTCTTCAGACACCTCATCGTGGGCGTACGGGAGCATCTTCTCCTCATCAGTGACTACAGAAGAAGGCCCGACAATACTCCTAAGCTCTCGTATGATGTCTTCCGTGACCGGACTGTATCTTGACACAAGCCTCACCCCTCCCTCACGCATTTCCGTCCTTTTTCTCTTTCAGCTTTTCGATGAATTCAGGGACAACATCGAACAAATCTCCGACAATGCCGACATCTGCCACTTTGAAAATCTGAGCGTCCCTGTCCTTGTTTATTGCGACAATGGTTTCAGATGTCTGCATACCTGCAAGATGCTGCACTGAACCGGAAATGCCCACTGCTATGTAAAGCTTTGGAGATACCGTTTTTCCACTCAATCCTATCTGGTGAGGATACCCGACCCAGCCCAGATCCACGACATCTCTGGTTGCGCCGACTGCTGCGCCCAGCAAGGATGCAAGCTCCTCCACCATACGGAAGCTATCCCGGGTCTTCAGGCCTTTGCCGCCTGAGACCACAATGTCTGCATCTTGCACGTTTACGTCTTGGGTCGTATCTTTCACAAAATCAATGAGCTCTTCACAAGTTGCGAACATGCTTGCCTCATAAGTCTTGGATACGACCCTACCGCGTCTCGCATTATCGGGAGGCAAAGGCTTTGCCGATTTTGGCCTTACGGTCGCCATTTGTGGCCGTGAAACCGGCGTCTTTATGGTAGCCATTACGTTACCGCCGATGGCGGGCCTTGTCTGAAGGAGCGACCTGTCAAGAGGGTCTATGTCAAGCCCTGTACAGTCTGCTGTCAGGCCTGTGTCGAGTCTCGCTGCAATGAGCGGCATAATCGTTCGTCCTTGCGTAGTTGCAGCAGCCAGGACAATCCCAGGCTTCGTTTCTTTGACGAGTCTGGCCAACGCTGCTGCGTACGGCTGAGGAAGGAAGTGCCCCAGTGCAGGGTCGTCCACCAGATAGACGACATCAGCGCCCCTTTGAATTATTTCTTCCGTAGACCGTTCCATCCCGTGCCCGAGAATTGCACATGAAAGCTCCTCTCTGAGTTTGTCGGCAAGAATACGTCCTCTCGCTAACAGCTCATACGTCACAGGGTGAAGCGCCCCGCCTCTTTGCTCTCCTATGACCATCACACCTTTGTACATTAAAGCCGTCACCTGCTTCCGCTCGCAAAATTAATCCATAATCTTGCAGCTTTTTGCCAACCATACTGATTAAGCGCGGTTTTTAAATAACACCCTGTTCTTCAAGGAAAGACATAAGGTTATGTACCGCATTGCCTGTACTGTCTTGCCGGTAGATGGTTGTATCCCTTGTGAGTCTAGGCCTAAATACCTTGACAACCCTTGTCGGGGATCCCGAGAGCCCCACATCATCACCGGAAAGGCCCAGATCATCAGGAACAAGGACAGGAATTTCCTTTGACTTGGCCTTAAGTTTTCCGGAGAGAGTGGGGAATCCGGGCTGATTGATATCTTTTACGACAGTTACAACAGCGGGCAGAGATGCTTTTATAAGTTCCAGCCCTTCTTCAACCACCCGTTCGGCCACGACCGAGTGATCCTCCAGGGAAATCTTGCGCACATAGGTAACCACTGGAACGTCCAAAATTGCGGATACCATAGGGCCTACTTGTCCTGTTTCTCCGTCAGTTGCGCGTTCTCCGCAAAGGATTAAGTCACCATTGCCAAGGGACCCGCCGGACAACGCTACGAGCGCCCTTGCCAAAGCCTTACTTGTCGCCAAAGTGTCAGATCCTCCGAATCCCCTGTGGGACAGCAGCACCCCTCCGTCTGCGCCAAGGGCTATAGCTTCACGCACGGCTTTTTGGGCGTGAGGCGGGCCCATGCTGATGGCGATGACTTTTGCTCGAGGCCTGAGATCCCTTAGTCGAATGGCTTCAGCCAAGGCGTTCTCGTCCAAAGGATTGATCACATTCTTGTGTTCGGTTCTTATCATTGTCCCTGTCTCTTCATCCATTTTCACATCGGATGTACCCGGCACTTGCTTCAGCAAGACATAGATATTCATGTCAGCCTTTCTCCTCCTGAGTTCAAATGGGGATCATTGGCGATTTTAGCCATGTAAGGTTTTGCGACTTTCCTGAAGTGGTCCCTCATTGCGCTTCCTGCAGCCTCTCCGTCCTTATCGGCTATGGCGAAAGCTACTTTCCGGTGATAGCCGTATGACTCAGTTGTAACCCCATAGAGCTCCATGATTTTCCGTAACTGAACCATGAGAATGTCCTGGATTGTGGAAAACAGTTCAACAAGAACGTGGTTTTTTGATGCCTCGACAACCGTTACGTGAAACGCAAAGTCTTTTTCTGCATACTCTTCGGGACTCGCCAAGAGGCCGCCCATCTCCTTAACCAGCCCCAAAAGGGCTTCAACCTCCCTCGTCCCTGCCCGCTCCGCCGCCAGCATGGCCGCAGTTACTTCAATTGCTTCGCGGGCCTCAACAAGATCGAATAAGGTTGTTCCGCCCAGCCCGAAGAACTGAAGAGCACGGGTAACCAGGGAGTTGCATGTCACATGGTTAACATACGTTCCGTCACCATGCCTGACTGTGACTATCCCCAATGTCTCCAATTGACGAACAGCTTCTCGAAGTGCATTTCTGCTCACCTGCAACATTTCAGCAAGGTCATGCTCAGCAGGGAGTTTCGCACCTGCGTCAAATCTGCCTTCTGATATTGCACTTACGAGTTTTTCGCAAACAGAATCCACTACTCGAACACGCTTTACCGGTTTCATGTCAATACCACCTATCACCCCTTGCGGTTAGTTGTAGGATGACCCTATGACAGTATCATCCTTTGACATGGATCGGGGATCTCCTGCCATGGGCCAGAGATTTTTCTCACAAAGAGGAGGGGTGAATTGGTCAATGAAGAAACGAAGTCGGGTAAGCAGGATGGCTCCTGCTCAGCGTGGCCCGCCAACGAGCCGAAGGACCCGGGCCAAGGAATTGCCTACAACAGGAATAATCCCTATCTCCCTCGAACTCAGCTCTCCGAGAAAAATCAGGGCTAATCCATATACAGCCACACCTGTGAGGATAGCGCAAGACGCGGATACCGCGCAATTGAAAGTGCCCATGAGTAGCAGGCCGTTGATTGCCTGGACTACCGGAAACATGATTGCAGAACCTATTGCTGCGCGCCACCCCGTCATGAAAAGTTTAAGGCCTGCCCCTGTCAACTTCCCACAATCGATGATATTCAGGATTCCTGTTACGAGAAATCCAATTCCGATTCCGAAGGCAGCCCCTTTTATGTCCACTCCGGGAATTCCTGTCAAG
This sequence comes from Bacillota bacterium, assembly GCA_012512055.1. The sequence continues at coordinate 4,519 of JAAZEW010000104.1, read as the reverse complement.
ACGTAATTGACTGAAGTAGCGCAAGCTGCCCCAATAAGACCGTTTCTAAGGGGTAGGCTTACCTTCCCCACGCCATTTAGGACACTTGCCGTAGTTTGCTGCAGGCACAGAAAAGTGGCGCCAAATGCCATTATCCTAAGGGGAACGCCTGCGCCGGGATCCCCGAAAACAAGAGCGCTTATCTCAGTGGGCAATGCGAAGAGTCCGGCTGAAGCAGGGATACCAACCAATAATGCGCCTCTGACTGCATTTTTTGTCAACTGGATTGTCCGGTGCCTCTGCCCTTTTGCATGAGACGCTGCGACTTGTGGGACAAGGTTTATCGCCATCGCAGTCGTGACAACACCCGGCAAGGCCACTAAGCCTAAAGCCATGCCTGACAAGCGCCCGTAAAGCTCTGCAGAACGAGAAATGGAAAAACCTATGTGCTGAAGCCTTGCCGGGATGACGGCTGCGTTCAAAAAGTCCTGTAAAGGCCAGACAAGTGACGCTATAGTGACCGGAGTCGCAAGGTGCACAATCTCTTTCAGGGTGGAAAGAGATGACCCCCTATCCGGTAAACGTGCTGCAAGACCGGCCGGCTTCCACGTACCCTTTTGTGTGACATTGTCCCTCCCAACAGCCATGAAGTATACGATAAGGAGTAGAAGCCCTGCCAAAGACCCGCAAGATCCACCTATGGCAGCTCCTGCAGCAGACCAGTGTACGCCTCTGGGCAAGAGAGCGTAAGCCAGCCCAAGCCCAACGATTACCCTGACCGCCTGCTCTGTCACATTAGAGAGAGCTGTAGGCGCCATGATTCTCAACCCTTGAAAATAACCTCTGAAAACCGCGGAGCATGTCACAAAACAGATGGCAGGAGACAAACACCTGAGCGGAAAGAACACCCTGGGGTCTCTTACCAGGAAACCTGCAATTAAGCCTGCCCCGGTGTACAGCGCATATGAAAGCAATATCCCTACCGGGGCCATAGCCCCAAGACATACGGATAGAACCTGTCTTACACCGGATTCATCTCCGATAGCAAGCCTTGCTGACACCAATTTCGAAGTGGCAACTGGAACCCCTGATGCCGAGAGCACTAAGACTGCGACGAAAACCGGGGATGCCATCTGGAGCAGTCCAACGCCTTCTGCGCCTATTAGCCTGGTAAGGGGAATAATGAACAAAGCGCCCAGGGCCTTTGTAATAATCCCTGCACCCAAGAGTGTCAGGGTGCCGCTGAAGAAGGACTGCGTTTTCATAGCAGTACCCTATTTATGCCGCCCAGAGTGGGATAATGCCAATCAGGGAGAATCAGTAGACAGGCCGAAGGATGGCAATGGGGGTTTGCTGATCATCATTTCCCAGAGGATTACTTGCGAGCGCCTGCGATACCCAGTCCAAAACTGTGCGATTACTTGTTGCCAGCACATCTACGCAGCCAAGATCGTTTACGTCCACTATTGCGATGTCCACACCCAAGCAGTCTTTGATGTGTTTTGCGACTTTCTCCGGACTGGATGGGCCGAGAATTACGTGCTTGTCATATGGAGGAAGAGTCCCTGCTATGTCGTCGATTTGGGCCAGGGTACGCCCTGCAACTCTGAAGAAATCGCCTCTACGCCCAACGAGCCTGCCCACACCGGCAGCCGCAACCCCCAGCATTACTTTGCAGGGCCCAACCTCATCAATCGCAAGCTGCATAGCAGGTGGAGTAGCCAGGCTTCCGTCCTTCCCCGGAAGCTTGCACAGCATGCGCGCAAGGATGCTGGGATGGACAGACTCAGGCAAAATAGCCCTACCTTGTGTTATGGCTACAACACTCTCAGCCACAACCACGACGTCACCGGGCTTCGTAATCCCTCCGGTGTATCTCTTGATGACTTCAGCCAGGTTCTCGTTTTCACCTATCAAGTGGGTTCTTATTGGGTACGTCGCGACCTCCATCGGAACAGTCCTTCGCCTGTTTGCGGCCTTGCCACACTTGTCAGGACACTCGGCGGCAAGAAGAAAGCACCTCTTGAGCCCTGTAACCATTGCCTCTGCAGCTCTTTCTTTAAAAGTGGGGCTACGGAACCATCCCTCATCTACCCAATTAGTTATGGTAGCCACTTCCACAACGACGTATGGAATCGCAAAATCAGAAGGAAGTCTCGCGGGATTCCTGGCTATTCCCCTATCTGTCACCGGAAGCTTCTCAACCAGGGAGGCCTGGATGCATTCTGCCAAGGCCTTGCTTTGACCTTCCGTCTCTCTGCTATAGAGAGTCCTTGAGCCTGATATCTTGCGATTGCCAGATGAAAACGTGTGGATGCTGACAAACACGTCAGCACAGGAGGACTCTGCACGGGCAAATCTTGCCGCTCTTGACACATCCTCATCAGATGTGCGAGTCATCACGACTCCTGCCCCTTCTCGCCTAAGGGCGCCGGCAAGGAGTCGCCCTATATCAAGAGTTATCTTCTTTTCGACGAGATTGACAGGCCCGCGTCCCCCGATGTCGGAACCTCCGTGCCCGGGATCAATAGCTACAAGCTTACCTCCAAAGACCTCCTTGACAGGACTGCGATCAAGATCTATTACAAGTCTTCCGGGCGCACCTCCTTCCCGCGTTTCCGGAACCTTAATCACAGTCCAGGACGAAGGGTGTTCGAGATTGACCGAGACATGAGGGTGCGGGGGCCCCGGAGCTACTGTCATTCGGGATATGAGGCCATCATTCACTGCTATTGAGTCAGGTGCCATAATAAGCACCGAGTCAGGAAGGTCGATCAGTAATTCATTGGCAGATACGCAACGAATACGAAAACTCGGCAATAAAGTGGCTTCTATGACCAGGCGGGACGTGGCGCGATTCGCTACCGGGTCAGCAAATCCGGTAGCCCAGACGTTTGTAATTCCAGGACGCTCCATAAACTCAACCCCGCCCGGCATAATCGTGCGTCTCTCCAGTGAGAGGACACAACTCATATTATGCTGAGGCGGGGCATTGTGCAGCTTGACTTAAACAACGTCTGACAATTGGTTCCTTAGCCGCCCGAAACCGGCGGAAGTACTATGATTGTCTGGCCATCGGATACTTCTTCATCCATCTTACAGAGCCTGTCACAGGTAAGCAGGATGCCCCAGGCACCTTCAGGAAGGTTTGCGGCAGCCAGCGCTTCTCTTGCTGTTGCGCCTTCTTCCAGTGTTACTTCTATTTCTTCATCAAGGTTCTCGTACATTTCCCGTATCGCCCGGGCAAACCTGAGAGTAACTTTCATGTAATCCTCCCCATCTTGTGAAGCTCGGATGCGACATGTTCAAGCCCAAGCCGTGTCAGAGTGTCTACCTTCGGCCTTCCGTTCGAGTCCCAACCTCGTGCTTCATAATACTCGTCAAGAAGGGTGTTGAGATCCTCTTCCGTGATATGCATCCCTGCAACCGGGCCGTCAGGCACGGGCTCTTCATAGAATCTCCTTGGAGGCCAGTCATCAGCCCTTCCGAAGTCTTCTCTTTCCCTCACAGCAAACGCCCGCGTCAGGTTCCATATTCTCTCAGACTTCACCAGCAGGTCGTCCCAGGAATCGTCCCTTCCGGTTACCACCGGATACAACCTGGCATAATGCTCAAGAGGAAGGCCCAGTTCAACCCATTGCAGCCTGCACACGCCGAAGCAATCAAAAAGCGGCCTCACATGTTGATATTCGACAACCTTGGCAGCCTTCCCCTTGATGACATCCCGTCCCACTGCAATGTCATGGGTTACTGACCATGCACGGTTGTGATGCGCGCCTATGTCACACGTCATGTATGCCAGCATCATGGAAGGCGCACCCCTTGACTCATATCCGCTCCATTCAAGCCCCTTAACATGTATTGCTATACGCTTGCTTTCATCGCCCCAAGCCTCGGAAGCGCCTGCCACTCCCTGAGCCAGAAGTTCCCCAATGCCCTCCCTGCCAGCTATTTTATGCGCAAGATCGCAAAACGCGCCAAGGCTCCCGAACCTGGCTTCGATACCTCCCGTGTCCTCCTTAGTGATTATGCCTTTCTCAAAGCATTCCATGGCAAATGCCACGACATTGCCTGCGGAAATCGTATCAAGGCCAAGCTCATCACAGACATAATTCGCAAACGCCACTTCCTCTATTGAGCTTAACGCGCAATTACTCCCTATGAGTGCTGTAGTCTCATACTCCGGTCCTTCTACAAGGACAGTTTTCCCACGAAAACTCGCCCTGCATAGTTTCCCGGTAGCCATGGGGCAAGCAAAACATGCCTTATCACCCACGACAATGGTCTCTTTCATAAGCTCGCCGCTTAACCCGTTTACATCCTCATAGAAATTCTGCCTGAAGTTGCGGGTAGGAAGTGCTGCGATAGAGTTCGCCCATGTAGTCACTTGCGCAAGCCCCAAATCCTGCCATACCTTGAGCCCGGGATTCGCCATAAGCTCACGGAACATATCAGTCGCCACATTCTTCAGCCCGGCGATATCAGCTACAGGCACACTTCGAGTCCCCCTCACAGCAATAGCTTTGAGGTTCTTGGACCC
>JAAZEW010000103.1 GCA_012512055.1 Bacillota bacterium | reverse complement strand
TTCCGGTGGTAATGGCGGAGGGGCAACACCTGTTCCCATCCCGAACACAGAAGTTAAGCCCTCCAGCGCCGATGGTACTGCATCGGTAACGGTGTGGGAGAGTAGGTCGCTGCCGGAAGGCTTTTTTCATATATTCGATAGATTTGGCAGCTAACTCCAAGCGGCCCGGCGAATAATCAAAAACCTCTACAGATACGAATCCAGAGTATTCAATGTCACGGAGAGCGTTGAAGATCGGGACAAAATCCACGTCCCCGAAGCCAGGGCCCTTAAGATTAACGTCATTTGCGTGGAAGTGTCTTACGTAAGGTGCGCTCATGCGAATAATGTCAGGAAGAGGCTTCCCCTCTGAACACATGCTTTTGACGTCGAGCATCATACGAACATGCGGGTGGTCAATGGCTTTGACCATCCGAATAGTCTCATCCGCGGTGTTCAGGAAGTTTGTCTCGCCTGGCGGAAGAGGCTCAAGGCATACTACCACATCTCGTATCTTCGCTACTTCACCGATTTCGCGGAGGGCTTCAATGAAATAAGCCTCAGCTTGACTACTGGGGATGTCCGAGGCGATATCCCGCTGCTTTGGCGAACCCAGTGTCATGACAGTGCCGCCCAGATCTGCACAGAAATGCACAAGGGCATTCAGGTAGTCTATGGTCTTTCGTCGAATATGCGCGCAAGTGTGATTAATGTGAAGGCCTTCCGGAGTAACCAGGAGCCAGTGCAGGCCTACCATTTCTAATCCTGCATCCTCCACGGATCTACGAATGGACTCTCGCTGTGAAGCGGAAACGTCCAGTACAGACTTGGAGATCGTGTACGGAGCTATCTCGACGCCATCGTAACCCAGGTCTGCTATGTGATGAATCGCCTCCTCCAGAGGCCTATCATCGAAGAGCTCGTTACACAGGGCGAATTTCATTAGAGCAGACCCTCCTCTGTCATAATCTGAGACCAGCTCACAAGACTCTCAATGGATGCTTCCTCTCCGCCGTGAGAGAAAGCGCTACCTTTGGGCCGAGAGAGCAGATCATCGGTTATTGCCGACTGCAATCTGTAGTGAGTCTCTAAAGACAGCCAGCCGGCGTACTTATCCTGCGCCAGTTGTCTGAAAACATCTCCAAAACCCACTTCTCCGTACCCGACACGGCAAGCTTCCGGCTCTCCGGAAGGGGTCTTGGTGGTTACGTCTTTGACATGAACATGTAAGACATAATCCTTTAGCCGCCGGTAATCTTCAGGGAATTTCTCAGCTTCCCGGACGTAGATACTGTTCCCGGGATCCCAGAGCGCTCCGAAATAATCCGGGTTAAGGCTATCCAGCACGGAACGCAGTTTTTGGCTGCAGTTTGTAGATGTGCCGGGATCGTATTCCACTGCCAGCCTCACTTGATGATCCCGGAGGATTGGTTCTGCGCCGGAAAGCCTTCTGACTATCAAAGGCAGATTCTCTTTGAACATCCCTTCATCCCAGAAAGTGAAGCCTCGAACGAGGGAGCAATTCAGCTCACGTGCTACGACGCTGCTTCTCTCCAGGATGCGGAGGTGAGTCCGGTATTCCTTATCGTCAAAAAGATGACACTTGAAAGAGGGGGAAGCAATGCATGCAACTTCCAGTTCTCCTTCGATTACTATCTCGCGAATACGCCGGATATCATCGCAGGACAACTCATGCGCATCCTTATCCCACGCAGATCTCAGTTCAATACCGTCCAGGTCAAAACTTCTTGCTATACTGACTGCTCTGGCCAGATCCTGAGACACTTCATCCGTAATGATTGCACGTTTCATAGAATCATCATCCTTCCGCCCCGCTATGATGCTTCCTCCCCGCCAGCAGGTTGCGAATTGCCCCGGGTATTCTGGTTCTGCTGAGTATCACAATGAGCGTGAGAATCCACAGGACTATACAGATGGGACGGGTAAAGAATGGCGTTAAGTTTGCGTCTGCAATTACCATTGCCCTACGGAAGTTCTCGTCTGCCATCGGACCCAGTATGAAACCAAGCACAAGCGGTGCAGCAGGGAAGTTGTTCTCTCGCATGTAGAATCCGATGAGTCCGAATATGAACATAAGATAAATGTCGAACAATCTGCCGTTAATGGCAAAGGATCCGACTGCGCAAAGGACGAAAATAACCGACATCAAAATCGTCCTTGGGACTTCCAGGACTTTTACAAGCGGCCTTGCCAGTAAAAGCCCAATTATGGTCATGGCAATTGTGGCAAGGAAGACAATGGCGGTAGTTGTGGCGATAAACTGTGGCTGTTCAATCATTAGCAGCGGGCCGGGTCTTATGCCATGGAGCCACATAGCTGCAAGAACTACTGCCGCCGGTGCGCTGCCGGGAACTGCAAGGGTAAGTACAGGGATGATGGCTCCGCCAACACACGCATTGTTTGCTGTTTCGGCTGCAATCAGGCCGTCATACGAACCCTTTCCAAACTCCTCCGGAGTCTTGCTGGCACGTTTCGCAAAGTCATACGCTATCCAGGCGGATGTGTCTTCTCCTACTCCGGGTATGGCTCCGACAAAAACGCCGATAGCCCCTGAGCGAAGGATAGTCTTCCAATGTCTTCGGATGTCTTCCCAGCTAGGAATGATCCTTGTCACTTTCGTCAGAACTCTGTAGTCTTTGGGTTCTTTCATGACTGCAATAATCTCGCTTACGCCGTACGCGCCTACAAGGACATGTATTAAGGAAAGCCCACCCATTAGCTGCAGCATCCCTAAGGTAAATCTGGGATATGCTTGTATGGGATCCTGGCCAATCTGTGACAGCAACAACCCGAAAGCGCCTGCTATCCAACCTTTGAGAGGGTCTTTCGGGGCTGTCAAATTACCGCATATCACAACTCCGAATACTGCTAAGGTAAAGAACTCCCAGGAGCCGAATTCCAGAGCAAGCCTGCCGATCATGGGAGAGAAGATCGCAAGACAAATCAGACCGAAAAGAGTCCCGATTGCAGATGCGATTGTTGCGAGGCCAATAGCTTCGCCTGCCTTGCCTGCTCTCGCCAAAGGATTCCCATCAAGGCATGTTGCGGCATTTGCCGGTGTTCCCGGGATGTTAAGGAGAATGGCAGACCAGGAACCGCCATATATGGCAGCAGCATAAGTAGTTATCAGGATTAGCACTGCTTGGTCAGGCACAAAGCGAAAAGTCAGGCCGGTCAGGAGGGCTACGCCCATTGTTGCGGTAAGGCCGGGCAACATTCCCACAATAAGCCCGAAGGCAGCAGCCCAGAACACATTCAAAATCGCGGACGGCGTTATGAGCCGTATGAGTTCAGTGAAAAAGACACTTATGTTCAAGTCGGTTCCCTCCATTCCTAGGGAAGAAATACAACGAAAATCTTATAAAACACAAAAATCACTACAACCGATGTCAAAGCGCCAATTGCGATACTCTTGACGAGGCTTGCCCCCTTAAACAAAAAAATAAAGGCTGTGACAAAAATCGTCGTTGACAACCAGTATGGCAGCCTGCCAAGGAGCAAGAAGATATATGCGGAACATAGTCCTATAGTCAGCATAATTCTGTACGTTGGGTTTTCAGTCCAGTGGGTTATCTTAAGCGGGGTTTGTGCGCTTGATTCCTTTCCGTCTGAACTGCCGTCAACCCCAGCTTCATTAAGGCGTTTTCGGGAGATCCCTCTTACAAGGAGGATGATGCCTAGCATCATGAGGACTCCGGCCAGTATTGACGGAACAAAACCCGGGCATGCAAACCACTCATATCCGTATATGCTCCATGGCATGCGTAAGCTACTGAGGAGAAAGGAGACTCCTACCAGTATGATAAGAATACCGCTTCTAATATCCGCTTTCTCCATGACTTGTGATTTCCTCCTCCTTACCTTAGACTCGCTTATTGGCTACGTAGAACAGCAGCACATCTAAGGCGGAATTCAGCCGTAGTCGGAGGGGCAACCGATAGACCACACCCTGTGAAAGCCCCTCCGACTCATCTCTTCTTGCCGTTACACGTCGAGGTTCGAAGATTCTCCCGGAGCCTTACGGCTTGGGAATTCCGAATTTCTCAGGCGATACTTTGGCAGTGCCGGCTTCATAATGCAGCCATGCGAGTTGAGATGCTACTCGCTCCATCAGCTCGTCAGCCTCTTTGCCGTAAATTGATACTGCCTTCGAGCCTCGCTCAGCGATGAAGTTTCTTGTTGACTCTGCTTCTGAAGCGACGATGAATGCCTCTGTAATGCGTTCCATGGCGGCTTCAGGAATGCCCTTGGGGATAAATAGCCCGAAGTACATACCTACACTCGGGAAATCCGGTAGCCAGTCAGTAATCGGCGGAATCGCACCATAACCCTCCACAACCAGAGGCTCGCTGACAAAGACGACTAAAGCCCTTAGTTGTTTGGCACGAAGCATTTCAGTGACTTCCATAGATAGCTGAGGCACCATGTCAACTTCGCCTTGGACTGTAGCGGTTACTGCAGGGGCTCCCCCCTGGTATGGAACGTGCTTGTAGTCGATGCCCGCATGCTTCTTCATAAGCTCTGCGGCTACATGACCGCCGCTTCCTACGCCGGCTGTCGCTACTGTTATGGTCTTTGTTTTCATAGCCTCAAGGAGTTGGGGAAAGTCCTTGTAAGGGGAGTTTGCAGGTACAGCTATGACGTTTGGTGTAAAGAGTGTCAGGAAAGCCGCGTATTCTCTGTGGCTGATATCAGCCAGGTACTCAAGGATCTGGTAAGTAGCTATACTACCGTCTGCGTTTCCGCTCCAGGTATAGCCGTCACGTGGCGCATCGAACATGGCACGTGTCCCGATTGCACCTGAGGCGCCTGGCGTATTTGTGATGGCAATTCTCTGGCCCAGTACCTTTTCCATTTCCACCGCAAGCGTCCTTGCAGCCAGGTCTGATGCGCCTCCGGGGCCCCACGGCACAATGATATTGATCGGTTTCGTAGGCCATGTGGCTGCGCCTACTCCAACAGACATAGTAATGGCAAGAACCATTACCAGCAATGTTACAATTGAGGCTAGCTTCTTCATTGGGTTTGTACCTCCTTACTTGTTGATGAGGGCAGTTCCAAACTAACCGTGGTTTCTTGGTACATATCACCCCCAGTTTGTTTGCTAACTAAGTCTTATTGGCCTTCCCTCACGTGCAGATTGGTAGATGCACTGTATGATTTGAACACTCTTACGAGCTTCACGGCCTGATACCAGAGGTTCGCGGTTCTCCAAAATAGCGTGTACGATATCATTAATCTGGAGCCGGTGCCAGGTGCAGTCGACCTGGGCAGGATCGGAAGAAGTAGACTGTGTTGCGTTTTGTATCATTAACGGTTGGATTTCGGCATATTCTTGTTGGGAGATGCCATCCACTGCCCATTCAGTTATCCAATCACCTTGCATATGGACGCTACCATGTTCACCGTGGATTTGCATGGTCATTGGATATCCCGGAGAGACTGATGTAGTTGCTTCGATTACTCCAACCGCTCCGTTTACATAATTGAGGATTGCTACCACCGTATCTTCAACTTCTATATCGTGGCGTAATGTTTTGCAGTAAGCGGTTACTTCCTCGACATCCCCCAGTATCCATTGGAGGAGGTCTACCACGTGAATTCCTTGATTCATCAAAGCTCCTCCGCCGTCAAATTCCCATGTTCCCCTCCAACCGGCGGATTTGTAGTATTCCCTCGTTCGATACCACTTGTTGTAGGCGTCCCCTACGTAGAGCTTCCCAAGCCTACCCTGACTCATGAATTCCTTCAACAGCCGCCATGCAGGCTTGAATCTGAATTGGAATATCCCCGATAAAAGGACGCCTGCTTTATCACAGGCGTCTACCATTTCGTCAATTTTCTCTACAGTGATTTCCAAAGGTTTTTCTGCAATGATATGTTTTCCTGCGGCAGCGGCATCCAGGGCTATGTCTCTTCTCCCCCCGCTGGGGGTCAAGATAGAGACTACATCAACATCTTCTCTCTCTAATACGTGGCGATAATCAGAAAATGCGCGGCACCCGTAGGATTGTCCTATGCTTGCAGCCCGTTCTTCCATCAAGTCGGCCACGGCAACGAGGCGAGCTTCAGGAATTGAACAGATAGCGTCCAGATGTACTTTGGAGATAGCGCCTAATCCGATGACTGCAAAACCCAGTCCCATAGCAAATCCCCTCCGTCTTCGTCTCTTCTTTGGCACATGCGAACTCAGGTCTGGCGGGCTCATAAGAGCGAATAAAGACTTCGTTTATTGTCCTTATTAATATAGTCAGGCTATAGACTTCTACGTGCTTCCCAGGAATCCTTCCTCAAGCATTAGAAAAACTCAGGAGTCTGTCCCACATCTTGTAAGAAGCTCGCAATAAGGTCTTGTGCTGCGGATATATGGAGCGCTCAATCTTCGGGACGCTGTCATGAGCATTATCTCCTAACAAGAAGGATATTGGAAAGGAATCTTGAACTTTATTAATGGAGATTACAAACATATCCGGTGATGACCTTCCTACTGTGTGGGCATTGATGAAGGTTCCGGCGACCTGAGATCACGAAACGGGCAGGGCCCTAGGAGGCAGAGGACAGAGTTGAAGAGGTATGGAAAGCTTGCCAGTACGAACAGCGATCTCAAAGAGATAAACCGTGCGCTGGTACGAGATACCATTAGAAAACGAGGTCCGGTTGCCAGAAGTGAAATCGCAAGAATAACCGGCCTCACTCCGCCTACGGTATCCGCAATAGTCAAGGACATGCTCGAAGCAGACATCGTAAAGGAGATAGGCCGCGGGGTTTCTACAGGTGGCAGACGACCAATCTTGTTGGAACTAAACCCAAAAGCCGGATTTGTCGTTGCTGTTCGTATTCAGCGTGGGGAGATAGTCACAGCGTTGTTGGACCTCACCGGTCATGTATTAGGGAACCAGCTTGTTGCAAGAGACACTTCGGTCCCGGAGAAAGTAGCTGAAGCTATTTGTGAGTCCATGGACTCACTGGTGCTCTCCGCCAATATAGGGCGAGATCTGATCTTGTGTTGCGGAGTTGCATTCCCCGGGCTTATTAGCTCAGCAGACGGTATGGTGGCAAGAGCTCCGAATCTTCCGTGGGAGAATGTCCCTTTCCGTGACATGTTGCATGAAGCCATCAGGGGAATTCCGGTTCACATTGAAAACATATCAAACGCGGCTGCGCTCGGTGAGCAAACATACGGAATCGGCAAAGGCTGTGCAAATCTAGTATACTTGAACCTGTCCGTCGGCATTGGTGCAGGTATAATCATTGATAATAGGGTTTACGGCGGAGCCTGGGGCTACGCAGGAGAAATCGGTCATGTCGCTACAACTTCAGAGGCCGGGCCACGCTGTGGTTGCGGCCGGTATGGTTGTTTTGAAGCGGTATGCGGCGTTAGGGCAGTCGTAGAGAGAATCAAAGCTTCAGTCCCTGATAAGACTCTTTTTGACTTGGGGTTTCAGAAGGATCGCCTTACTATAAGTGATGTACTGAACCCTCGTCTTTCTGAGCTCCCGGAAGTTCAAGCAGTATTAACCGATACCGGAAAAACCATAGGGTTGGTCATTGGTAATATGC
>JAAZEW010000375.1 GCA_012512055.1 Bacillota bacterium | reverse complement strand
GTTAGGCATAGGGCTCATTGCTGCAATCAGCGTCACTGCTGCCGTAGCTTGTCTTGGGATGTTCGGCCATTATCTTTTTATACACGAGGATATCATTGTTGCAAGGAGTCTGTGTTTTGAGACTCTGGCGGTCATATCGCTGGTTTACGTATTTGCCTATCGCAGTATGCGAAAGAGCATTTTCCACACCGGCCATTTCTTAAGTAACAAGCCTCTTCTGATCTCTGTGGCAATAGGCTTTGTGTTTGCTATTGGGGCAATTCAAGTGCCCGCCTTAAGACAGGCTTTAGGCCTTGTAACCCTATCTACCCTGGAATGGGGTATGGTATTTGCAGTCGCTTTTACTCTCTTAATCATTGTGGAAACCGGCAAACTGTTGGCGATTAGCAGGAGTCTGTAGGTTGGGCGAACCCGAATGTGTGAGGATCCGCAAAGGAAAGGCTTGGTAAATTCTCTCTTTTACGGTATTATATAGTCATAGCCTTTCTTTTGCACTGATTGCCGATGACTACCAGCAGCAGGATCCACAGGGCAAGTGAGTGTTCACTGGGAGGTTTAACCAGTGAGTGACCGACCATCCCTCAGAATTCATGAATGGGCGACCGGTGTTCTTGGCCTGATAATCATTGTATATGTAACGGCTACCCAAGGACTTGAGAATGACTGGCTCCTGGTGGGATGCTGGGCTTTGTCCTACCTTCTTTTCTCGGATAAGACAGTTTTCTTGACACCTGACGCAGCATTTATGTCAAGCTACCCAATTATGATCGCGGCCCTTTGCACAACAGGCCTTTCAGGCGCTGTATGGCTTATTTTGACTTCATCTCTATGGCACGGTATACGTAAGCGTGGTCGAATTTCCAGGATTGCCTTTAATATGGGGAGCGTAGCCATAGCGCTACTCGCTGCCAATAGCGTGATGGTGGCTTTCTGGGGAACGTCAAGGCTCTTGGCGCCATTGTCCGCAGACGGCCTAATTCGAGGGCTTGTCGTGATTCTCACGTATCATGTGGTTCTAACCGCAGCTTATAGCTTGCTCTTATACATCGAGGACCCTGGACTTCAGTTCATGCCGAGGCTGACGTGTTCTTTGACCAAGAGCATGCGCTGGTTTATGCCGAGCTACTATTTCTTCTCCCTTCTCCTAATCCACCTTGCCCAGACAGGCGGGATTATTGCATGTCTGTTCTTCCTTTCTGCCATTTGGGCTCTATGGAGGCAGTTCTACTTTTCCAAAGCATACCAGCAAGAATCAATTCGAGCTGCCACGGACTCCCTGACCGGTGTTGCCAACAGGGAAGGATTCAGGCGGTATCTCGGTAGTGCGCTGGACGCTACCAAGCTTCCTGCTGCAGTTTTGTTTGTGGATATCGACGACTTCAAGAGCCTGAATGACCGGTTTGGCCACGAATTCGGGGACAAGATTCTTTGTATCGTAGCATCTCTCTTGAAGAAGTTTGTCCGCGGAAACGATTTGGTTGTCAGGTGGGGCGGTGAAGAGTTTGTCGTGTTTTTGTGGAACACCTCTGTCGAGCAGGCTCTCACTATTGCCGAGAGGATTTGCCGAGCAGTAAGGGATTGTGAGTTGCCTCTTGGCGCCGAGGCGACAGTCAGTATCGGATGCTCAGGGACGAATGACGTTGAGGAAGTGTCTATGCTTGTATCTGCAGCAGATGATGCTCTCTACAAGGCCAAGCATGCAGGGAAGGACCGGGTGTATGTAGCAGCCGCCCCAGAGTAAGGGCTTTCTCCGCTATAGC
>JAAZEW010000102.1 GCA_012512055.1 Bacillota bacterium | reverse complement strand
GGAGCACGGTGAACCAACCCAACTATCTTACAGAGCTCGGGAAGGCATATTGTGGAAACTCCCTGGAGCTTATCGAGATGCTGCCAGACTCATCGGTGCAGCTAGCAATAACCTCTCCTCCTTTTGCTCTTCAGCGCCAGAAAGAATATGGTAATAGACCTCAATCGGAATACGTAGACTGGCTTTCTGTTTTTGCATCTAAGGTGAAAAGCAAATTGACGGAGGACGGTAGCTTCGTACTGGATATTGGGGGTGCGTACCAGAGAGGAAAGCCTGTTCGATCTCTTTACCCCTATAAGGTTCTCATCCGATTCTGCGAAGATTTGGGTTATCATTTAGCGGAGGAATTCTTTTGGTACAACCCGTCAAAGCTCCCGTCACCAATAGAATGGGTCAATAAACGCAAGATTCGGGCGAAAGATGCCGTGAACCACGTGTGGTGGTTTAGCAAGAGTCACTTTCCCAAGGCAGACGTAAGAAGAGTTCTAGTACCATATTCCGATCGAATGAAGAAACTCTTACGCGATCCAGACAAATTCTATAAGCCCAAAGAACGACCTTCCGGTCATAGCATTTCGCTGAATTTTGGTGTAGACAAGGGTGGAGCTATCCCGTCGAATCTTTTGACCATTTCCAATTCTGACAGCAACTCGCAGTATATTCGATGTTGCAGAGAACTTGGAATCAAGGCACATCCGGCAAGGTTCCCAGTGGAACTCCCGGAATTCTTTATCAGGTTTCTTACTGACCCGGGCGACCTAGTCCTGGACTTTTTTGCTGGATCAAATACCACCGGTGAGGCGGCAGAGAGCCTTGGCAGAAGGTGGATTGCAATAGAGCTTGAGTTGAACTATGTTGCTACGTCAGCTTTTCGGTTCTATCATAGGGACTTGGCTCATGCATCGGAAATCTACGACCTTATCATGCGGGGTGAGTGTGTAACCTTGATCAATCCCCAACCTACCCTGTTTGAGGAACCATAGATATAACCATATTCTTTTGACGAATAGACAATACCTTATCAGCTTTGTAGGAAGAAGTGCAGATTAAAGACATCCTTCTCAGTCAAAATAGGGCTCCGGGTAAACCGGGAACCCTATAGAACCCCAGCTAAAACATGGCGCGCCCGGAGGGATTTGAACCCCCGACTTTCTGATCCGAAGTCAGACGCTCTATCCACTGAGCTACGGGCGCGCTTGGCAACTTGATTCTAATCGAGCTTCAGGGTTCTGTCAATGCCTCAAAGGCTTTACGCTCAATTAACCCTGGCTGCGATGTAGCGATCAATTCATAAGAGATTTGCCCTGTTTTCCACCACCCATCGGGCCTTTGGTGGTCGAGAATAGGACACCTCACATTAAAGAATTCGCCCTGGATTCATGCCTCGAACGGGAACTATCCCATTTCAATCTGTAAATATGTACCTCAATCGTTGTGAAACAGAAACGTTGAAGCGAAACGACCTGTCTTTGTGGCCTTTAAACAAGAAGGAATCCTGCCGTTTCTATGGAATCAATTGACAGACCATATCGAATTTCACAGACACATATCTAATCCAGCAGGAAATCGCAGAGAAGCAAGAAGAGATATCCCACTATATGAGAAGGAGACATGATTATGAAAAGAATCTTCGTTCTAAGCGTGTTGGCTCTTGCTCTATTCCCCTGTTTGATTGCCGAGGCTGCCCCTTCTTTGCTGCCTTTCAATCCTTGGTGGACCGCAGCCGAGGTACGCGCCCTAATAGCAGCAGGCGCTGATGTCAATGCGGAAAGCAGAGAAGGTTTTACACCACTAATAGACGCAGTGGCATCACCTTTTGCAAACCTTGAGGTCATCAAGATATTAATAGAGGCAGGCGCCGAAGTGAATGCGAAAGACGAACGCGGCCTGGCACCGCTAAGGATGGCTGCACTATACACTAATAACCCGGAGATTATCAATTTACTGGTAGGAGCAGGTGCTAAAGTAAATGCGAGAGATTCAGAAGGTACGACACCCCTGATGATCGCTGCAAAATCCAATAACTGCCCCGAGATCATAACAACGTTGATAACAGCAGAAGCAGAAGTGAATGCAAGAGACAATAACGGCTGGACACCGCTGGATCATGGAGTGACATATTCCGATTCCCCCGCGGTTGTCGAGGCGTTGATCGCCGGTGGCGCCAAAGTCAATTCAAGAAACGAACTAGGTATGACACCTTTGATGATAGCTGCGATACTTGCCCGTAACGCCGAGATTATTGAGACGCTTGTGGCAGCACGCGCTGAAGTCAATGCGAGAGACGATAACAGTTGGACACCGCTGATGGGTGCTGCAGCATTTAACCAAGACCCCGATGTTATCAAGGCATTGATAGCAGCCGGCGCTGATGTCAACGCTAGGCACGAATGCAAATGGAATATGTATGTTTATCCCATGATGCACCTTCTGACTCTTGAAAAGGTCAAGGCAGAGATAGCGAAGAGCATGAAATCCGGCACAACCGGCGAAGGCGGTTTGACACCACTGATGAATGCGGCAAGATGCAGTTATAACCCTGAGGTTGTCGAGGTGCTGCTCGATGCCGGGGCTGATGGCAAGCTCAAGTCGAACGAGGGCAAAACTGCCTTTGATTATGCGGAAGAAAACCCGCGCGTTAAGAATAGCGAAGTATACTCTCTGCTCAAAAAGGCCTGTAACTGACCCACTGTCTTGCTCTTAAAATGATGATAGCGTATAATCATAAGGGGAAAAATGCCATCTTTGACTTTAATTGTGAAAAGGTGTTGGTGTGTAACAATAGTAAAAATACAATGAAAAGGAGAATATTGATGGTATTAAACGATTACATGAAAAAGCTGGAGCAACTTGATTTTGAAGGACTCTACAATAATGATTTTTTGCTAACTTGGGAGAAAACCAGAGACGAGCTGGGCGCGGTTTTCATTGTAGCAGACGCTTTGCGCTATTTAAGAGAAAATAATATTTCCGCTAGGATATTTGACAGTGGCTTAGGGGTATCTATATTCCGCGATTTTTCCACCCGCACGCGTTTTAGTTTTGCGTCTGCATGCAATATGTTAGGCCTTGAAGTACAGGATCTAGATGAGGGAAAGTCCCAAATTGCGCATGGTGAGACAGTCAGAGAGACTGCAAATATGGTTTCATTTATGGCAGATGTTATAGGCATTCGGGATGATATGTATATCGGAAAAGGCAATGCCTACATGCGTGAAGTATCAGAAGCTGTGCAGCAAGGACATAAAGAGGGGGTGCTGGAGCAAAGGCCTACCCTGGTGAATTTACAGTGTGATATTGATCATCCCACTCAGACAATGGCAGATATGCTGCACGTCATACACTATTTTGGTGGCGTAGAAAACTTGAAGGGCAAGAAACTAGCGATGACTTGGGCATATTCGCCTTCTTACGGTAAACCCCTTTCCGTTCCACAAGGCGTCATAGGTCTAATGACTAGAATGGGCATGGAAGTGGTATTAGCTCATCCGGAAGGTTACGAAGTAATGAGTGAAGTCGAAGATATTGCCATCCGGAATGCCAAAGAATCAGGTGGAACATTCACAAAGACTAATAATATGGCAGAGGCATTTAAGAATGCTGATATTGTGTATCCAAAGAGCTGGGCGCCTTTCTCAGCTATGAAAAAACGGACTGTACTCTATGAGAAAAATGATTTTGATGGGATAAAAGTCCTGGAAAAAGAGCTTTTAGCCCAGAATGCCAATCATAAAGACTGGGAATGCACAGAGGAATTGATGAGGACTACAGAAGATGGTAAAGCACTTTATTTGCATTGCTTGCCTGCGGATATTTCCGGTGTGAGCTGTAAAGAGGGTGAAGTCGAAGCTTCTGTGTTTGATCGGTACAGGATTCCTTTATATAAGCAGGCAAGTTTCAAACCCTATATTATTGCAGCCATGATGTTCTTAAGTAAAGTAAAAAATCCCCACGATTTGTTAGGAAAACTCGAAAAAAGATGCCGGCCTAGAATCCAAGTGTGATTCTTCACGAGAGACTCCTAATCCTGTGGGATTGAGGGAAAAGCAATGGCGGAGAGAGGGGGATTCGAACCCCCGCGCGGTTTGTTGCACCGCCTAAAGGTTTAGCAAACCTTCCCCTTCAGCCAGCTTGGGTATCTCTCCGCTTAGGTCAACTTATTTGTTTTCGCTGAACTGAAACCCGTTCCCAGGTTTCGCCCCGGCACTTGATAATATAGCATATCCAATGCCTGAGGGCAAGATCGCTCGTGCTTTTTATTAAGCTTTTCTATTAGGCGCCTTCTTATGACGCTTTTTGATTCTTGCCTCCGGAAAATCAAAACGGATTACTGTCAGCCTTAGCGCCCACCAAGACTTAGGCAATTCGGCTCGTCAATTGTGAGGGCCTCCAGAATTGTGAGGGCCTCCAGGATCGGAGCTGCTCTGCGCTTCAGCGTTTTTCGCAGCCGGATCACCGCCTCCCGCCCCAGGCGGTTTCAACAACTCGAGTTGGAGCGCGAGCATGACGAATATCGCCGCTCCAGCAGCCAGCACCGCAGGGGGAACAAAGACAACAAAACGCCCGTGTTCCATTAGCCACCCAAAGGCCGGAGGACCCAGTGCTACTCCGAAGAACCTGACAGCGCCATAGACTGACGTCACCATTCCCCTGGCCTGTCCACTGGCTGCGCTGGTTACCATCGTGTCCAAAGAAGGCAATACGAACCCACTGCCAAGCCCGACAAATGCCATGGCTATCCCAAGCCACAATGCCTTCGTAATGAGGGAGGATACCAGAAGAGCTGCTGCGACCACCAGTAAGCCCACCCAAGTAGCCACTTTCAGCCAATTCCTATGCGTCTGCATAAAAAGCCCTACCAAAAATGAGGTCACTGACATGATCAGTATTGGGACGGCTATTATAACCCCTTTCAGCAGTCCCGTTACATTAAATCGCGACTCAAGCAAATCGGAGAAATAGAATAGCACACCGAAGAGGATCATGAGGACTACCCCGCCTGCAACATAACAAGCGCCCAAAGACCTGCCTTTTGCCTTCAGAATCTCCCCCAGATCTCGAAAGTAACGGCGCATCGCGGTTTTCTCACCCTTTTTCTTCGGTTCAGGGATGAGAACCCAGACAGCAACAGCCGCCGGGACGGAGATAACAGCGTAAAGCGCAAAAGGCGCCCACCAACTCAGAAGTCCGCTGCCTGCTCCAAGCACCGGGCTCAGGACTTTACCTAATCCGTTAGAGGCTTCAAGCAAGCCCTGGGCTTTGCTCCGCTCCTCTGACTGAAATATGTCACCTGTCAACGCAATGGCTATAGGAGCTGTTCCTGCAGCGCCGATGCCTTGGACTACTCTGGCTACTATGATAAGCGGGTACGAATTCTCAAGGAACGCCCCGGCCAACGCCGCTCCTGCGCCTCCTAGGCCATATATGATCAAAGCCGGCGAGATGACTTCCTTGCGCCCGATTCTGTCAGACAGTATGCCGACAAACAAAATGACCAAGCCTGCAGGGACGGAGAATGCGGTTATGATAAGGCCTGTCTGAACCTGGCTCAAATCAAGAGCAGATTTGATTTTCGGCAATACCGGGATAAGCATGGAATTACCAAGGACCATGACAAAAGGAACGCTACATAGCACCGCAAAGGGCAAGATATTCTTAGACTTCACTGCTTTCTGACACCTCTCGTTCCAGCGCTGATACTCCTATAGTCTTTCCTTAAGCAGCTACATCTACTTGGCTTTCCTTGGCCTTGCGGCATGGCGAGCGCATTCTCCCCGGTTCGCTCCAAGTAAACATGCAGTCTCTTTTTCCTCTCAGATAAATAAGTATGTCATGAAAGCCTCTAATCCATGACCCCCGGAGGACTCGTGGTTCCAGAGAGGAGTTGGCGCATAGTGGGTGACAATCTGCCCCTTCTAATTATCCTGGTCATTGGCCTTGCTTCCGGTAATTCGCTTGTAACAGGGGCATCGGCGGTCTTACTCTTCATGGAATCAGCCGGATTCAGCAGCGTCATTGTTTTCCTGGAAGAGAAAGCGCTCCAGTTGGGGCTTGTCTTCCTTACCATTGCAGTCCTGGCGCCTCTTGCCGTAGGAAAGATAACATCCGAAGAGATTTTCGATGCCTTTTTTACATTGCCCGGTATCCTTGCAATCATAGGGGGCGCAGCTGCGACCTACATAAGCGGACAGGGTATCTCACTTCTTACCAGGCAGCCTCATATCGTGTCCGGCATTATCCTTGGCACAATTATCGGAGTAGTTGTCCTTCGAGGAATTCCCGTCGGACCGCTGGCTGCAGCCGGAATTACCGCGCTTCTTCTTAAAATCTTCGGGCACCGCTGACTCTCCTTTTCAAATATCGCTAAACTTCGTCTTCCGGACACCGCTAACTCTCCCTTTTCAAATGCCACCAACCTTCGCCCTTTGGGTACCGCCAATCGTCTCCCTCCCGATCCCGCCGACATTCCCCCTTCGAATACTGCGAACTACCACCCTCCCGATCCCGCCAACATTGCCCTTTCGGATACCGTGAACTGTCCCCCTTGGCGTACCGCGAACTTTCAATAAGTGGTCCTGCACAACAACATGTATGTTCTCATACTTAATGATAGTGTAGTTTCCATTTCATAGGCGCGCTGTCACGTGACAAATAGAATTCCTACTATTGAAGTCGGG
>JAAZEW010000101.1 GCA_012512055.1 Bacillota bacterium | reverse complement strand
TGTATGCTTTCCTCGTCCCGAATCGATCCACCGGGTTGTATAATAGCGGTTACGCCTGCTTCTGCAGCAGCATCTATACCGTCTCTGAAGGGGAAGAAGGCGTCTGACGCCATAACCGCGCCCTCGGCCTTGATGCCTGCATGCTCCGCTGCTATCTTCACTGACCCTACACGGTTCATCTGGCCCGCCCCAACGCCGATGGTAGCATCATCCTTCCAGAATACGATCGCGTTGGACTTGACGTGCTTCACTACTTTGAACGCTGACAGCAGCCATCTCGCTTCTTGTCCCGTCGGACGCCGCTCAGTCACCACCTTAAGATCCTCGACGTTAAGATGCCGAGGAATATCGGGGTTTTGCGCAATGAACCCGCCGTCCACCCACCTGACATCAAGCTTGGGCAGGTCGTCTTTGAAATTCCGAGGAAGGATGAGCACTCGAAGGTTGGGCTTTTTGCCCAGGATGCTGAGGGCTTCGTCTGTGATGCCTTCTGCCAGAACCGCCTCAACAAACGTTTCTGCGATTCTTGCGGCCGTATCGCGGCAAACAATCCCATTCAAGCCGACTATGCTTCCGAATGCGGATACGGGATCAGCCTCGCGCGCCTTGACGTACGCGTCTTCAAGATTGCCCCCTACTGCGACACCACAGGGGTTCGTATGCTTAATAACGATTGCAACAGGCTCTTCTTTGAATTCCCGCATGATCCTGAGGGCTGCATCAGCGTCAAGCAGGTTGTTGAAGGACAGAGGCTTGCCTTGGAGCAACTTGGCTCCTGCAATACCTGAGTACGGAGGATCGCCGATTGCGTAGAACGCCCCCGCCTGGTGAGGGTTTTCACCGTATCTCAAGTCAAAAGCCTTCGTTCCGCTGACAGTCAATAGAGGGTCAAATTGGCTTTTGGGCTCGTCCACAGATCCGGTTCGCTCCGCAGATCCAGCGCAATCCATGGATCCAACTGAATCTTCCACGTCAGCGGTATCAGGCAAATGCGTGCTAAGGTACCCTGTAATTGCAGCGTCATATTGAGAAGTATGCCGGAAAGCCAGAGCAGCGAGCTTTGCCCGTGTCGCCTTTGATACCTCGCCTTTCGATCTGAGCTCTGAGATAATCTCACTGTATCTACCGGGATCTGTCACGACTGTGACACGTTCATGGTTCTTTGCAGCAGCACGCACCATGGTCGGCCCACCAATATCGATGTTCTCGACCGCCTCTTCCAAGGTGACGCCGGGTTTTGCTATGGTCTTTTCAAACGGGTACAGGTTCACTGCCACAAGTTGGATAGAGCCGATCCCGTGACGTTCCAGCTCTTCTTGATGCTCGCGGGTTGCGCGAGCAAGTATCCCTGCATGTATCATCGGGTGCAGGGTCTTCACCCTACCCCCTAAGATCTCTGGGAACCCTGTGACCTCAGACACCGGAGTCACAGGGATTCCTGCCCCAGAGAGTTCCGCTGCAGTTCCCCCTGTAGACAGGATCTCAAAACCCAGATCCCTTAATGCCTGCGCAAATTCCACTACACCGGACTTATCATAAACACTAATGATTGCCTTTGGTTTTGCCATTTCACCGGCCTCCTTGACATTCCCTATGCCTAAAGCCAGGGGCTTTACGGCGCATATGGGCAAACGATGACCTTTCTTCCGTCCCTTCGGACTCTACCTGTCAGAACGGCGTTGATGCACTCAACCATGAGAGCGTGTTCTTTAACCAGAATCCGAGCTGTAAGGGTATCCTCTGTATCGTCAGGCATCACAGGAACCACCCTCTGGCCGATTATAGGGCCTGTATCTGTCCCTTCATCCACAAAATGCACTGTGCAGCCTGTATATCTGACCCCGTAATCCAAAGCCTGTTTCTGAGCGTCCAGGCCTCTAAACGCGGGAAGAAGTGAAGGGTGAATATTGATGACTTTTCCCTGAAACTCGTCAAGGAAATCTCTCCCTAAAAGCCTCATGAACCCGGCAAGGACTGCCAGGTCAGGTGCGAATTGCCGCACCGCCTCTCTAAGGCAGCGATCAAATTCCCTCTTGGAAGGGGATGATTTGCGCTCCACCACAACCTGGGGTATTCCGTGGCGTCGGGCCCGCTCAAGTGCAGCAGCATTAGGATTATCAGAGACGAGTCCCACAACTTCCCCTGACAGCCTCCCTGACTCGCTTGCGTCGATTATGGCCTGAAAGTTTGTCCCTCTTCCTGAAGCCAGGACAACAATCCTGGATTTTCGCGGTAGAACTCTATTCATCGGCGAATAACACCTCCCCGTTGCCGGGGATCACCTGTCCCACCACGCGGCATTGTTCGCCTGAGGCAGTAAGGCTCTCCAGGGCGGACTCCACATCATCCGGCCTCACCGCCACAATGAAGCCAAGTCCCATGTTGAATGTGCGTCTCATCTCATGATCCCCTACATTGCCAAGCCTCTGCAAAACGCTGAAGATTGGAGGAACATGCCATGATCGAGGATCCAACTTTATCGCCAAACCAGGTGGCAGCATCCTCGGAGGATTGTCAATGAGCCCGCCTCCTGTGATATGGGCAAGGCCCCTGATCGTCACAGCTTCAGCCAGGTTGAGGATGGATCTCACATAGATCAAGGTGGGTTCAAGGAGTTCATCCACAAGTTGACGTCCCAGTTCTTCCGGCTCATCTGGCAGGTTAAGGCCTGCCATATCGAATAACACGTGGCGGGCCAGGGAATACCCGTTGCTATGAAGGCCTGATGATGCCAAGCCAATAAGAATATCCCCTGACTGTATTGTGCTCCCGTCAATGATCTCTGACCTTTTGACTGCGCCCACTGCGAACCCTGCTATGTCGTAGTCAGCGCCGCCGTAAAACCCGGGCATTTCCGCAGTCTCACCGCCTAAGAGCACACATCCTGCCCTCATACAGCCTTCTGCCACTCCGGACACGACAGCTTGCACCTTCTGAGGCTCAATCCTGCCTTGTGCAAGGTAATCCAGGAAGAAGAGGGGTTTTGCTCCTGATGTGATTACATCGTTTACACACATGGCAACCGCGTCAATCCCGATAGTGTTATGCCTGTTTGCTTCTATGGCGATTCGAAGCTTGGTCCCTACCCCGTCAGTCCCGGCTACGAGCACAATATCTTCAAGCCCTCCGCAATCCAACAAAAAGCTTCCCCCGAATCCGCCCAGTCCGCTGATGAAGCGGTCAGAGGGCATTTTTTTCAGGACGCCCTTGATCAGCTCAACGGCTTTCATCCCCCTGTCGATGTCCACGCCTGCTGCCGCATAGGTCGCCTGCGTTTCTTGCTCCTCAACTGCCTCCCCGGATTCCTCCGGGCACTCGGGTTTCTCCGGGCTATCCGGATTCTCGAGCCTCTCGGATTTTTCCAAGCTATCCGGGTCCTCGAGTTTCTCAGGTTTCTCTGAGCTGTCCAAGTTCTCAAGTTTCTCAGCTTTCTGAGGAGCCACCACGGGGTAGCAGCCACCAAAACAACCGAGGCAGAATCCAATATCACGTGCGCCTGCGTTCCTCATTGCCTCAAGCAGGCCTTCCCAGCTCAGATAATTCAGGCTGTCAGCCCCGGTCATCCTAAGCACTGAGCTTGCCCCGTTTGATGCTGCCAGGCATTCGTGGTTTGCGGGAGTTGTGCCGACACCGTAGTAACACCGGTGAGTGACAGGGGGAGAGGCTATCATAAGACCTACGCTCTTCGCCCCTGCTTCCCTGAGAAGCGTGACCAATCTGGTGCTTGTCGTGCCTCTTACAATTGAGTCATCAACAACGAGAACATGTTTACCCTTGACCGCCTGGCGGACTGCATTGAGCTTCAGCCTTACCCCAAGGCGTCGCGCATCGGGTTCAGGCCTGATGAATGTCCTGCCCAGGTAGCGGTTTCTGACAAGCCCGTATTCAAACGGTATTCCGCTCTCACGGGCAAATCCCAGGCCTGCCTCAACCCCTGCTTCAGGCACAGGGACCACAATGTCTGCGCTGACCTTGTGTTCCTTCGCGAGCATCCTGCCCATCTCATGTCGTGCCTGACTTACGTTGACACCTTCGATAATACTGTCAGGCCTTGCGAAATATACGTATTCGAAGATACACATTGCGCTCCCTGGACAAGGCCTGCCCTCTGTTCTGCGTATGCCTTCTCTGTCTATGATCACTATCTCTCCGGGTTCCACCCGGCCTTGAAGTTCAGCTCCGATAACATCAAGCGCGCAAGATTCAGACGCAATCGCCCAGCCTCCGGGAAACTTGCCGAGACACAAAGGCCTGAACCCTCTGGGATCCCTCATCGCAATAAGTGACTTTGAAGTCATAATCACCGCCGAATACGCGCCTTCAAGTTCCATCATGCACCGTCTGACCTTGTCTTCCAAATGCTCGCTGCCATGCTTTGCAAGCAGGCACCCGACGAATTCCGCGTCAGATGTGGTTTGGAATGCGGCGCCTGCCGCACCTAAGGAGGCGCGCAGTTCTTCGGCGTTCACCAATGCGCCGTTTGTGGCAATGGCGACATCTCCCCACGGGTAATGAAACAGGAGAGGCTCTGCATCTGATATCCCGCCCAAACCGCCCTTGGAGTACAGCACGTGGCCTATTGCTATGTTTCCCTTCAGCCGTCCTGCTACATCTTGGTCAAACACCTCTGACACCAGGCCCATCCCTTTATGCAGTCGAATCCCGTCGCCCGGTGACGCGCAAGCAATTCCTGCACTCTCCTGGCCTCGGTGCTGAAGAGCCTGGAGGCTGTATATGCCACGTTCAGCGGCAGATGCGTCTTGGCATATTATCCCGACAACTCCGCAGCGTTCACGCCACTTGGGTATCCCACGCCATCCGGGTGACGTCAATCCTCTTCCTCCAGCCATGAGCATGCCTCCCGGTAAATCCGTGATATTTCTGAGACCCTAATCTCTATGGCATCTTCTCCAGTGCATTCTGCCTCAACTCCGGAGCACTCAGCCGGGCGTAGTTGCCGGCTTCTCCGGACTACAAGGCTCTGTCCGCCAACCTTACCGATAACCGACAGCGGCACGTTTCCCGATTTCGCCATAGCTTCCACCTGCGGAAGATTCGACGGGACAAAAGACACAAGCATCCGAGCACCTGACTCACTGAACAAGTAATGATCCAACCTCATACCGTCAAGAGCCACGTCAGCCCCGACATCCCCTAGGGCACATGCATCTGCCAACCCTGCAGCGATGCCTCCTTCTGAAATACCCCTCGCCGACGAAAGAAGTCGTTTTGAGGTCAACTGCTTAACGAGATTGAGCAGGGCTTCTTCAGCATCAAGGTCTATACGGGGTACCTGTCCTCCTTCGATTCCGTGCACTTCTGAAAGATATTCACTTGCACCGATCCCGGGTTCCGTGCGTCCGA
Source organism: Bacillota bacterium (assembly GCA_012512055.1). Next base: position 11,313 of record JAAZEW010000101.1, on the reverse strand, counting down.
GGACAGCTACTACGTCTCCCACCTGCTTAAACCAGGATGTAGTGACGTTTTCCATATCCTCCACGAGGCCAACCATACCTACTGAAGGTGTCGGGTGGACGGAGACGCCATCCGATTCGTTATAGAAGCTGACGTTACCACCTGTAACAGGGACATCCAGCCTCCTACAAGCAGCGGACATACCTTCAACCGTCTTCTTGAACTGCCACATCACCTCGGGGTTCAGAGGGTTCCCGAAGTTCAGGCAATCTGTAATTCCAAGCGGGACCGCACCGCAAGCAACCAGGTTCCTGGCTGCTTCTACCACGGCGTGCGCTGCACCCTGCCAGGGATCAAGGCTGCAATAAAGCGAGTCGACCTCACATGTCACAGCCAATCCCTTACTTGTGCCAGGCACGCGCACCACTTGCGCTCCAGGTCCGCACACAACATAATCCACGTTCTCTGTGTCCTTCCCGGCTGAAGCCTGCCGTCCCAGCCATCCTTTACATGCGATTTTCGGGGATGAAAGGACAAGTCTGAGCGCATCCCGGTAGTCGGAAGGCTCCGGCACATCCGAAAGATCCTCGGAAGACTTCATCTCTGAAAGAGCAGGCGCCCGCGTCTCCCTGCTGTAGCAGGGGGCCATTTCCGTAAGGGCTTTCGCAGGGACTTCTGCCACAGTGGCAGTGCCGTCTTTAACGCGCAGGATACCGTTGTCAGTGACTTTGCCGGTAACTTCCGCTTCCAGCCCCCACTTCCGAAATATCCCTATGACATCCGCCTCTCTTCCCGGAGGCACTACAACCAGCATTCTCTCTTGGGACTCGGACAGCATGACTTCATAGGGGGTCATGCCTTCCTCGCGCCTGGGCACCCCGGCGACATCGATCTCCATGCCAACGCTACCTTTGGACGCCATCTCAGCCGATGAACAAGTGAGGCCTGCTGCCCCCATGTCCTGAATGCCCATGAGGGAGTCGCCAAGGACATCGTAAAGCTCAAGGCATGCCTCCTTAAGGGCATGTCCCGACTTAGAATCCCCGATTTGAAGCGCTTCTCCGCCTGCCCGCACTTCAGGTGCAATCTCCTGAGACGCAAAAGCCGCCCCCTGGATTCCGTCGCGCCCGGTGCGTGCACCTACCACGATAACAGGGTTGCCCGGTCCTCGGGCTGCAGATTTCTTGATAGCGGATATCTCCACGATGCCGACACACATAGCATTTACAAGCGGATTCTCTCTGAAGCTCGGGTGGGTTGCAAGGTCTCCTCCGACTGCCGGGATACCCAGCGCATCTCCGTACCACGTCATGCCTTCCGTGGCACGCCGCAGGATCCACCTGGATCGTTTGCAAGAGAGCGGCCCTGCCCTCAAGACACCCAAAAGCGCAATGGGTTCGGCACCCATGGCAAGCACGTCCCGGACGATTCCGCCAACACCTGTCGCTGCACCTTGAAACGGCTCCACAGCAGACGGATGGTTATGGCTTTCTATCTTGAATACTACCGCCAGCCCATCACCGATATCCATGGCGCCTGCATTCTCGCCGGGGCCCTGAACGACTCTGTCCCCTGCCGTGGGGAACAGACGCAAGACCTCTTTGGAATTCTTGTAACTGCAGTGCTCTGACCACATGGCTGCAAACATTCCCAGTTCCACTTCGTTGGGTTCCCGTCCAAGGATACTGACGATGCTGCCATATTCGTCTCTGGAAAGGCCCATTTCACGCCACATTTCTTGCTCCAATCTCTACGCCCCCTTGTCAGCCTGGATATCCCCAATCAACATAAACATCTTCCACCGGCACAGGTATGTTCTACCGCCATAGATATCTTTCAACGAGTCCTTTCTTCAATACCGAGCGCCTTCGCTACACGCTCGTGTTTCTCCTCAACCCCGCGGGCCAGCTCCGCTCTATAGTCAACCGATGCGCGGTGAAGCACCGGGTCTGCCACAGCAAGGATCTCAATGGCAAGAAGAGCGGCATTCTTCGATGCATTCACTCCGACACAAGCAACAGGAATCCCGGAAGGCATCTGAACCGTGGAGTAAAGCGCATCTACGCCGGACAACGGAGAATTCCCGCAAGGCACGCCTATCACAGGCGCAACAGTCATGCCGGCTACAACGCCTGCCAGGTGAGCTGCGCCGCCTGCTGCTGCGATTATGACTTTTGCACCTTGCTCCTCAGCTTCTCTCACAGTTGAAATCACACGGTGAAGAGACCGGTGCGCTGAGGCGACTACGACCTTATGTGGGACACCAAAAGCTTCGAGTGTGGCTATGCACTCACGCATAATCTCAAGATCTGAGTCGCTCCCCATCATAACCAAGGCCTTCATACCGCTTGCTTTTGCTCCTCTCAGCTCCATCCCTGTTCCCTCCTGCCTAAAATAGTTGTCTCCGCCTACCAAATAATTAGCCCCAGCAAATAGGTTTCGAGTGAAACCTATCCGCCGGGGCTTTTATCCCTAGCCGGTGTAGCACTGCAAATTGCAGGCCTGCGCCGCTTGGACCGAACCCCGCCGTAAAATGAAAACACGCAGGTGGAACCCTAGGCGCACTTTCCCTCGTGCACCAGCCGGCCCTTTGCCCAATCACAGTCGCCTAAGTCGCGCATGAGGAGCCGACTCTGCCGATTTCGCATATTACAATGTCAATTTCCTGCACAAAGGGTCTTTAGCAACTACTGGCAATACCTCTGACATCAAGATATCATACCCTTCAGAGGCATGTCAAGATCCCCTGCAATCGTGCAATCGTCCCAGTCGTCTCAATGATGCCGGTCACAAGACCTGGCAGCCAAAGTAAGTCACTACTGCCCCTGCCAGTAGGGTGCCTACGGAAATCGCAAGAAAAGCATGTCTTATTCTGATGCCCAAAAGAAAAGCGGCAATCGATGCGGTCCATGCACCGGTTGACGGCAAGGGAACAGCGACAAACAGCACAAGCCCCAGTGGGCCGTAGCGCCGGATCACTTCGCTGCGCGCCTTCACCCGTCGGAAAAATTCGTCACTTGCCTGCCGAAACCACGCGAACCTTCGGAGCCGGCCTGCAACATAGCGCAGGAAAAGCATGACAGGAACCACGGGCACAAGGTTTCCGAGGACACTCAAGAGGTATACTTCGACAGGATTCATTCCCAGAGACAATCCAAGTGGGATAGCTCCTCTAAGTTCAACCACAGGAAGCATTGATGTAACGAACACCAGGGCTTCCCTGGAATCAGAAAGACGTAGCCAATCCAGAGCGATGTCCAATGCATTTTCCCCTTCCGCGTCACTTCATCACTTATTCTAGCATTGGCCACAAATCTCCTGTATCAGATAGTAGGATCAGAATCCCAAAAGCGTCTCTGCGATCTGGATTACGGCAGGCCCCAAGAGCACCACAAACAGCGTAGGAAATATGAAGAAGACCAGGGGAAACAGCATCTTGATGGGCGCTTTCATTGCGGCTTCCTCAATCCGCTGCCGCCTCTTTACCCTGGATTGCTCAGCTTGAATCCTGAGGATATTCGCTATGCCCACACCAAGATGGTCGGTTTGAATAATCGCTGACGTAAGAGAAGTTATGTCATCTATCTTGACCCTCTCAGCAAGCTGTTTCAAAGCTTCTCTTCTTGGTGTCCCTACTCTCATCTCCCTCAGCACAATCCCGAACTCATCTGACAGAGGGCCTTTCCTTCGTTCGACGACTCTCACCAACGCAGCATCAAAGCCGAGCCCTGCCTCGACGCTCACAGTAAGCAAATCAAGGGCGTCAGGCAGAGCTTTTTGAATATCCTTCCCTCTTTGCTTTGCCTTTGCCTGCATCATCATCTCCGGGACTACCCAACCAAAGCCTGCTGCGACAAGGGCAAAGAGAAAAGCGCGGCCGGTTCCTAATCCGCCGGTCAGAATGATGACGGCTATCGGAAGAAGGACGAGAGTCATGATGCGGAGTATTACATACTCCCCGGAAGAGAGATTCCACGGGTTGCCCATGGCATCGAGTTTGCTCTCAGACGCTTTCAACACGCTCTTTGGAGTAGCAGCCACAATCGCACCTGACATACTCTTTGCAACAGGGCCAAATACACGCTGTAACAGCGGGCGCGCCAAAGTCTGTTCGCGCTCTGTGGGCACCCTTCCGAGCCTCGCGACTTCCGCCACTCGCTCCTTTACTGACGGCTCCTTACTTCTCACAAAGAAGTACATCACCAGGCCGGAGACACTCGCAAAAGCAAAGACCGCAGCTACAATAGGCATACCGTCACCCCCCGTCAAACCTCTATCGCGACTATCCTGCGAATTACCAAGATCCCGATAATCTCAGCCGCCAACGCAACGCCAATCATCAGCCTGCCAATAGGATGAGTGAACAAGATACTGATGTACTCGGGATTCACTCCTAGAAGGAAAATCGCAAGGGCAATCGGAAGCACTCCTATGATAATACCTGACAATCTCCCCTGGGCTGTCAAGGTTTTGATCTCCTGGCGCAGCTTCACGCGCTCCCTGATGGTCTCTGCGATATTGTCCAGGACTTCAGCCAGATTACCGCCGATCTGCCTCTGAATGAGGACCGCAGTCATAACCAGCTCCAGGTCCTCACTGCCTACCCGGTCCACCATGTTCGTAAGAGCCGTCTCTATCGGAGAACCCAAACTCATTTCCTTCATAGAAGCTGCAAATTCAGTGGAAATTGGGGGCGACATCTCGCGTGATACCATGTCCATAGCCTGCAAGAAACTGTATCCGGCTCGAAGGGAGTTAGACATTATGATGAGGGCGTCTGCGATTTGAGAGTCAAACTTCGCCAATCTCGCGTTCTGCCTGTACTTCACGTAAAAATTGGGAAGGAAGCCTCCAAGGAATCCTAATGCCAATGCAAGCAGCATATTGCGAAAGAGGATCCACCCATAAGAGGCGGCTAAGATCGTAAGAATTATGCATAGCGCCATAAACTCCGACCCACGAAGGGAAATATCCGCCCTTGCAAGCTCCGTCTCCAGTCCTGAAGCGTACCGCCGGCCTTCAAATACCTTGCCAAAGGCTGTGAGAATACCTCGGAGAGGTCCTTTGCCTTTCCGGGCTTCGGCTTTCGTTTTCGTCTCAGGCTTCACCTGAGTTCCTGAAAACCGCGTGAGCCTTTTGATCCCTTCTCCGCGATCGCCGATGAGTCTCGCGATTCCGTAGATTACCAACGAGACACAGACAAACACCAAGCTTGAGACTACAATAACAAACGCTTGACCCGGCATATTTCGAGCTTCCCTCCTTAGGCTTATTACAGCTCGGTTATGCTCCTCGCAACCCTAAGTAGATCGCCACAAGTAATCACCGGCTCCGGAAAATGTACGTACCGTCTTGGGTTTCCGGTGTTGCACTAAGGGGACGGCGCCCCAAGCGGGTTGCCTTGACAAAATCCGGCCCGTAGGCCGATGGCCGGATTTTGACACCCCTCGTTGCAATCACCGGCCACCCAAGACGATCGGAAAACGCGCGAAAACCAATGAACTCATACTTAGATAAACACCTGCCGCTACTCGTAATTCGGTAAACTCCCACCGCTATTCGTAATTCAAGAACATCCCGGGAGGCACTCTTATGCCGGCTTCTTCAAACTTCTGCAAGAACTTCGGCCTGATACCGGTTGCTCTGAACCTTCCGAGGACTATTCCCTTCTCATCAATCCCGGTCTGTTCAAAAATATAGATGTCCTGCAAGGTGATGATATCGCCTTCCATCCCCAGGACCTCAGTAAGGTGCGTGATCTTTCTGCTCCCGTCCCTGAGCCTTGCCTGATGCACTATGAGATCTATAGCTGAAGAGATCTGCTCCCTGACAGCTCTGAGCGGCAACTCCATCCCTGCCATTAGCGTCATAGTCTCCATCCTGGACAGCATATCCCTGGGGGAGTTGGCATGGCCTGTCGTCATCGAGCCGTCGTGGCCTGTGTTCATTGCCTGCAGCATGTCAAGGGCTTCCCCGGTTCTGACCTCTCCCACGACAATCCTATCGGGACGCATTCGGAGGGCGTTCCTCACCAAACCACGAATGGTAATTGCGCCCCTGCCTTCAATGTTCGGAGGCCTGGCTTCGAGCACAACCACATGTTCCTGGCGGAGCTGGAGCTCTGCTGCGTCTTCAATAGTCACTATCCGCTCATCAGCAGGTATAAACGAAGAAAGCACATTCAGAGTCGTTGTCTTTCCGGAACCTGTCCCTCCTGACACGACTATGTTCAACCGTGCTTTAACCGCGCCGTCCAGGAACTCGACCATCTCCGGTGTAAGCGTTCCCAGCCTAATCAAGTCATCAGTAGTCAAAGGTTCCCGTGCGAACTTCCGAATAGTAATACACGGCCCTACCAGAGAAATCGGGGGAATCACTGCATTTACCCGGGATCCGTCAGGCAGCCTTGCATCCACCATGGGACTTGCATCATCTATGCGCCTTCCAATAGGTGAGACTATCCTATCGATAATGTGCCTGACATGGTTTGCATCGCGAAATCGAATAGATGTCTCCTCAATCTTGCCTGCCCTTTCAATGTATACACTGTAAGGGCCGTTCACCATGATTTCCGTTATGGTCTCATCAGCCAAAAGAGGAGTAATGGGGCCGAATCCCATGACATCATCGATGATCTCCGCGATAATCGCGACTTTCTCTGACCGCATAAAAGGCACAGGCTCTTCATCAAGGACCTTCATTGCTATGGACTCGACCTCTTTGGCCAGCCTCTGCCTGTCCTCCCGGCTCGCGGTCCTCTCGATAAGGTCCTCCTCGATTTCCTTGACAAGCCTGTGGTGGATCTTTTCCTTAATCTCAAGGTAAGGATCCTCACGGGGCAACTCGTCAGCCTGGAACTTCGGGACCTCACCGGCGGACTCACCCGAAGACAGCTCTCCGGAGTATTCCCTTTCCACAGACTTCCTCCGGATTCTCGTAAGTGTTCCCCTTCGCTCCCCGCTTGTCTCAGGCCTATCCGTCTCAAGCTCAGGTCTGGATACCCCGAGAAGCCTCACCGGCTCCGAAGCCCCTTGTTCTGCGCCTGACCTTGCTTTCTCAAGTCTTTCTCTTAGTGACATTTATCCATCACCCATTCAGGAACATACTGAAAATCCATGCGAAAATGCCTGCAGTCTTCTTTGTGGGTGCAGACTTCGCTTTTCCGAAACCCCGCTTGTCAGCCGCCTCTTCCTTTCCCGGAGGACTGATTATCCTGGCAAGGTCCTTAATGGCTATGGATACCTTAGCAGTAGGATTGCTTAGGACAAACGGCGCTCCTTTATTGACGGAAGGCGACACGACCCGCTCATCATTGGGTATTTGGACATCCACTTTTCTGTTCAGCGTTTTCTCTATCTCGCTGATGTCCAAGCCATGCTCTCTCGACGGCCTGGACAGCGCTAACTTGATCCTGCTGTTCTCATAGCCCAAGGATTCCATTATCTCAAGGCTCGCCTTGGCATTCTTGATGGAAGGAAGATCCGTTGACGCAACCAGGACAATGATATCAGCCATATCCAACCCTGTAAGAGATATGTCATCCAGTCTTTGCTCGAGGTCCACTATGACAAAATCATAGGATTCCGCCAAAAGCCTCAAGATAGCCTGGACATGCCTGCCTGTCACAGTCTCCGCCTGCTCCGGACGGAGGGGTGATGCAAGGACGGAAACCCCTGTGCCGTGTCTCAGGAGACACGCTTCCACGGTCTCTGAGTCAACCTCTTCTTCCCTGGCTATATCCGCTATAGTCCTCACAGGAGATGTATCCAGCATGATGGCTACATCTCCGAATTGAAGATCCAGATCAACCAGCACTACCTTAGAGTCCCGCTGTTTCCCGAGTTCAGCAGCGAGATTGACGGCAATTACCGTCTTTCCGACGCCCCCCTTGGCGCTGTAAATCGGTATGATCCGCCCGAGCTTCCTTTGAAGAGGAATATTCAGCATTAATTGAGCCCTCCTCGCAACTTCCATGTCGTGTGTCCTTCGTATCGTGCTAACCAGCTCGTCAGCGGAAAAAGGCTTGACCAGATAGCCTCTGGCGCCTGCAGCCATGGCCTCTCTTAGGTACTCCTGCTCTCCCTGGACTGATATGATCACGACAGCGGTACCCATAGGCATTTCCACAGAAATCATCCGCGTAGCTTCTATTCCGTCCATAACCGGCATGTTTATGTCCATGAGAACAACATCCGGCTTCAGCCTCTTTGCAAGGGCCACTGCTTCCTTACCATTTTCGGCCTCACCTGTCACAACAAACCCGCCATGGAACGACAGGAGCTTTCTAAGACTTTCCCGTGTCTCCGAAGTATCGTCTACTATCAGGACCTTAATCGGGGGTCTTGCCACTTATTTCACTTCCCAAGCGTCTTTACTTCGATTTCGAAAGCTCTCAATGCATCATGCGGAACCATACGATCCCAGAAAATGGTCTCACCAATACACACAATCCTCGGTGTGATCAATATGATGAGCTCACTCTCCCCACGCTCAAACTTCTCGCTCCTGAACAGTCCTCCTATGATTGGGATGTCTCCGAGGATAGGAAGCTTCTTCACAATCTTCGCTTCTGTTGTATGAATTAGTCCTCCTATCGCAATGGTGACACCGTCTTCGACTATCAAGTGGGTAGAAGCCCTCCTGGTCCTCAGTGCCGGGATTGTCGCAAGCCCGATATCCAAAGCATTGTTCCAATCAAGAGAGGACACCTCGGGACGGATATCCAGGACGACTCTCCCCCTTGTATCCACTGTAGGGAGCATATCAAGCTTTATTCCATAAGGGCGCCACTCGAAGACAACCTTCCCGTCGGCTTGTCCCAAATAGACCGGGATTTCGCCGCCAACCAGGAAATCCGCTTCTTGCCCGCTCAGTGTCAGAAGGCTCGGAGCTGCTAAGATCTTCGCCAAGTCCTCACTGACCAGTGTCTCAAGGAGGGCACGTATGGGACTTAAGCGCCATAGTTCGGATATTATGTTGCTCGTAGACAGCCCAAACGGCCAAGCGTCCTCAGGACTGATGTTGTCTTTGGAACCAACCGGTGAAGTCCACTCGCCGAACATGAACGAACCCGGGCTGAACGCGTTGTCAACGATGCTGCCCCATGTTATCCCTAAGTTCTTCAGTGCGCCTGAGTTGATCTCAACTACCTGCACCTGAAGGAGGACTTGGACCGGATTTGCCACGTCCAATAGGCTCACTACATTGTTACTGAACAGCTCGGCTATTCTTTGCACTCTCTCGAGGTCATTTTGCGACTCTACACTGCCCTCGAGCAAGAGCTTCCCGTCAATGGACCGAACGTTTACAGTAGGTATGTTAATATAAGCCCCGACTTTTTCTTCCAGCGTAATCTCAGGGACTACCGGCGCCGGTTTCTCCGGCATAACGGGTACAACAGGCAACTCGGGTTCAGCCTTGGCCACCCGGAGCACGCTCACGACTTTTCCGGCGTAAAGCTTTGCCACAGCTTCCGCTCTCAGCTTCCGGTAATCATCAGGCACCTCACCCTCTAAGAGGGCTGTCCCGTCCACCACCATGACCTCTATGGCGGGATCTTGGAGCGCTGCGATGATTCTGTCCCTCAGCTCCGCGTCGGTATTGATCGGAGGCAGAACTTCAGCCTCGTCCCCTGTATCCTCCACATCAACCTTTTCGACGGCTTCCTCCGGGGGAGCCACTTCGGCAACCACTCCACCCTCGCCGGCAGCCTCTTTGACTTCTTCTTCCGGGGGAGCCTCTACATCGACGAAATTTAGCACCTGAGGCGCGAAGAGCTTTGCAAATTCCTCAGCCCTTTTAGAATCACCGGGCTCCTTCACAGAGCCTTCAAGGATGATTGCGCCTTTCACCACTCGAACATGCACACCTTCAATTCCCATCTGATCCTCGATTTGCGATGCCTCAATCGTCGGCTCAGGAGGCGGGGATTTCGGGTGGAGCACGGTAATGAGGTTTAAGACTTGTTCGGAATAAGCCTTAGCTATCTTATCTGCGCGATCATACTCAGCATCGTTTGCGCACGTGCCTTCCATAAGCAACGTTGATTTTGCAAACCTCAGTTTGAGATCATCAAGCCCGATAGTGTCGCGGATTTCTGAAAGGAATTCCTGGTTGTCATCGTAGACCCGAATGTCGTATCCTACCCGGCCGGACGAATCCCAAATATAGAGAGTGGTCCTGCCTTCGGCTTTACCGTTTACAATGACTTCTGTCTTGGATACGACGACAATGTCAGCGATGTTCGGGTTGGCCACCGCAGCCCTTACCACGTCCTCCGCACGAAGAATCCTGGAACACCCCACCACCACGCCAAAAGTGGCCCTCTCCTCAGCTTGGATCTGCGGCGCACAAAAAATGACGATTAAGACAAATATCAGAATAATCATTGCCTTTGGATAAAGCCTGATGCAACTTGGCCGTCTTCCGTTTTCGATCACGGTTGGGACACCTCCCCGACTTCAACCAGGGTAATATAGGTGATTTGACTTCCTCTGATTACCTCCACTATTGAATGCGCCTTTTTGTCACTTGCCACAGAGGCGCTTGCCGGCGGCTTTGCCGCAGCAGGCGCAGTCGAGACAGTGGCAGCAGGTTGCCGCGCTTCGCCGCTGTCGGCGCTTGTCTTAGGAGGCGACCAGCCTTTTACTTCCTTCAGTAAATCATGAGCAACTACACCCTGGCCCTTTGTCGCGCTTGCAAACATAGGGCGCAGAGCAAGGCGGAGCTTACCTATTTTCTCAGCAAGAGCCAGCCTCTCTGCCTCGCCCGGCTTTACAGACAGCGTAACGCTGGTGCTGACTTTAGCCTTACCTTGACTTTTGTCTTCCATCTCTTGGGCTACAGCGAGGACTTCTATATCCTCCAGCGCAGTAAAAGCTACATCTCCGGTTTCCCCGACTCCGCTCGCAGTCACAATAATGTCTACCCTATCTCCGGGTTTTACAAACCCTGCAACACCTACAACCTCATCCACAGGAACCGTTACTGCCCGCATGTGGCTGGGAACCGAAGATACCAAGCCTATGCGTTCATCTTCCCGGTACAGCCTGTCCAGGATGATTTGCTCCCCTTCGAGGATCTCGTATTTCGCTATGAGCCCTATGACAGTATCGATGTCACGCACAGCCTTTGGATGGACTGCTTCCACAGGGATTTCTCTCACATAGACCAGGTCCTGTGTAAGCTTAGTCCGTGGAGAAATAGCTGACTTTGCAGCAACCACCGTTACAGTCTCAGCGGAAACAGGCTTAGGCGCCATAGCTCTCCCAAGATATATGTAGACTATACCGGCAGCCACAAGTCCGCAGGCAATAGCGAACACTATTAGCATTG
>JAAZEW010000100.1 GCA_012512055.1 Bacillota bacterium | reverse complement strand
GGCCGATCAAGCCCCCAACGGGACAGGCCGGAACCTTCATCATCAACGAAGCTCTCTACGGTAAGCCCGGTTATGTCCGCAAGGAGTCCGTCAATTACTTCCTCGTCAGCTTTGTCAATAATGGGACGTGCGAGATACCAGTCTTCACCCTGCTTCTGGCAGATAACGTCTGTCATATCATCTTCCATACGCCTGACAATCCGGATGCCGTCAACAGACTCGGACAAGGCCTTGATTATCTTCTTCTCCCTGAGATCATCAGCGGTCTTTATGAGATCGTCAGCCACAGTATTAGGGATGACCCATACTTTTGTATCATCTCCCGATTTCACATAGTATCCTGACCCGACAGGTGTTAAAGAACCTATTAGCAAGGTCTTCTTGCCTCCCCTGTCACCCTCCACTACTATGCGGGTATCCGGGGAGGAGAGTCCGAATGCTTCAAGATCACCGGGGTCAGCTTCAATTTCCTTTTCGAATTTCGCTCCGGAGATTGCCGTGACAAGGGCATTGACTGCTTCCTGACTTATTTCATAGGTTTCCGGCACATCGACAACCCAGGTTCTGTCATTGCCCTTCTCAATATTCACTTCGTTGTCACCATGGGCAATGTAAATCCTCCGTATAGCGTCGGAATTCACACCGAAAATCATGGGGTCATCCATACCTGTGGCCGGCTTTTGGCGTCCTGTGAATACCATGTAGGCAGCAAGTGTCAGCATAATTGCAATCGCGACGAAAGTTGTTCGGAATTTCTTCACAGGTTACGCCTCCTTGCCCATACAACGACGCCAAGAAGCGCAAAGCACATAGGTATCACCATGACTGTCCCGTAGAATACGGACTTCGCCTGGAGGCCTGAAAGATACACTTGTTCAAAACCAGGCGCCTTAGGCCTTATGGATATGGAGTCTTCTTTTCCTGTCATCCAGCCTATGGCATTCATAAAGAAGTCTATGTTCCCCTGGAAAGTCACTATATCATTATCGAGAAAACCGGCATTGCCCAATACAAGGAGGACTGCAGCAGGGTCTTGCACATAAGCGGCATACGCCAGAGTCAAAGGGCCTTCTATATCAGTCTTGGGATCGAATACAGCCTTATCGGTAAAATCCGTCTCACCCCATGCCTTGTCAGTGGTTTCAAGAATAGGCTCTACAGTAATACCGTGAGTCTTCCCTTCTCCCACATAATACAGACTCCTGCTCCTTGGCAGAAATGTTGCGAGGCCTTTCGTAATAAGCTTCTCAGTTATGGGGTGAAGACTTATCTTAGGTATCAGGCCGGCCATATCCAGGAAATAATGACTGCCCGGGTCTATCACCAAGTCGTCGTTGACACCTATACCCCAGGCTCCCAGGACTTCTTTGAGATTCGTAAGATCGCCTTCTTGTCCTGAGGGGTCCAGGGCAACAACTACCTTGCCTCCCTCTTCTAAATAAGTCTCGACTGCATCAGCTTCTTCCTGTGTGAAGTCTCTCACAGGTCCTGCAATCACAAGAACATCCGTATCATCCGGGACTCGTCCTTCCGTCGCAAGGTTCACAGTTGCGGCAACATATCCTTCGCCTTCCAGAAATGTCTTAGTCTGAAGGTAATTCCCGGTGAGGTTTCGCTCATCGTGGCCGGTGGTAAAATAGACTTGCCTCATATCCTCAGTAAATAGGCTCACCAGGGCCCTGGTGAATGCCTGCTCCCCTGAGAAATTTGCCATATCACCGGTAGTCTCGTAATCAAGGAGTTCATACTCCATGACTTTGCGGGACTTCAACCCTACTTCCACAACCGAAGTCCCGTATGCAGTAATATCATACTGCTTTGCAACGGACGGCATCTTATCAGGGTCGACAAACTCAACTTGAATCTTCGGGGAAATCCGGGTATATTCCCGAAGTAGGTCTCGGACTACTTCCCCCATAGCGTCGTCCTCGGGAAAAAATGCAGTAATCTTCACTCGTTGGTCCAATTTGCGGAGGAATTCGCAAGTGGCTTCTGACAGCGTGTAAAAACGGTCTTTGGTTAGGTCGAGCTTCCGCGAATGGCGCCCTGCGAGCACGTTTACCATTAGCACAATTGCCACTACGGCGATGGTCAGAACTACTGCATTTGATCCATAGCGCATTTTTCGGCCGGTCAAGATCGCACGCAGCTTACCTGTTTTGGACGTTTGAGGCTTCATCAACTCCACCTCCTTGAGTCTACGACCCTAACGGCAAGGAAGATAAAGATAAAGATGAAGCTTGCGTAATACAACACACCGGAGAAGTCTATAATCCCCTTCTGAAAATCGTCAAAGCGCTTGAGAAGCGAGAAATTGGACAGCGCATCTCCTACAGGCCCTGTAACGACCGCTCCTGCCCATCCAAGAATCCAGAAAAGGAGGAGCAGTCCAAACCCGACGACACCGGCTACCATCTGATTGTCAGTAAGCGATGATGAAAATGTCCCTACAGCCAAGCACCCGGCCCCAAAAAGAAACATTCCCAGATAACCGGAGTATATCGGACCCATATCCGGGTTTCCGTACTTAATAAGAATAACAGGGTAAATCATGGTTACGGCAAGATAGGCCAGATATGTGAAAACAGCGGCAAGATACTTCCCTACTACTATCGAAGTTATGCTCACAGGTGACGTCATGATAAGCTCATCTGTGCCGAGCTTTCGCTCTTCTGCCAGCAATCGCATGGTGAGGACGGGAGCGATAAAGAGGAAAATCACCGCCATATTTCCTAATACTCCCTGCAGACTCGCACTATGAGTCGCTAACAGAATAACAGAAAAGAAATAACCTGAGAGCATAAGAAACACTGCCCCCATTACATATGCCATGGGAGATAGAAAATAGGCGGCGACCTCCCTCTTGAAAATGGGCCACACATTACGCACCGGGCGCCACCTCCGCTTCGTCTTCCAGTATTTCTTCTGTAGTGAGCTTCAGGAATACATCCTCCAAGCTCATGTCTATTGTCTTCATCTCAACAATTGGCCAGCCGCGGTCTGCCATAGCGAAAAATATGGCTTCCCGCACGTCAGATGAGCAGTCTGTTTCGACGACAAAAAGAACTTCCCGATTCTTGGCTGCGAAATCCTGTGTTTCAACAGAAACGGAAGCAACACCGGTAATCCCCCGGATGAGTCTTGAGGCTTCATCTTCGGGCCCCCGGACACGCACTGCAATGCGTCCTCGCCCTTCAAGCCTTCCGGAAAGCCCTGAAGGAGTATCTGAAGCTACCAACCGGCCGTTACTAATGATTACCACGCGATTACAGGTCATGCTGACCTCAGGCAGAATGTGAGAGCTGAGAATGATTGTGTGTTTCTCTCCCAAACTGTGAATAAGCTTACGAATTTCTATAATCTGTCTCGGATCAAGGCCTACGGTAGGTTCATCAAGTATCAAAACCTCGGGATTCCCCAGAAGGGCCTGGGCTAACCCAACCCTTTGCCTGTAACCTCGGGAGAGATTAGCAATGACGCGGTTATAGACAGCGTCTATGCCTGCAGCCTCCACCGCAGAACTGATTGCAGACTTCCTCTTCGATTTCGGAATGCCTTTCAGTTCACTCACAAACCGCAGGTAGCCGCTGACTGTCATCTCCCGGTAAAGCGGAGGGTTTTCAGGAAGGTACCCGATTCTCCGTCTGGTTTCCATCGCATCCTCAAACACATCAAAACCGTCAACCTTGACCGTGCCTGAGGTGGCGGCAAGGTATCCGGTGATAATACGCATGGTGGTGGTTTTCCCTGCGCCGTTTGGCCCCAAAAACCCGAGGATCTCGCCTTTATCAACGGTAAAGGTGAGTTCCTCGATTCCCCTGGCCTTGCCATATCTCTTAGTAAGATTGCGTACCTCGATCACGGCATACGATTCCTCCTTCCCACACTCGTCTCGATCATACAACATCAGGTTAGTTTTCTCTAGAAACGCGCAAAATCCTTCATATTTCAGTTGCTTATGTGGTTTTCACGCCCAGCGCTTTTCCACCTTGACGTTTTTGAAGTAGTACTGACAGATTTGCTCATGCCGTTTTCCCATTTTCGCCATATTATGAGCACCCCATTGAGATAACCCGACCCCATGTCCGAATCCCTTTCCTTCCATGGCAACCTTGCCGTCTTTGACCTCGAGCTTTGTCAGGAAATTCGATCTCATGCGCATAGGATCCAGAGCGACCCGGAGATCGTTTCCGCCTATTGTAGTCACGCCGCCTGAATGGTGAATGGCTATCGCCTCCGCACGCCCTGAGGGTCCCCGCTTGACTATGGTCACATTCCCGATGCCTTTCACTTGCAGCCCAACTTTGGCGAGGGCAGCCTCGATTTCCGCGGTAGAAAACTCTGCCTTCCACCTGCGATCTGAAAGAGGCACGTCTTCCGTATCATCGGGACTGTCCCGGACAACGGTATACGCAGGCTCCGGACCGGTGAAATTCAGGCCTTCCTTGGCTAAGGCTGTCTTCCCACCTGCGTTCGAATGAAACCATGCATTAACAAGCTTTCCCCCTTCTGTCAGGACTTTCCCCCGGGTCTCTTTGACCGCTTTCCTTATTGCCTCGTTGACGTTTTCCGGTTTGTATTCTTGGGCCTCCTTGAACCCGGCCTGTATATCAGAGCCCATAGGGCCTGACCCCGGCTTTTCCTCCAGCGCCTTTAAGGCAAATGTCCTTGCCACGATGGCCTGGGCGGCAAGGGCTTCGTGAGGCCAGTAGTTCTTCATCTCTCCTCCTACCACTGCGGCGACATACTCCTCCATCGGCAGGTCCAGAACCCGCTTCTCCGCATCAATGTACACCCTGATAGTAGGTTCCTTCCCGAGGGCTGCCCGTCTTGATCTTGAGATTCCCATAGCCACGACAATTACTGCAAGAAGTCCTACGCCAATCCACATTAACACCTTCCTGCGATTACCATTCACCGGTATGCGCCCCCAATCAAAGTCATGTCATTTCACATTGCCGTTCTATAGGTATTATGCTCAACGATAGGACATAGATAGCCATGTATTCTCGTGACTGTCCGGCTAATTCCATTGGCCTGCCCTGGGTTGCCTTGGATAGGCATCCGGTATTTGCCCTGGAAATCCAGGCGCTCGGAATATATAATGACATGTCACGTTTTGAGAGGGAGAGAGGGGAGGAATACTTGTGACACGCATGAAGCGGAGATTCGTGCTCATAGGCCTGGTAATTCTGGCGCTGGCCTCAGCGCAAGTTATGTGTAGGGATTTGAGAGGCAGCACACAGTGGCTGCGTTCTTCCAATGCCACAGCAAGCGCCGCATCACGAGAAGCACCTTCGAATTATGCAGCGCTCAAAGGCGAGCTTGAAAGTGCGCTCGAGGAGTGGAACGACGCGACTTACGGCATATTCTTTAAAGATATTGAGTCAGGCGAGTCTTTCGGCATAAACGAAGATGAACCTATTACTGCTGCCAGCACCGTTAAACTCCCTGTCGTGCTATATCTTAATACTCTCGTAGCCGAAGGCAGATTGGATTGGAATGACAGGGTCGCATACAACAGCAGTACCGATTGGCAGGATGGCGCCGGGATACTGCAGTTTACAGCAAGGGACGGGGATATGTTTTCCTTGCGCGTGTTGGCTAACCTGGCAATAACAATAAGCGACAACATCGCCTATAGGATGCTCACACGTCATCTCGGTAGGGAAAACATCGTCGATTTCATGGAAGACCTCGGCGGCAAAATCGTATTCCCTGAGGGCAGAAACATTACATGCGCCAGGGATATGGGCGCATACGTCGAGGCAGTTATAGACTTTTCCAAAGCCCATCCTGATTTGGGATTGCGACTCTTAGACGACATGTCGCATCCCATATATCACGTGGGGATTCCCGGAAATCTGCCGGATAAGGTACTTGTGGCCCATAAGGAAGGCGACGTTTCAGGAATCGCCAACGATGTAGGCATAGTCTTCCGAGATAAGCCTTACATCCTGGTTGTCCTATCTAAGGGCATATCCGATATTGATGACGGTTTTGCCAGAATTGCCCATATATCGAAAATAGTATATGACTACCAAGAGACAGTCTAAATGCTATGATTCTGCGCCAAAACTCCTATAAACGTGCCTACAGCCGAAATCGGGGTAAGCATGATCCCAAGGATTAAGGCTCGCTCAATAGCGACCTCTGAGATCATTCCTAGCTGGCCGGCTATCCCCAGTAATGCCGGCAAAGCCAGTATAAACCCGGCCAAAACAAGGCCTAATACAATGCTGGCAAACCCGGCGAATATCCCATTGGCTATTGAAGGGCTCAACATGCCGAAGAGAAATCCCGTAACCAATGCTCCAAGGAATAGAAGCGCAGTACCGTATTCCCGGGCGGCCTCAAAAGGCGCAAGGAGCGGAAGGGCCTGGCAAGTGAAAAGCCCGCACATGAATATTCCCATCAGAGCAACGCCTGCGACTGTTCTTGTCCGGTCCATTATTCATTGCCTCTTTCCACCGGTATTTGGGCATTCGTGATAAAGAGCTTGGTCCCCAAACGCGGCATGTCAAGAAGGCCTGATACTCTTATAGCCCATGCATCTTTGCCGGCGGCCACAACCTCTGTCTTGGTATCAGGCACTTCTATCTCAAGAACTATGCCTCTTTCGCTTTTCTTGGGCAGCTCGAAAGGATTGCCCAGCCAATCGTAGTTGCGCCCCCAAATATATTGCCCGTCAACATATACCGTAGGCCGCACAGCCGTAATAGACAAATCCCATTCACTTTGGTTGTCGAAGTCTAGGTATATATCAATAGTATACCCGGAGTCTTCCTGCCTACATGTTACGGCTGATATGGTACTTTGAAACTTGGCAGCCGCTGTCGCCGCCCCAAGGTAGTTCTTGACAGTCGCCAGTGTCAACCCTATTGAGCAGGCAGCCAAGAAACACATGACCACAAGAATCATGCTATTCCTACGCAAGCGCTTGTTATTCCCTTTCATAGAGCCTCCTGTTTACGGCCTTTTCACCGTCTCATAAGAGAACACAGTGAACGTGCTCACTTCCAGGCCGGAGTCAATTCAATAACCCTGCGAAGACTCTCAACCTCAGCATCACCCGAGAGCGAAATGACATGCTACCATGTGATTATCATCAACCGCAACCGGTTCAGGTTCTACTTCCTTACAGATATCCTGCGCAACAGGACATCTGGGGTGAAGTCTGCACCCGCTCGGAGGGTCAACCGGGCTGGGGACTTCGCCCTTCAGGACTTTTCCGAAGCCCTTTCGCTTGGGATCCGGAACAAACACAGCGCCTATCAGAGCCCTGGTATATGGATGTAGAGGGTGCTTAACCAGATTATCGGTGGGACCCTTCTCAACCATCTTCCCCAGATACATCACTGCTATCCGATCACAAATATGACGAGCAGTAGCCAAGTCATGAGTGATATAGAGGAACGTAACTCCCCTTTCGCGGGACAAGTTCAACATTAAGTTAAGAATCTCACCGCGAATGGATACGTCAAGCATTGACACAGGTTCATCAGCCACTATGAATTCCGGATCCAACACAAGGGCTCTTGCCACGGCAATCCTCTGTCTCTGTCCACCTGAAAGCTCATGTGGATATCTGTAGAGATACTCTTCAGGGGGTGTCATTTCCACGTCTTCAAGCGCCTTCTCGATGTAAGGTATAGCGTCTTTTGAATTGCTTACCATTCCTTGTATTCTCAAAGGCTCTGCTATGATCCTGTGAACATCCAGGCGCGGGTTCATTGACTCATAAGGATCCTGGAATATGATTTGCATTCTCGTCCTGAGCTGCTTTAACTGCTCGGCGCTCAGGGATGTTACATCTATGTCTTCAAATGTTACTCTTCCGCCTGTAGGCTCAAGCAACCTAAGTATCGTCCTGCCCATGGTGGTCTTGCCACAACCTGACTCACCGACAACGCCGAAGAGCTCGCCTTTCTTCACATTGAAGCTGACTCCGTCAACAGCCTTTACAGCCCGCTCGGGCTCTCCTCGCAGGGACTGCGCTATTCCACGACGCAGTGGAAAGTGCTTCACAAGATTCTCTACGTCAAGAATGAATTCACCGTGCCCTACGCTTCTCTCCTGTTCAGTGGCGCTTACTGCTCCCATATGTCGACCCCCCTCTCAAGCATATCTACCTTGTGGCAGGCAACCTTATGACTGTTTGAACCGATCTCGATGAGTTCAGGCTCTTCTTCCATACAGATATCTCCGGCCAACGGGCATCTGGGATGGAATCTACAGCCTCTGGGGGGCGCTAACAAGTTAGGCGGAAATCCCGGCAGTGACCGCACACGGGTTCTCTCAGCTTTGATATTAGGGAACGATTTTACAAGCCCCATACCATAGGGATGTGTGGGATGATCGAAAACGTCAATGACGTTACCGTATTCCACAATCTTTCCTGCGTACATAATCGCGATATCATCACATGTCTGGGCAATTACTGATAAATCATGGGTGATGAGCATCATGGAAAGGTCCAGTCTCTTCCTTAAGTCTTCCATGGCTTTCAGAACCTGAGACTGTACCATGACATCCAGTGCAGTGGTGGGCTCATCAGCAATGATGAGATCAGGATTGCAGGCAAGGGCCATAGCTATAACAACCCTCTGTTTCATGCCTCCGCTGAATTCGTGGGGATACTCTTTATACCTTTTGGGGTTAATTCCTACCATATCAAGGAGTTGTTCAGCCCGTGCCACCGCATCCTGGTGCGGCACGTCTTCGTGAGCCAATATTGCCTCAACGATTTGGTCGCCTACTCGATGCACAGGGTTAAGAGCATTCATTGCGCCTTGGAATACCATGGATATCTTCTTCCAGCGGATGGACTCCCTGAACTCCTCGTCATCCAGCTTGACGATGTCAACACCGTCCAGCTCAACTGATCCTCCGTGGATCTTGCCGTTACTGGGAAGCAATCTGAGGACCGCGACAGCCATACTTGTTTTCCCGCACCCTGACTCGCCTGCTATGCCTAAGGCTTCCCCTCTTTCAATATCAAAGCTCACAGAGTCAACTGCCTTCACATGACCGCGAAGGGTCTTGTAATACATCTTGAGGTCTCGCACTTCAAGTAGAGCCAGGGTTATGATCTCTCCCTATACCTTGGATTGAGGATCTCATTGACTGCGTTGCCAATGAACACAAAGGCAAGGCTCAAGAATGTAATAGCCAGCCCCGGCGGCACAAGCCACCACCAAGCAAGTGTGGTGAATGCGCCAAATCCCCTCGCGTTATGTAACATACGTCCCCAGGTAGCGACCCTTGGGTCACCAAGTCCCAGGAAACTAAGGGAGGCCTCTGTCAATATTGCTGCCGGGATGCGAAGCACCATGCCGGCAAATACAAGAGGCAGTACGTTAGGCAGTATATGAACAAGCATTACGTAAGCATCGGACGCGCCTGATGCTTTGGCAGATTCCACAAATACGCGCTCCCTTAATGACAGAGTCTGTGAG
>JAAZEW010000099.1 GCA_012512055.1 Bacillota bacterium | reverse complement strand
TCCTGGAAAAGGATGTACGTCCCGATGTTCGCAGCTTTGAGCCGTTTATAGTCTTGGACGGTCGTAGCTGCGATGTTAACATTCACCCGTCTTATACTGCCTCTATCCAGCTTTGTGTCATACACTGCTTGTATGACTTCCTCAACATACTCAATAGGACAGTTCCGAGGATCCTCTCCGCACTCCAGCGCCAGCCTTTTGTGGCCCATGGCTTCTAAGACCCGAACTTCTTCCATGACTTCCTCGCGCGAAAGCTTCTGCCTACGAAACTCGTTGTCCCGCCGGTAGCCGCAATATACGCAGTTGTTTACACAGAAACTGGAGAAGTAAAGGGGCGCAAATAGGACAATGCGCTTCCCGTATATCTTCTCCTTCACTTCGCAAGCAGCATCGTATAATACTTCAAGATTAGCGTTACTTGTCACACTAAGGAGCTTCCCGACTTCGTCAGGCGATAAACCTTTAGCTTCCTTCGCCTTATCAACTATGTCACGGATATTTCGGGAATCAGGCTCCTTAGTGTCACTTAAAATTTCCATAATGGTGGCGTCCGGAATGAAATCACACTTTTCTATCTGAGTCTTCGGTATAGCCATTACACTTTCACCTCATCTTCTTGTAGTCGTCTCAACCAACTGTTGCCATTGCCCACCTGTTCTTGTGTTATGTTTGCTGGAGACAGTGGCCTCCCTCATTGGAAGCTATCCTCATCTCGTGCCGGAATCGGGCGCCTCTCCCTCGGTAAGGTGTCGCCCTTAGTTGTTGACACCTCCCGTCCCATGGCCTCCAACATCACAGCAATTTCCCTGATACCGCCGTCCTCGGGATCTTTAAGGGACGCGCTGTCAGGATAGATTTCGTAGAGTTCTCTATACTTCGCCGGAGTTATGTTGGGCATTATCACGTTTCCGCCAGAGGACAAGGCCAGCTCTCTTCCATCCTGGCGCAGTGTGGAGAGGGCGGTGGTGACAGGCAGATTGGCATGTGGCAGGGCGAGCCTGGCAACTGCCAGGGCTTTCAGAGTCATCACAACATCGCCTGCAGGATACGACGCCAAAGGCGTATCAGGATGCGGGATAAACGGCCCGATTCCTGCCATCTCCACATCCAGCGCTTTCAAGAGAGCAATATCCCTGGCTATGATGGAGATGTCTTGGCCGGGCAGGCCCACAATAAACCCTGAGCCCACCTGAAATCCAAGGCTTTTAAGATCTTGAAGGCATTCTATTCTCGTCTCAAGGGGCGCTCCCGGATGAAGTCGCCGGTAGAGCTCAGTGTCGGCAGTTTCGTGCTTCAGCAGGAATCTGTCTGCCCCGGCTGACCTCACAGTCGCGTATTCGCTGCGTCCCCTTTCCCCAATAGACAAGGTCACAGCCACATCCCCGAAGGCCTTGATTCCCTCCACAATTCGGGCGATGTCTGACGCGCTATAGTACGCATCTTCGCCTGACTGAAGGACAATTGTGCGATAGCCACTTTTGATCCCTTTTTCTGAAGTAGCCAGAATCTCATCCGGAGTCATCCTGTATCTCCGAAGTTTGTGGTTATCGCGCCTGAGACCGCAATACATGCAGTTTCTGACGCAGTAGTTGGAAAACTCGATAATCCCTCGAATATGGACAGAATCCCCCACGAAGCCTTTGCGGGTTCGATCCGCGCAAGCAAACAACGACTCCGTCTCGTCCCCGGGACACGCCTGCAGCAAGGGTATAATACAGGCAACATCCAGTCCCGTGACTCCATTGCAGTCGGTCTCAATCAAGGGAGACTCCGCCCGACCCGTCGACAGCTCAGTCAACTCAAGATCTATGTCTCCGGCTTCTCTGTTTCTTGTGTTTGATCTCAAAGGCCCGCCTCCCATGCGCACAGGAGACGGGCCTTCATGTATCTTCAAAAAAAGCTCGCCTCCCCTTGCGTTCAGGTCAACCCCTTCACTCAGGGACAGCTAATCATGTTTTCGATCCGGCCTGACCCTCAGAGTCGGGCAGGTATGGCTTATGCCCCAAGAAAAGCCCTGCCTCTGCGTCCACAGAGAGATTCTGCCCTCTCCCTCAGGTCAGCGAATCCGGATCCTATCAACTTTACGACTCAACTTCATGGTGTGGCTGTTATCTGATGCGGTCGCCACACCAGTGTCATCTATATTCTATACGCGGCAACTGAAGAAAGCAACCTTTGCCGAGCGCTGGAACTGTTCAATCCTTTCCAGTAAGCAGCGATGCGGTAACGCCTGCGGCGTATGCCACGGCCCGGCATAAGACAGCTTCGTCAAAGTCAAACCGTGATTCGTGATGCCCGGCGGCCAGTTCGGTTCCGATGATGGCATAGGCTGCCTGCCCGCCATTCTCCTGTACCCTGGACATAAAATAGGCCATATCTTCACTGCCACCTAAGTCCTCCCGTGACACAAACTCGTTAAAGAAACCCAGTTCCTCAGCAATGCCCCGGGCCTGTTCCCCCAAGGCAGAATCACTATCGACACTGGCAGCGGAACCCATCTGTTTCAATGAAATCTGCACATCATGCATCAGGGCAGCCCCCTTGATGATGCGCACGGCTTCCTGGTGCATATAATCATTGATCTTACTGCTTGACCCACGGGTTTCCAGTTTCAGGACGGCATTGGCCGGGATGACGTTGCGGCCTGTACCCCCTTGCATAATCCCTACATTAATCCGGGAGGTTCCCTGGCCGTGACGGGCTATGGCATGCAGGTTGAGCAATGCAGTTGCTGCCGCCAGGAGAGCATTTTTGCCGATTTCCGGCGCCAGTCCGGCATGAGAAGGTTTTCCTGTGAAATTGGCGTCCAGTTTGGTTGTGGCCAGAAAACCACCGGCATCACAAGAGATCTGTCCAAGTCTCCTCAAGCTGGTCCCCAGATGAAGCCCCAACATATAGTCTACATCATCAACGATACCCTTCACCATCATGGCTTTGGCCCCACGCACTCCTTCTTCCGCCGGTTGAAAAATTAGCTTTACTTTTCCGGCTAAATCCTCTTTGAACAGGGCCAAGCTCCTGGCCACCGTAAGGCCAATAGCGGTGTGCCCGTCATGGCCGCACCCATGCATGGCACCTTTGTTTACCGAAGCAAAGCCTGCATTATAGGGTCGATGGTTTTCGTCCTCCGCTTCGGTCAGATCATTGGCATCCATGTCAAAACGTAAAGCCACTGTGGGACCGGGCTTACCAAAATCCATTACCCCCATGACCCCGGTCTTGCCCCCGGTCATCTTTTCCAGCCAAAGGGGATCCGCACCCTGTGCAACAGCCCTTTCTTCATGGCTTTTTAGTTCCGGAGCATCCGGAACTCCCATCATAGCTTCCTCATCAATGACTTCACAACCCGCAAAGACCTGATACCCGGACTCCGCCAGCCCTTTTGCAGCCATGGACGCAGTCCGATATTCTGTCCAGGCGGTTTCGGCGTATTTGTGAATGTCCCGCCTCATATTGATTGTATCTTCCTCATACCGTAAGGCCAGTTCTTTGATTCGAGCCAGCACAATATATCACCTCACTCTTCCCCGGCTAATCGATAAGGGAATGCCTTATTTCAATCCAATTGTTCCTACACCATCTTTTATCGCAATTATCGTGCCAAATTCCACCGACAAATTGGCAATATCACCTAAAATGCGTTCTCCGTTTTCTTTATCGGAGAATTGTGGACGACCGCGCCGCGATCTACCATACTCAAATCCCAGTGAAAGCGGTTTTAAAGTAATTTCAGCGATTTCCCCATCCGTCACTGCAAAAGAAACCACCGCAGATTCAAATACCCTGCGGTCGGCAACCAGTCCTCTCGTTTCATTGGCGCTGCGAGCGTCCAGTCCGTCAGAGACCGTATTTTCCGCGCCTAAATCATAGAGATCATAAAACTCGGTGGGCTGTCGCTCTACCGAATCATTTTGGAAAACAAAATCGCCCAGGCTATAAAAAATCGGACGATTTTTATAAATTTCAATACCGCGCCAAATATGCGGACCATGACCAATATAAGCATGTGCACCACTATCAATGCACAACTTGGCAAAATCCCGGGCAAAATCCGCCGGACGGTCTTTCTCCAAGCCTTTACGCTCATGTGTATGATGACTAACTAAGACAACATCCGCCTGCCGCACAGCTTCGCGTATAGACCGCACAATGCGTTCGGCATCTTTGGGATTCATCTTGGTTACAGTCCCCGGCTCCTCACCCGGTTCAAATCTGACACTGCCGACATAATAACCGCCTTCAACCGGCTTCGAAAATCCTTCTCTTTCATTCAAGATTCTGTTGGAATTTACCTCAGTCTGCTCGACTATTTCTCTTAATTTTTCAAAATCCTCCGGACGTACCTTGTTAATCGCCTGATATCGAAGAACATTCGCCCCCGGGCGACCGAGCACATCAGGTCTCTGCGCACCGGCCATGCCCCATT
>JAAZEW010000365.1 GCA_012512055.1 Bacillota bacterium | reverse complement strand
CAGGGTTCCGACTGAGTCGGAAATCAGGTCTTGGCTTACTGGCGGCGTCTAACCGGAGAAGCGCAAAACTGCTGAGAGCTACCTATCAAAGGCAAAACGTGTCTTCCAGAGCATCGCTCTCCGCCCTCGTCAGGGGATACCAATGCTTAATCTGACCCTCCGCATGTAGACATTGGTAACTGCGATTTTCTGGGGTAATGGGAGATAGAGGTGTACAATGGTCCAGATAAACATCGGGTTGGAGGCAATGAAATAACTTACTGGTCACCTGTGGGTAAAGCTGTACTATTTACCTTGCGACATGTCACAACTGAACCCTATGGAGAAGATATGGTGGCAACCTAAAGGCGCAGTTGAAGCAAATAGACCCTGCGGGATGCTACATGCTCTTATGTAGATGCCATAGCGACGTTCTTCAAGAATTAACGGCATCGGAAGCCCTTACGCTCGCAGCCTAAATCTGCCAATAATTAATCGAACCTCACTTAGAATACATTGATGTCTACGTACAACTCACATGTCTCTATTCTCTTCTAACAGAGTCATGCAAGTACTGCATTGATTTCTTGACGTCGTCAAAGACATCCTCATCCGTCATTTCGAAGGGGTAGATGGCTTCAAGAAAACTAATCAAAGCGTCCAATCCGTATTTCTCCAGGGAATCCTGAATTTCAGAGACACTGATGACACCGTCAGTCGTAAACCCCCAGTGACGGTCTAGTATTCCATCGGTTTGCTGTAGATGAAACGCATCGATATAAGGATGACACTGCTCCAACCACACCTCAACATCCGCATCTTCCTTAAGAAACGGCTTCATTAAAGCATGACCCCAATCAATTAAAAGCAATACCGGAATATCGGTGGAACCATCCAGGTCTTCCATGAACTTGCGACAGTCTTGTGGAGTACTTGGAAATTCATTAAGAATGGGGGTCGGTTCAACTAAAATCTTTTTCAGACCCGCAGTCTTTCCATACGATGCTAACTCACGGATCGATTCCAAAGCCCGGCGGTAGATAACTTCCCTCCTTTCGGGGTTGTAAGCATCAGAGTGCGTCATGCCTCCTAATGGATTCCCCATGGTGTCTGTCCCCATGGCTACTGTCATATCTATCGCACGCTTAAAGTACTGCAATGAGATGCCTCGAAGTTCCTCAGTTGGCGCCAATAATTGTGGATAGGTATAAGAAGCCAAACCGCTGAATGTACCACTTAACACTAAGCCCTCATTTCGAAAGGCATCCGCCCAACGTTGTGCCAAATTGTCTCTATAAGTTGAAGGCCACCAAGGATCTAACAAATCCCAAGTAAATTGGACATACTTTACACCCAAATCTTCCCTTAACATATTCGCTAGATATTCGGGTTCAAGCCAACGTTTAACAGCAAAAGATAGATTTAACCCGACTTCCATTTTTCTCCTCCTCTTTCCGAATAAACACATCCTAGATAGCGAATCCAGAGAGATTGCCCCAACTTCAATCGCTCTACCTGCACCAATAATCGCTACGGAGAGCGAAGCACCTCCCGGGCGTACCGCATCTCGAGCAGGTTACAGAGTATCTCAAAGAACATGCACTACGTGATGCAGCCCAATTAGGTAATGTGCCTCAGATTACAGGTGAGCGGTCGATTATTTAACCCGAAATGGCTTCCCACTAGATCCCGGGCTATTTTGCCCTTTCAACCAATTGACGCGGATGCCACTTGTCCTGTTGTACCAAGGGAATTATATGGTCAAAAGCGTCATCTGTGAAACGTACGACTTGCCCCATTTCGGAAGATTTATAAGCAGCAATCAAAAGTTTGATGACTAGCAGCCCATCATGAAGTGTTTCTCGAGGCATAACGCCTTTCGCAAAAGATCTGATCATATGCTGATTCTCCGCGGTATATCCATAGACATGGGCTTCATCACCCAAATAGGGCATTTGTCCTTGCTCGGCACTTTGTTTCTCTACGAGATCTTCACCGGCAGGGCCCTTAACTTCGCGCCCAAAGAAAATCTTGGCCTCAGGTTCGAGAGTATTCACAGCCAAAGAGTATTCGGGCCCTAACAGCTCAAATGTAATACGTAAACCTGGGCCAACATAACTCCAAGAAGTATTCACTTGACTGACTACTAAATCACCATGTTTTGTTTCGTAAACGATTTCCGCAGAGGCATAGTCTTCCGCGGCGAATTTTGTATAGTCTACCTCACCAGCCGTATTCTGTTTCAACAACTCTGCGTATCTAGGCAATGACCATTTCAAACTTGCAATGGAAGCATTAATTGCAACGGGACGCAAATAGTCTTTCACCTCGGGTGGAGAAAGCAAATACCGATTCGCCTCCACAGAATGACACATTAAATCACTAAGAGAGCCCCCACCCTGTAAAGAACCTCGCCAAAACCAAGGGCGGTGGGGACCGCTATGCTCTTCCGATGCACGAGCCAGGTAGGGAACTCCCGCAATCGGAACCCCTCGTTTCCAAATAAGTTCTTGACCCCGTGTGACCGATGGCATGAACACTTGATTTTCCAAGTAACCGTGGAGTAAATTCTGCCCCTCAACGAGTTGTATAATGGCTTTTGCCTCTTGGACATTGCGAGCCAACGGTTTCTCTACCGCGATTGCGCCAACTTTGGAACGCCCGGCCCTGATTTCTTCCACGATGGCTTCTATGATGGAAACACGTAAATAGTTTGGAGCCAAAACGTAAACCACGTCCACATCCGTCTGCCGGACCATTTTCCGGACATCGGTATAGACTGCCGGATTGCCCACATTAAGATCCCGGCACACTGTAGCGAATTCTTCGCCCTTTTCTGCAACACGACTTGTTACTGCAACAATATCCCCATCGCGCACACTTACCCAGCTTTTAGCATGGAAATGAGCTATAAAGCCATCACCAACAAACCCGACACCTACACGTTTTGCCACAAAGACTCCCCCCAATCATCTCTTCTTTTTTCTATTCTCTTCAGATAGCTGAGCATTTCACTTTCTTCGCTCCGAGCCACCCTCTAACAATCATTTCACTTATCGTGATGTGTTACAGAAAAAGGCTACAACAAAGAGAACCTCCTCGTCATCTTTGTGACCTAAGGATGCAACACCCCTACAGGCTGGGAATACCTTCACACCGAACCAGAAACAAAAACGTACGGTTGTAGCTTAATGCCCACGCCACTTCATTTTCCTTAGTGTCAATACTATCCATGAACGATGCGAAAAGCACCCTTGCGAGTTTACCACATAGGGCCATGAATGACCGTGTCTTCGTCAAAGGGTTCGAAACCGAATTAAATCGCGTTCGCGTAAGATAACCCTATCCCAGCGGCTTTCCCACGCCGATTTTGAATACCGCCACGAATTTTGGGAAACAAATTCTAGGTGCCGTATAATACGATTGCTTAGTGCTCCAGGTCGTTCCTGAAGGCGTTCCCGTCAAGCAATTTCTACAGTGCCCGATAATTGCCCTCCAGAACGTACACATCCCGGCACCTACTATCTTCAACATCATACCGATGGTTTCTGGAACCTTGTTGCCTCTCTTACCAGGTTTATTGTCATTTGACTATGGTAAGGCTTCAAGATCAGCCTAAGTTGAACCGGTAATACCTCGGTCTACATCGTTAAAAGCTCTAGCACAGTGCGTTTTTTTACCAACGGCAACTCGACCAGTTAGTGTAGCCTTCTTGATCTCCAAAGTCTTATGTCCACTCCATAGTGACTTAATGCTATTGTCTTATGGTGACCTGTTGTTTCAAAGTCCGTTTTTGCTCATTATGGAAATTCTAGGCGACTAACGATTTTTCGGCCAATGTGCGTAAAGACGTGACAGCCACAGCCACAATAATCAAGGAGCCCATAGTCGCCTCTTGCCAAAACAGGCTGATGCCTAGCATGTTTAAGGCATTAGCTATAAGGCCCCATAACAATACCCCAAAAAAGGTTCCCGCCACGTTTCCCTTACCACCGGACATGGGCGTTCCACCAATAACAACTGCACCAATGGCCTGCAATTCCATGCCGGACCCGGTCGTAGGTTGGGCTGCTCCAACTCTAGCCAGAAGCAAAATGGCCGCAAGGCCAACAAATAAGCCATTGAGGACAAAGAACACGATTCTGTTTTTGGCAATCTCAATACCCGCCAAAAAGGAAGCTCTAGGATTGTCGCCAATAGCGTAGATACGTCGCCCCAGTTTGGTATAGGCTAAAATGGAATGGGTAACGAAATAACCAAATATTGCAATCACAAAAATGATAGGTACGAAACCAAGTATTGTCCCCGAACCTAGTAGTTCCATTCTGTCCATAATCATCTGGAGAGTACCACTCGTGGAAGCTAAAGCAATTCCTTTAAAGACGCTTATAGCCGCTAAGGAAATTATGAAGGACGGAGCGCGAAAGACAATGCAACCCAATCCAATTAAGCCCGAACAGATGATAGCCACTAAAATACCCACCGCCGCTGCGGCAAAACTAGAAAGACCCGCTCGCATCAGGATTGCCGTAATACAGGCCGTTAAGCCTATGTTTGCACCCGCGGAGATATCTATCTCCCCTGCGATAATCAAAATTGTCGCGCCACAAGCGACTAAACTCAAAACAGAGACTTGGCTCAGTAGATTCGTCAGGTTTCGGACTGTTGAGAATCTAGGATTCACCATGCCCGTAATAGCCGAAATAATGACCATAACTAATAGCAAAAATACCCATTGTTTGGAAACAAACAAGCGCTTAAACCGGATGCCGAATTCTACCATGGGTCGCGACATCCCCCCACGACACTATACCTAGAAATGCTTCCACAAGGCTTTGCTCTGTAGCTGATTTCGAGTCCACAACATCGACGATGGCATTGCCACGCATAATCACAATACGATCACTCATGGAAATCAACTCGGTCATATCAGACGAAACCATCATAATGCTCTTGCCCATTTCGGCCAGACTTACCATTAAATCATGAATCTGTTTCTTCGCTCCGATATCTACTCCTTTTGTCGGCTCGTCAAGAATAAAGATTTCCGCGTCACTTGCAAGCCATCTAGCTATAACTACCTTCTGTTGATTGCCACCACTTAGTTGTCCCACAGGCTTTAATAGACTACTTGTGACTATACTGAGGCTCTTAACCATAGCTCGAACTAGAGAAAGTTCGCCCTTCAAATCTAGAATGAAATTCCCGTCTTCGTTTTGAATAATGGCCACATTCTCCAGAACTGAGCGTGACATTAAGAGCCCATCTTTCTTTCTATCCTCCGGTATAATACCAAAGCCTGCCTTGATAGCATCACTCGGTGATTTGACTTTAAGAGGTACCCCGCGGAGAAGCACTTCGCCACTGGAGGCCTGGTCGACTCCAAATAGAACCCGCATCAACTCACTGCGTCCGGCCCCAACTATGCCGCCAAAGCCTAGGATTTCACCCCTGCGCAATTGAAAACTGATATTGTTTACAAGGCATGGAGCATGCAACTCTTTCACTTCGAAAATGGGTTCACCTATGGAGACTGGCTTACGTTCGAAGAAATCTGACTTTTCTCGCCCGATCATCTTAGTGGCTAAACCCCGCACGTCCAGTTCTTTGGCTTCAAAAGTTCCTACCTTCAGACCATCTTTGAGAACCGTAATACGATCCCCGATTTCAAACACTTCATCTAAATAATGGGAAACGTAAATAATCCCAATTCCTTGAGATGCCAAGCGTCTCACTAACTTCATTAACGCCTTTCTTTCTTCGATCCCTAGAGATGAAGTAGGCTCATCCATAATCAGAATCTTGGCGTCATGGTGTAAAGCCTTCGCGATCTGGAGCATTTGTTGTTGAGCAGGGGAAAGGTTCTCTACGATCTCGTTTTCGTCAATATGAATGCTCAGAGAATCTAAGAGCTCTTTGGTGGCTGCTTTCTGGAGCCGAAAGTCTACTAGACCTGGTAGGCGATTCCGCTCATAACCCAAAAAGATGTTGTCCGCCACTGTTAAGGAGCTAATCAATTCTACATCTTGATAAATGGTAGCAACACCCATCTTAAGAGCCTGATGGGGAGTTAAGGCGATAAACTCTTTGCCGAACAACTGAATCATCCCGGTGGTGGGTCTTTCGGCCCCCGAGAGTATTTTAATTAACGTTGATTTACCGGCACCGTTTTCGCCCACAAGGCAGTGCACTTCGCCAGCCAACAAATCAAACTCTATCCCATTTAGCGCCAGCATCTCACCATATCGTTTACTTATATCCAGCATAGACAATATAGAATCTTGCTTAGGCATGTGTTTCCCTCACCTTTGGAGTGTGGCAGGGCATCTTTTAAGATGCCCACCACCGATTTTCCATCTACGGAAGGTAAATACCTAGCTTAGGGAAGTGGTCTTTAGTTAATTCAACCCAAACGTCATCGATTTCCCAGGGTATAACTTCTTTCTTGTTATCAATATTACTTTGGCCTACCGGAGTAATTGGAAGTAGAATTCTCTGGTTGACTTCTTTACTGTCACCCATAACGTGTTGGTATAATACTAAAGCTGCAATGGCTCCCTCCCAACCAGGAGAACTACTAATAGTGTAATTCAGTTTGCCTTGCTTAATTAGCTCAATGCCTGTCGGAGAACCATTTTGAGCCATAACCACATAGTCACTGAGAAGCTGTTGCCCTTCGAGATAGCGAATCACAGCCGCCGCCATATCTTCATCCATGACCCAGACAATATCGAATTTTAGACCAGATTGAACCAAATCTTGAATTTGGTTAACGGCAACAGATGGATCATACTCGCCGGCGCGGATAGTTACGATTTCGTTTTTGCCAAGTTCCTTTACTCGTTGTGACATGGCACCATTGATCATTTGTACTGGAAGGTGATCGAGTATACCAGCAATAATGGCGATCTTTTTACCCGGGTAGTTAGCAGCCATATATTCTGCATAATTTGACCCCATGGTTTCCCAATCGAAGTCAACAGCGGCCACAACCTTATTGCCAGTTTTCAAGACTTGCCCACAATTATCGACAGTAACTAAAGGGATGCCAGCACGCTCAGCACGATTAGCTGCAAGGACAGCACCTTGTGGATTAAAGGAGAATATACCCATGCCATCTACCTCTTGACTAATCAAAGAATCGATGTTTGCCACTTCTGTGCTTACATCATATTGAGAGTTCAAAACGATGGTTTTTATACCTAGAAGTTTACATGCCCATTCAAAACCTTCAACGGTACGGAGATACCATGTGTCGGGACCTGGAGAGATATAACCAAAAGTCAAATCTTTGGCCTGAGCCACTTGTCCTGCAAAACCGACAACGAATAAGACTAAAGCTAGGACAAAAACACTCAATTTACGCATTCTCTTCATACCCCTTTTCTCGTAATTGTCTATTTTATACCTACGCCTTAAGAACCCTGTCACTCACCACCTCCCCCTTCCACGTTTGAACGTGCACTCTTTACATGATTGCAGCTACGATTTCCATCGCTTTATGACTATCGGCGAAGGAAACTCTCGGATTCGCCACAGTCATAGAAATCTGCAATCGGTCTTTTGGGCAATTTCGGAGCCCAATAAATATTCCCATTCACCTTGATTTCAGATCAATTGCGAAAAACGAATCAGACTTTTATTTTGTTCTAAGACACCTGCCACAGCACCCAAAATAGCAGCTTTTTCTGGAAACTGAGAAATTGAAATCTCCGGGGCGTATGGAGCAAGTTTTTCTACAATCTCCCTAATAGGAGCGATCAACTGTTCCCCCGCGCGGGAAACGCCACCACCAATAACGATTTTCTCAACATCCAACAACGATGCCATATTAGCGACAAGAATCCCTAATAAAGTCGTGGTTTCATTCACCACATGGCGGGCATAACTATCTCCACGTTTTGCTTCTTCAAACACATGTTGAGCTGTTAGTCTAGTTAAGTCATTCTCAACTCGTTCTCGCAAAGTACTAGTTATCTTCTCGTCCCTCAGATCCCTACGGACCCGATTGGCTACACCTGTCCCTGATGCTAAGGACTCCAAAGGTCCATACCCCGGATTCTTCTTAATTGGGCCAAGACTCCCTAAGAGCCAATAGCCAACTTCTCCTGCAGCATTATGGAATCCCTGGTAAACATTTCCGTTGATTAGAATGCCGACGCCAATGCCCGTACCGACAGTAATGGCAATCGCATTTTTCACACCTTGCAGGCCACCTCGCCAAAATTCGCCACGGGCAAAACAGTTAGCGTCATTATCTGCGAACAACGGCACACCAAATCTATTTGTTAGGATACGGCCAATATCTATATTTTCCCAGCCAATACCGGGTGCAAGGCGCACCTGTTGCCCCCTAGGATCCGTAACACCGGGTATTCCAAGACCAATGCCCTTAAAGCTACCACTCGACGAGCCCACCTCAATTTTTAAGTCCGAGATTAGATTAGTCAATCTCTCAATAGAGCTCCGGTCGGTTCCCTTTCTCTTCGATGCAATAGTTTGCTGTGCCAGAATATTGCCGGCAAGATCGACCGCCGCCCCGGCCATCTTCGTACCAGCAATATCCACACCAATGAGAAATCCTGCACTGGGATTAAACTTTAATAAGCGGGCAGGACGTCCCCCTGTAGACTCAGCCATCCCGATTTCTTCCACCCAACCTTCTTCCATCAGGGATGAAATAATCGTTGAAACTGCGGGATTACTCAATTCTGTCCGTTTCGCCAATTCCACTCGGGAAATAGGTCCGTTGCTTTTGATCAAATCAAGAATAAAAGATCTGTTCAGTTGCTGCATCAATTGCAGACTACCTTTTTGAATAATCACTTTATACCCACCTAAACTTCTTTGTTTGAGTTAAATAAGTTATATTCTAGTTATTACGCCATGTTTCACCAAACTCCTCCTTCATTTTGCAAATATGTGAACGATTTTGTGATTGCGTAGAAACTCTGTCTAGAGCCTCTATTCTAACTGTTTCTACTACACTAAAAGCACATACAGTAATAATTATGAAGCACACCCGAATCCTACAGTGAACAGGCATGTGAACCCTACAAAAAGCCGGAGACCTGGGAATGAAAATCGCTTTCTCCCGAAGATCTGTTTAGTGCAGACTAGAATTACCTCTCATCCAAAATCCCTGCAAGAAGTGTTCAGTTTAGTCGAATCTTCGATAGAACCATCCTTAGACTGCCCCTACCACGACTAGGTATAAGGCGATCACAGGAACAATCACTCCAAGGACTACAGGCGGGAGCGGGACAAGCCCGAAGAACCCTGCGAGGCCGGAATATGGGATCACAAACCCGATTGCAACTATTGCCAGCGTGGAGATAGTCAGTGGGATGCTTGCCCTGCTCTTTGGAAACCCATGCCTCGATCTTATCACGTGTATGACCAAGGTCTGGGTAGCCAAGGATTGCAGGAACCACCCGGTCTGAAACAAGGCTTCATCTGCATTGAATACTCTGAGCAGCACCACAAAGAGTAATATGTCGAATGCCGAGCTTATGGGCCCGAAGATTACCATGAAGTTGCGGATGAAGTCTATATTCCAGCGCCTCGGCTTCGCTATCTGGTCTTCATCCACCCTGTCCGTGGGGATCGTTACCTGCGCAAAGTCGTAGAGCAGATTGTTAAGGAGTATCTG
>JAAZEW010000098.1 GCA_012512055.1 Bacillota bacterium | reverse complement strand
GCCGTATTCTTCCTGGCGTTTTCCGCCTTTTTCACTGCTACCACCGAAGGTCTCATGAGTGCGTCAGCTTGTGACATCTCAAATTGTATCTCGGCAGCATTGAAATCCAGTTTTGCCATGGAATATGAGGCATTTCCGGAAAGGGCAAGCCTCCGTGCATCATCAAGGCTCAGCGCCGGCTCGTCCTCGCCGGCACAAACAGGCGAGGCTCGAAAACTCCCTGCTACACATACTAATATGACAATCAGCAATAGCACTGTCCTCTTTACCACGCTATGTGTATTTCCGCACAACTCTCGTCCCCTCCAAGTCTATTACATACAGCCTAAGCTGCGGTCAATTATGCTCTTCTCTCAAGTCTTTCCCTTTGCACAATCCTCAGGCAGTATTCTCGCAGTCTGTCCGCTCTGTTTTCGTAGTGCTTCCTCAATTGCTCCGCTATCTTCTATTGTTCTCGTTAGCAGCCTATCTTCCTGCTAATCGCACCTCGTCCCGATCTTTATAGTCCATATAACCGGAGATGATTACTGTATCACCCTCAGAAAGGCCGCCTCTCACCAAGACATGTTGGGCGCTTGCAAGTTGGAGGCTGACATCTCGTTTGTAAGCCATGTCGCCTTCTACGACAAAGACAAACCCATCGGCGTGCGCCAGATACGGGCCACGGGGAAGAGTTAATACATCATCTAAGCGTCCTATCTCTATCCTGACCCGCGCGGACATCCCGGAATGCAACCGAGTCTGCCCAGAATCGTCCTGCTCAAACTCGCGGTCAGCCCGCTCAAACCTGATCATGGCAGAAACTACCTGTTCTACGCCCTGAGCTGCACCTTGGGATGTTCGCCTTTCGGTTCGTGGAGCTATACTCTCCACTTCGCCCTGATACGCGCTCCCCCAGATTTCAACTGTGGCACGCTGCCCTACTCGAACCTTGCCTATTTCATTCTCGGGGACGTCAATTCTCACCTTGAGTGAGTCCATATCAGTTACCTCAAAAAGGTCAGTCCCGACCGACACTGCTGAACCCGACATAACTAGACACTGAGTCACCCCGCCTTGAGCGGGGGCGCGAATTGCCAGTTTCTCCTTATCCTTGGTCAGCAAATTTACATGAGCATCGCAGTCTTTCAGCTCACGCTCAGCGCGAGCAAGCTCGGTTTCAAGGCCTGACTCCTTGGCTCTGGCCCTAGCCTCAAATACTCTCAAAGCTCCTTCCGCTTCCTCGAGCTTCAGGCAGGCTTCTTCATATTCATGAAGAGACGCGGCTCCGTTTTCATAGAGAGTTCTCATCCTCCTTGCTGCCTCAGACAGCGCCAGGATCTTATTCTTAAAACTCGTATCCTCCAGCAAGTTCTGCTCCTTGCAGGCTGCGAGTTCGCGTCTGAAATCTTCAACCCGGTTTTCGGATTCGGCAAGGTTTTCTTCTGCTTTTTCTATCTCTTGCCGCAGGAACCTCTCGTCCATTTTTCCGAGGAGCTGCCCTTTTGTGACGGCTTGGCCTTCATTCACGTTAACTTCAGCTACTATCCCGCTTTCTATGGCTTTCACGAAGACACTTGTATCAGGGTACAGCGTGCCTGCCACACTTAGCTCTTCAATGACATTAGTCCTCTTTACCGCCTCTACCACATATTCAGACACAATAGGCACACTGACTCGCCGTATGAGCTTTCTCGCTTGCACATATCCAATCCAGATGACCATGACAATGCCTACGGAGGCAGCAACCTTAACCCACATAGGCCTTAGCTTACGTTTCACAAGAACATCAGTTGCTATGCCGTCTGCACGAAATCCTGTCCCGCCGCCGGGTGAAGGTATCCCCGAAGTATGTTCACGGTTAGGTGTGTCCATATAGAGCTCCCCCTCACCTAGTCCGAGTCCTGGCGCATGTCTGTTTCGTTGTTGATCAACCCGTCTTGCAGGTATATGATCCTGTCAGCCATTGAAGCAGCCCTATGATCATGGGTTACCATTACTATGGATTTCCGGAAATCTCGTGATAACGCCTTCAACATTCTCAAGATCTCCCCGCCTGCTATTGAGTCCAAGCTGCCGGTAGGCTCATCTGCAAGGATACATTCAGGATCTCCCACAAGGGATCTGGCAATCGCGACTCTCTGCTTTTGCCCGCCGGAGAGCTGAGGGGGCCTATGATTCATCCTGCCCTCCAACCCCATAGCCTGGAGCGCCTCTTGGGCCAGCTTTGTTCTTACGCTAGGGTGCTCGCCTCTATACATGAGCGGCAGTTCCACGTTTTCCATGGCCGAGAGTTCGGGGATAAGATTAAACGTCTGAAAAATGAACCCGAATCTTCGGTTCCGAAGCCTTGCCTGCTCTGTCCTGGAAAGGCTTTGGACCTTAACATTATCCAGGAGGTACTCACCTTTTGTAGGGATATCAAGGCACCCGATTATGTTAAGCAGGGTAGTCTTCCCTGAACCCGACGGTCCCATAATAGCCAGGAATTCCCCCTTCTCAACAACGAGATCAACCCCGCCAAGAGCAGTGGTGCGGACTTCCTCTGTCTCGTATACCTTGGTCACGCCTTCCAGCCTAATCATATTCACCCACTCCTTTACAGCGTCCGTTCAAGAGCTTTCACTGGGCTTTTGAGCCCCGCCTGAATTGCCGGGTAGCACCCTGCGATAATGCCCAGGGTAATTGATAGTCCGGTTGCCTTAAGGTAGGCGCCGATCCCTGCTGCTCTGGGAAGGTCCATGGGCGATATCAGGCCGAAGATGGCTGCAGCCAATACAATGCCTCCGATCCCTCCTACGAGGGATAAAGCCACAACTTCCAGCATGAACTGTCCTATGATTTCACTGGGAGCTGCGCCCAGAGATGACCTAATACCTATCTCTTTCATGCGTTCCCGCACTGCGATGAACATGATCCCGGACAAT
>JAAZEW010000097.1 GCA_012512055.1 Bacillota bacterium | reverse complement strand
GAAGCTGCTTCCTGGTAAGGGGGGTCTCCCCCGGGTTCACAACTATATATGCCGCAAAGTAGATGACTTTCTCCAACACACGCGGGGACAAGTCGAGAAGCAGCCCCATCCTGCTTGGAATGCCCTTCAGATACCATATGTGGGATACGGGGGCTGCGAGCTCAATGTGGCCCAACCGCTCCCTGCGAACCTTTGACCTTGTAACCTCAACTCCGCATTTGTCGCAAACAATGCCTTTGTACCTGACTCTCTTGTACTTGCCGCAATGGCATTCCCAGTCCCTGGTAGGCCCAAATATCTTCTCGCAGAATAGGCCTTCTCGTTCCGGCTTGAGGGTGCGGTAGTTTATGGTTTCAGGTTTTTTTACTTCTCCGCTGGACCATTGCCTTATCTGTTCAGGCGATGCAAGGCCGATACGGATCTTTTCAAAATTACTGACGTCTAGCAACGACCTCTCCTCCTCTCCCACGCGCTATGACATGTCCTCATCATCGGAGTCTTCCTGGAAAAAGTCGTCGTCCTCGTCTTCCCCAAGTTCCTCATCCTCATCAACAAGTTCCTCGTCGTCGATGACATCTTCGCTCTCAAAGTCACTGCCATCAGCCTCTTCATCCAATTGCTCATCTTGCTCAATGCTGTCTTCTTTAACCGAATCATCATCCGAAGGTGAGAGCTCCTCGATTTGCATGCCTATGTTATTTACCTCGTCATCTTGTTCATCATCGTCCTCAGACTCACCATCATACTCGGCTTCTTGTATCCTCTTTCTCGAATCACGTGACGGAAGCTCATCTGCCAACACGTCGTCTCTTTCTCTGCCTCCGATATCGATTTCCAGAGCTTTCGCAGTATCGACAATGTCATCGTCAGATTCGCCGATTTCTATCTCTTCCTCATCATCACTGAGGACTTTCACATCCAAGCTCAAGCTTTGGAGTTCTTTGATAAGCACCTTAAACGATTCGGGAACCCCCGGCTCCGGCACGTTGTCGCCTTTCACTATAGCCTCGTATGTCTTTACCCTGCCTACTACGTCGTCAGATTTTACGGTAAGCAATTCCTGGAGCGTAAAGGCTGCTCCGTACGCCTCCAAGGCCCATACCTCCATCTCGCCGAACCTCTGCCCTCCGAACTGAGCTTTCCCTCCGAGAGGTTGCTGAGTGACAAGGGAATAAGGGCCTGTGGAACGGGCATGAATCTTGTCGTCCACAAGGTGGAGCAGCTTCATCAGGTATGCGTACCCTACAGTAACGGGATTATCAAAAGCTTCGCCTGTACGTCCGTCATATAGAACGGTCTTGCCATCACGGGGAAGCCCTGCTTCCTCAAGATAGTCCATTACTTCGTGTTCAGTGGCGCCGTCAAATACAGGGCTTGCCACGTGGACATCATGCTTTCTTGCGCCTGCTCCCAGGTGAGTCTCGAGAATCTGCCCGAGGTTCATACGTGAAGGCACGCCCAGGGGATTAAGCACTATGTCAACAGGCACCCCGTTAGGCATGAAAGGCATATCTTCTTCCGGCAGAATCCTGGCAATAACGCCTTTGTTGCCATGGCGGCCTGCCATTTTGTCGCCTTCAGATATTTTGCGTTTTTGAGCCACATAGACTCTGACAAGGCGGTTGACACCCGGACTAAGTTCGTCACCGGCTTCTCGGGAGAACACATGCACCGCCACTACCTTGCCGGACTCGCCGTGAGGCACTCTAAGAGAGGTGTCCCTTACCTCGCGGGCCTTTTCACCGAAAATCGCGCGAAGAAGACGTTCTTCCGCAGTCAGTTCAGTCTCACCCTTGGGAGTGACTTTGCCGACCAGAATATCACCTGTACGCACATGGGCGCCTACGTGAATAATGCCTCTCTCATCCAAGTCTTTTAAGGCTTCTTCGCCGACATTGGGAATATCCCGAGTGATCTCTTCCGCTCCAAGCTTGGTATCTCTGGCGTCACACTCGTATTCTTCTATATGGATGGATGTGAATGTGTCTTCCTTTACCAATTTCTCGCTGATTAGTATTGCGTCCTCATAGTTGTATCCTTCCCACGGCAGGAACGCTACAAGCACATTACGGCCTAACGCCAGCTCGCCATTGTCAGTGGAAGGGCCGTCTGCGATTACATCTCCTGTTTCAACCCTTTCACCCACACGGACAATGGGGTTTTGGTTCACGCAAGTCCCTTGGTTGGACCTGACGAATTTCAGGAGTTTGTATGAGTCAACAGCGCCTGCGTCAGTCTGGATAATAATCTCGTCGGTTGCGGCTCTCTTGACAACACCGGAATTCCTCGCAAGCACCACAACGCCTGAATCCACAGCACATTTCCGTTCCAT
>JAAZEW010000013.1 GCA_012512055.1 Bacillota bacterium | reverse complement strand
GTTTTCAGGGAGGGGCGGTTATGAGCGACAAAAGGCAAATTGAGGAGCGGTTGAGAAAACTCAGAGAGGAAATCGAGTACCACAACTACCGCTACTACGTCCTGGATGACCCTGTGATCTCAGATGTTGAGTTCGACAGTCTCATGAAGGAACTCATAAGCCTTGAGGATGCGCACCCTGAGCTTGTGACGGAAGATTCGCCTACACAACGGGTGGGCGCTCTGCCAATTACGGCTTTTGCACAGGTTGTCCATGGTTCTCCTATGATGAGTCTGGCTAACACGTACTCGATTCAGGAATTGAAAGCATTCGACACGAGAGTGAGGAAAGCCCTTCCGGGAGAGCCTGTGGAATATGTCGCTGAGCTCAAAATCGACGGACTTGCCGTATCCCTTACATATGAGGACGGGTATTTTGCGCGTGGCGCGACAAGGGGAGACGGCACCCGCGGGGAAGATGTGACTCATAACTTGAAAACCATCCGCTCCATACCTATACGCCTCAGGGATAACAATAGGGTGACAGTGGATGTGCGCGGTGAGGTTTTCATGCCCCGGCGCGAGTTCATGAAGCTCAATGAGGAACGCAGATTAAGCGGAGATGCGCTCTTTGCAAACCCGAGGAATGCGGCTGCGGGTTCTCTAAGGCAGATGGATCCGAGGATTACGGCTGTAAGGCAATTAGATATGTTTGCTTATGGGATAGGGGATGCCGGCGGAGTTGCGTTGACTACCCAGATGGAAGTCTTGGATTTCTTAAGGAAATCAGGTTTTCGGGTAAACCCCAATGTAAAGCTGTGTCAGGATATTGACGAAGTCATGAATTATGCCAAAATATGGAACGAGAGAAGAGAAGGCATTGACTATGATATTGACGGTGTAGTCGTGAAAGTCAATTCTTTGGAACAGCAGGCGAGGCTGGGCGCCACAGCGAGGACTCCCCGTTGGGCGACGGCGTACAAGTTTCCTGCAAAGCAAGGGACGACTGTTGTAGAAGATATAGTTGTTCAGGTGGGCAGGACAGGCGCTCTTACGCCTGTGGCTTTTCTTGAGCCTGTGGAACTTGCAGGCTCAGTCGTGACAAGAGCTACCCTTCATAACGAAGACATCATAAGATCGAAAGATATCCGTATAGGTGATACAGTTGTCGTGGAGAAAGGCGGGGATATCATCCCCGAAGTCGTCAAGGTTATTACTGAGGCGAGAACCGGAAACGAGCGGGACTTCGTGATGCCCGGGAAATGTCCGGAATGCGGGAGTGATGTGGTAAGAGCGGAAGGGGAGGCTGTGTCCCGCTGCACCGGCGAGGCTTGTCCGGCTCAAATCCGTGAAGGAATAATCTTCTTTGCGTCAAGGGATGCAATGGATATCGAGGGCATAGGGCCGCAACTGGTATCCCAACTGCTTGCATCCGGACTTGTCCGGGGGTTTGATGATATCTATTCACTTAGCTTTGAAGACCTGGTCAAGCTGGAACGTATGGGAGTGAAATCCGCCGAGAATCTGCTGGACGCTATCGGGGACTCCAAGAATCGCCCTCTGCACAGATTGATAAATGCTTTAGGGATTCGACATGTCGGAGAGAGAACCGCCCGCGACCTGGCAGTCCATTTTGGGTCCATGGAGAAGCTATCTGGGGCTACGTATGATGAGCTTACGAGCATTCCCAGCGTCGGGCCTAAAGTTGCCGAGAGTGTCGTTACGTTTTTTCAAGATCCGAGAAACTCGGAAATCCTTCGTGTGCTACAGGCCAAAGGCGTGAATATGGTAGAACATCAAAGCTTTGCCTCGTCTCGGAAGGTAAGCCATTTTGCCGGAAAGACGGTGGTGTTTACAGGCGCTCTCGAGAGATTCACAAGGAAAGAAGCGGAGGACGCAATTCTTGCTTCAGGCGGTAGGCCTTCCGGGAGTGTCGGAAAAAACACTGACTACGTGATAGCCGGTAAGGATCCCGGGTCTAAGTACGATAAGGCGAGATCCCTTGGAGTTGCCGTCCTTACCGAAGACGAGTTCGAAAGGATGCTTAAGGGGGATGAAATGTGAACATTACCAAAGAAGATGTGGAACGCATATCAATCCTTGCCAGGCTTGACTTAAGCGAAGATGACAAATCCCTGTTCGCTCAGCAATTATCGGGGATTGTCAGCATCATCGGCGCTTTGGCGGAGGTGGATACCGAAGGCATGGACAAGATGATATCCCCGGGAGGGCTTGCTAATGTTCTTAGAGAAGATGTCGTATTGCCTTCCGTAGATCCGGAAGAAGCGTTGTCAAATGCCCCGGAGAGGGAAGGCGCGTTCTTCAAGGTGCCGAGGATTATGGAAGTGGATTAAGTAGATCACCATAAGTAATCGCCGGTTCCACAGAGTGTACGTACCGTGCAGGGTGGCCCCGCAAGGTATGTACGCTTTCTGAGGCCGGTGTTGCACTAAGGGGACGGCTCCCCAAGCGGGTTGCCTTGGCAAAACAATCACCGGCAAACCAGGGCCTCGGAAAACGAGGGAAAACTAGTGAACTCATACTTAGCGGATGTCTGGCCGGGGGCTGTTAGTAGATAGGGGGGATACGATTGAGACTAAACGAACTTAAGGCCCATGAGCTTCTACCCATGATAAGGCGGAAAGAAGTCACTGTTGAAGAGGCTGTCACTGAAACGCTTCAACGGATAGCAGCCGTAGACGGGACTATCCAGGCGTATATTACCGTCGCAAGTGAGCAGGCGCTGAGGAAAGCCAAACAGGCTGACGCAAGGCTTAAGAAGGGCGAACCTGCCAGGTTGCTTGAGGGGCTTCCCGTTGCGATAAAGGATAATATCTGCACAAAAGGCCTGAGGACTACGAGCGCGTCCCGGTACTTGGATGATTTCATACCTCCTTATGACGCTACCGTTGTTCGACGCCTGGAGGATGCGGGTGCAATTATCGTGGGGAAGACGAACTTAGATGAATTCGCCATGGGGTCTTCTACGGAGAATTCCGCCATGTTTCCTACCGGAAACCCCTGGAATTTGAAGAGAGTGCCCGGGGGATCCAGTGGAGGCAGCGCTGCTGCCGTCATAGCAGACGAGGCTGTCTTTGCCCTTGGCTCAGATACCGGAGGGTCAATTCGTCAGCCTGCGTCTTTTTGCGGTATTGTAGGCCTAAAACCAACTTACGGCCTAGTATCGAGGTACGGGCTAATCGGGTATGCGTCGTCTATGGACCAAATTGGCCCTATGACTCGGGATGTCAGGGATTGCGCCCTGATTCTTCGCGCAATTGCAGGTCACGATGAAAGAGACTCGCAGTCTTATCCCGAGGAGTTGCCTGACTACACCCGGTGTTTAGTCGCTGATATCAGTGGGATCACAGTTGGCGTCCCGAGAGAGTTCCTGGAGGAAGGGCTCTCCGAAACGGTGAAGGACGCGTTCATGAAAGCCCTGGACAAGCTGGAAGAGCTGGGTGCGAGGATTGCCGAAGTCTCGTTGCCCCATTCCAGGCACGCCCTGGCTGCTTACTATGTAATATCCTCTGCTGAAGCCAGCTCAAATCTTGCCAGGTTGGACGGGGTAAGATACGGGTATCGCGCTTCCGGGTGCGACGATTCCGCGTCCATGATGGCAATGTCCAGAGGGGAAGGCCTTGGGCCTGAGGTAAAACGTAGGATAGTCCTGGGAACCTACGTGTTGTCAGCGGAGAATCATGAGAAGTATTTCAGCGAGGCGCTCAGAGTCCGCTCACTGATTGCAGGGGATTTCCGGGAGGTCTTCGAGGTCTGTGACTGTCTCGTCGGCCCAACCTCCCCGACTGTGGCGTTTGAGGCAGGAGAGAAAACCAGAGATCCGCTGGAGATGTACCTTTCTGATATCTACACTGTGCCTCCTAACCTGGCAGGCATTCCCGGGATCTCAATCCCGTGCGGGTTTAGTGAGGAAGGCATGCCTATAGGCCTCCAGATTATGGCCAGGCAATATGATGAGGAGACTCTGCTCCGGGTAGCCTACACTTTCGAGCAGGCTACGGATTTCCATAAGAGAAAGCCCGAAATTCGGCAGTGCGCTCATGGGTCAACCGGGGGTGATAGGAGTGTTTGAGCCTGTAATAGGAATAGAA
The DNA here is from genome assembly GCA_012512055.1 of Bacillota bacterium. Next base: position 7,426 of record JAAZEW010000013.1, on the reverse strand, counting down.
GTCCACGCGCAGCTCAAGACTGAATCAAAGCTGTTCTGCCCTTGTTCTACAAGATTTGACGCATCTCCTAATTCGAACACATGTCCTATTTGCCTGGGACTTCCCGGAGCCTTGCCTGTCCTGAACAGAAAAGCGCTTGAGTACGGGATAAGAACAGGGCTGGCTCTCAACTGCCGAATTGCGGAGTTTTCCGGATTTGACAGGAAGAATTACTTTTACCCAGATCTCTCCAAGAACTATCAAATTACTCAAGACGCTTTCCCTATAGGTATCAATGGGAATGTCGACGTGATGTCAGACGGCGCCATGCGCAGAGTGCGTATCAAACGGGTGCACCTTGAGGAGGACGCGGGAAAGTCTGTTCACGAGGGAGGCGCGATCACCGGCGCAGCTTTCTCCCTGGAGGACTATAACCGTGCAGGTGTGCCTCTTTTGGAGATTGTCAGCGAACCTGACATAAGGTCTCCGAAGGAAGCGTACGAGTATCTGCTGATGCTAAGACGCATACTGCTTTATCTGGGAGTATCTGACTGCAAGATGGAAGAGGGTTCCTTGCGGTGTGATGTCAACATCTCAATAAGGCCTAAGGGATCGGATAAGTTCGGGACTCAGGCGGAACTCAAGAACCTCAACTCTTTCCGGGCAGTTGAGAGGAGCCTTGAATATGAAGTCCGGCGTCAATCTCAGTTGGTGGCAGACGGTGGAGAAGTAATCAGAGAGACCAGGCATTGGGATGAGACAAGTCAGGTCACTGTATCCATGAGACGAAAAGAACGGGCGGAAGACTACAGGTACTTCCCTGAGCCGGATCTCCCGCAGCTCAGTATCGAAAGAGCTTGGGTTGATGAGATTGAAGCAACCCTCCCCGAGCTTCCGTCGGCGCGGCGCATACGCTTCATGCGCGATTATGAGCTTCCGGAATACGATGCGTCTCTCTTAACCGATACGCAAGAACTGGCGGATTATTTTGAGGCTGCCGTCCGAGAATATGGACAGGCAAAGACGGTGAGTAACTGGGTTATGGGAGAGCTTTCGAGGCTTATGAACGCGGCCGGAATAGGAATTGAGCGGGTGAAGGTGTCCCCTGGCGACCTTGCTGCTATGCTGAAAATGATGGACAACGGGACTATCAGCGGTAAGATTGCAAAAGCTGTTTTTGAAGAAATGTTCGTCGAAGGAAAATCCCCGGAGACGATAGTCAAGGAAAAGGGCCTTGTACAGATCACTGATGAAGATGAACTCCGAAGGATCGTGGATCGCGTAATAGAGGAGAATCAAGAGGTAGTTGACCAAGTGAGGGCAGGGAAGGATAGGGCTGTCGGGTTCCTGGTGGGACAGGTCATGAAGCTGACAAAGGGACGAGCAAATCCCAAGATGGTAAATGAGCTGCTACATCAGCGCTTATCCCAATAAATCCATGGGCCGGGCCGGTGCGCTTGAGTGCGCACCGGGGCAACACGAAATGCAGTTGATCGGAGAGGAAGGGGTGGGCGCAGAGGTGGCAGCCGGTACTGATAATGATGTGAGACCGAAGAAGTTGTGGTCCAAAGGCGCCTATCAACGCTGGATTGCTGACGGGTTGCTCCTTTTAGCCTCACTCATCTGGGGTAGCACGTTTTCCATTGTGAAAGGGATCGTTCCACGGGTAGATCCTATTGCCTTGATAGGAATCAGGTTTCTCGTGGCTTCTTTCATTGCGACTTTGATTGTTGCGCCGAAAATCTCGGGAGTGGATCGAGAGGCTGCAAAGGCCGGAGTAATAATCGGGCTTATTCTTTTTTCAGGTTACGTATGCCAAACTATCGGCTTGGAGTACACCACCGCGTCAAAGTGCGGTTTTATTACAGGCTTATCGGTAGTCTTGGTTCCTATTTTGTCTGCGTTTCTCTTACGGAAACGGCCTGACACCCCCTCTCTTATCGGGGTGGGTTTCGCGACTTTGGGCTTGGCCCTTCTTAGCCTTGATTTCGCTGAAGTGACGCTGATTCAAATAGGCGATTTTCTGTCCTTGCTGGGCGCGGTCGCTTTTGGTTTTCACATAGTGACAGTAGGCAAGTTCGCCCCTTTCCATGATGTGAGGATACTAGTTGTTATGCAGCTCTGGACTGTAGCCATAGCTTCCCTTGCCATGGTGGGGTTTAGGGTATTCGTATTAGGGCACGCCGTGCTAGTGTCTCCATCCGGCATGGACCTTGTAGGCATTGGGTTTCTCGGCATTCTTGCAACTGCGTTGACTTTGTTTGTGCAGAATTTTGCGCAAAGGTTCACAGATCCGACGCATGTGGCAATCATATTTGCCACTGAACCCGTGTTTGCCGGGGTGTTCGGATGGTGGCTCTTAGGGGAGACCTTAACAGGCGTGCAGATAATCGGCGCTGCACTGATACTTGTAGGTATGCTTATTGCAGAGATCATGGGCTAAAGTTGGCATGAAGGCAAAACCGGCAGAATGAACGTAAATGTGGTGCCGGCACCTGGCTTGCTTTCCACCCGGATCGTTCCCTTATGGGCAGTTATGATCCCTTTTGCGATAGACAGTCCGAGCCCGGTACCGCCTGCGGCCCGGTCGCGGGCTGAATCAGTCCTGTAGAAGCGGTCAAAGACATGGGTCAAATCTTCTTCGGCTATGCCGGGTCCTGAATCGGTTACGGAGACTACAATATTGTCGTCTGTGCGGGATGCAGAGACGGAGATTCTTCCGCAGTCCGGGGTGTGATGGACTGCGTTTGCCAGCAAGTTGACAAGGACTTGAGCTATACGATCCGGGTCTGCTTGCGTGTGGGGAAGTTCGCTTTGCATGTTTGTGTCCAAACTGATGCCGCGCGCGTCGGTCTCTGCCGCGAAAACCGACGTAACCCTGGCAATTACCTCCTCAATGTTGGTGAGCTGCAGGCTCAAGGGGAATCCCCCGGATTCCATTTGGCCGAGGTTCAAAAGATCCTGTACTATTCTGGATAGTCTTAGGACTTCGTCATGGAGAGAGACTATTGTCTCTTGAGTTGGTTCAACAATACCTTCCTGCATAGACTCGAGATTACCGCGGAGCACGGATAGAGGAGTTCGCAACTCATGGGCTACGTCAGCTACGAGCTTATGGCGGGCCTCTTCATTGGCTTTGAGGCTGTCCTTCATGAAATTGAAGGCATGAGCCACTTCTTCCATCTCATCGCCTGTTGGGACCTGGATTTTGACGTCGAAGTCGCCGGATGCCATTTGACGCGCAGCTACCGCCAATTCACTAAGTGGCTGGGACAGATGACGGGAGAAGATGAACGCCAACCCTATTCCGATGAGCGCGACGATTGCCCCTCCGATGATGGAAGCTGTGGTCATGCGCTGCACGAAAGCTGTTTCCAGGGTCATGAGCCCTTTTTGAAATTCGGTTACTATTGCGACTGTGCCCACGACTTCTCCGTTTGCGGTAATAGGCAGCCTGGAAGGGGTGGTGATGTCACTTAGGGGCAGCCCGATTTGCGTGCCGTTGGAATCAGCTATGATTCTGCCGGTTCTGTCTGCAAGAAGGATCCTTTCGGGCCCTGCCATTGCAGGCTGCCTTAAGGCTTGTCTGGACATACCTCTTCCTCGTACGAATTGTGCAGCCCTTATGAGGACGCTGACGCCGTCCCATGAACCTTGCTCAGTATAGTAAGCTGCAAGGAGCCTTTGCCATTGTGTGGCTCGAGCTTCAGTGTTACTTCGCACGTACCAGTCAAACAATGAGCGCGTGGAGAAGCTCGAGAGGACGGCTGTCACTACAGAACTCAGCACAGCGATGAAAAGGAATGCTATAAGGAGCTTCCGCCTAATTGTCATAGCTGCTACACCGCCTCTCTTGCAGTCGTATCGGCTTCGGCCCTGTTCGGTCCGGGGATCCTTGTCCAAGCCCACCCGCGTCTGCGTTCACCTGCGTCTGTGGGTCAAAGCAGGTTTTACCATGTAATTGCCCCTGCCCCTATGTCGCCGGAGAGGCCCATTTAAGGAACAAGTTTGTATCCGACGCCGTAGACTGTCTGAAGCCGCCTTGGATTAGCAGGGTCATCCTCAATCTTCTTGCGTAAGTTGCTGACATGTGTGTCAATGGATCTTTCGTAGCCTACATAAGCTTCTCCGAGGGATGCGTTCACTAGCTGAAGGCGGCCGGCTACTCGACCCGGCCTTTCTGCGAGAAAAAGCAGGATTGAGAACTCAGTGGGGGTCAGCGCCACTTCACGGCCTGATACTGTCACTTGATGGCCGTCTGCATCCACTGTTATGTCTCCGACCCTCAGAACGCCCCGCCGCTCTTCAATGCCTTTGCCTACGCGCCTGAGGACTGCTCTGACCCGTGCCGCCAGCTCTCTTAGGCTAAACGGTTTTGTCACGTAGTCATCAGCGCCGAGTTCCAAGCCGAGCACTCTGTCGATTTCATCTGCCTTTGCCGTAAGCATAATGACAGGAACGTCGCTGTCCTGGCGGAGTTCCTTGCAAACGTCAAATCCGCTCTTCCCCGGAAGCATCAGATCCAGAATAATCAGATCAGGGTGCACTCTCCGAAACGTGTTGAGTGCGGAATCTCCGTCTTTAGCCCAGAATACCTCGTACCCCTGGGCTTCCAGATAGTCTTTGATCACGTTTCCGATTGCCTCTTCATCATCGATCACGAGAATCCTTATGTTCTCCATGGGTAACCTGCCTTTGACTTTTGATTCTGATACGTAAACATATCCTTGTCTGTTACCTGATCGTATTTTCCCTCATGCGGAGAAAACTTGCAAGGGAAGGTCATTGGCCTTCCCTTGCCTTCTCTTGCCTTTCCTTGCGTAAGAATCGTGAAGTGTTCAAGTGTTAGTTAGCAGGTTCCTGAGTCTGCCGGCAGAAGGGACAAGTTTGTCCACAGAAGGGACAGGCTCCCTGACCCTGACTTTGGTCTTTTCCGAACCCAAGGCCCTGTCTCATGCCGGCTCTCTGTCCTGCCTGAACTCCTTGAGAAAAACCTCGCATGAAGACGCGCCGGCCGCGGGTGATGGCTCTGCCATGAGCCGCTTGCATACGGGACAAGCCTTTGCGTCCGATGTCCGGACCCGTGTTGGGTTTGGTTTCGGGCGGGCCGATTTCTGTGCGGTTAAGCGCAAGCTTGAGGTTTTCCCTAATCCTGGAGACGGCTGTCGCCACTTGCTCAGGGGTAAGCCTTCCTTGAGCAACCTGGGCGTCGAGGAACGTCTTCTGCTCTTCCATGAGAGCGTCAACAAGCTGGCTTTCACTGATGCCCTTCTCCGCAGCGATTGCCATGAAGGACTTGCCTTCGTGTCTGGCAGCCATCAAGTCCTCGACTTTCATGTTGACGATCGACGCAATCTTGGCTACCATCGGTGCTACGATCGGTGTCGGTTGCCACCCGCCAAACGGCTTTGCAGCCCCGGGGACAATCTGCACAGGAACTTCCGGGGTTTCCTGGGCAACGGTTTGTGGGGTTGCTTCCGGCGCGGCTTGGGCGGTTTCATGGATAATCGCTTGTGAAGTTCCTTGCACAGTAGCTTGCGAGGTGTCCTCTACAGCCGCTTGCGAGGCTTCTTCCGCGAAAGTGAGACCTACGCTTGACATTACTGCCAGGAGAGTAATGACTAATGTTACGACACCGGCGATGCGAATTCTTGATGTGGTTTTCATGAGTTTGTTCGCCTCCTTTCAAAATCCATTATAGCTTGGGTTCTTCAAGGTTTAGAGTGGAAAATGTTAAGATACTGTTAAGATCTTGGGGCGCGTTTGGGACATTTTCTTTCAGCGGCTTGGGAAGGATAATCAAGCAGAGGTGTCTAAAGGGTATAAACCTATTGTTTGGCAATTCGCACGTTTGGGGGGAAGTGAATGACTCATATAGATGACGCTGTCATGAACAAGGACTCTGTTAGCATACCCGGCCATGTTTTCAGAGAGTATGATATCCGCGGAGTCGTGGAGAAGGACTTGACTCGCGAATTTGTGTTCTTGCTGGGCAGGGCTTTGGGGAGGCTTTATGCAAACGAGAACGTAAGGGCTGTTGCTGTGGGAAGAGATGCAAGAGCCAGTTCTCCCGGATTCCGCGACGAGCTCGTCCGTGGACTTGTGAGAAGCGGAATCGATGTCTATGATATTGGGCTTGTCCCTACCCCTGTCCTTTACTACGCCTTATTTAACCTTGATGTGGGCGGAGGAGTGATGATTACAGGGAGTCATAATCCCCCTCAAGAAAACGGCTTCAAAATATGCCTCGGCAAATCCACAATCTATGGCCGGACAATCCAGGACGTCAGGGAAATAATGATAAGTGAAGATTTCATTTCAAGGGAAGAAGGCACTTGTGTTTCGGTATCCTTAAACAAGAAATACGTTAATGAAATCTGTGAAGAACTTCGTATCGGGACTGGGGCGCGCAGAATAAAGGCGGTAGTAGATGCAGGTAACGGCACAGGCAACATTGTCGCGCCTGATCTTTATCGATGTATGGGCCACGATGTCACAGAACTCTATTCTGAGCCTGATCCTGCTTTTCCTCATCATCATCCGGATCCGACAGTCCCTGAGAATCTTAGCGACCTTGTGAAGAAAATGAGAGAGACAGGCGCAGAAGTAGGGATAGCTTTTGACGGGGATGCGGACAGGATCGGGGTAGTGACCGGAGGAGGCGACATTCTCTGGGGAGATCAGCTCCTTATCGTTTTTGCCCGGGACATCCTTTTGAGGAGGCCCGGGGCGAAAATCATCGGTGAGGTGAAGTGTTCAGAAGCGCTGTTTGAAGAGGTGGAGAAGGCAGGCGGCAAGTCCGTCATGTGGAAAGTAGGCCATTCTCTTATCAAGGCCAAACTCAAAGAGGATGAGGCTGTGCTTGCAGGCGAAATGAGCGGGCATCTGTTTTTTGCTGATACGTATTATGGGTACGATGATGCTGTATATGCAGGCGCCAGGCTCTTGGAACTGCTATCCCGTCAAGATAGGAGCCTTCCGGAAATCGTCAAGACGCTTCCAAAGGCGTACAACACTCCTGAGATTAGGCTGGAGTGCCCGGAAAACTTGAAGCAGGCTGTAGTAGAGCGGATAGCAGCAGACTTCTCAAAGGAGTTTCATGTTGATCGCATAGATGGAGTAAGAGTGAAGTTTCCCCACGGGTGGGGCCTTGTGAGAGCTTCAAATACCCAGCCTGTGCTTGTTCTACGGTTTGAGGCTGAAAGCCCGGAGCTTCTCGAGGCAATATCCGCCGACGTTCGGGGGAAAGTTCAGGAAGCCCTGGACGAAATGTCAGCCGCACACTAAGTAGATCGCCATGAACTCATACGTAGTCAGTGCAGGCTGTATTCTTCCCATCTATTCGCGGCCGCGCACCTATTCGCGACCGTGCACCAACTCTCGACCGTGCCCCCATTCGGGATCATGCACTCAATGACGATCGTGCACTCATTCGCGATCGTGCACT
>JAAZEW010000096.1 GCA_012512055.1 Bacillota bacterium | reverse complement strand
CCTGAAGGCCCCACACTGCCTGGAGACTCCCGTTCCACCCAAAAACTCGCAACCTACCCCGATGACTACCTCCGGGCAGCAGCTTCTGCCACGAATGCAGCAAATATCTCTATCATAGCAGGGGAAGTACCGAACATGGCTTCCGGGTGCCATTGCAGACCCAGGACAAAGCGGTCTTCAGGAAATTCAATCGCTTCAATTACGTTGTCAGAAGCACGCGCAGAGACTATAAACCTATCAATTAGCGGCTCCTTGACGGCTTGATGATGAAATGAATTGACTCCGACTTCTCCTGCACCTATCATCCCTGACAGTTTGGAATTCCTCTCCACTGTCACCTTGTGGCCAGGGTGAGGCCTGGGCGCTTCTTGCCTGTGCTTGATTGCGTCTTTGACCTGGGACGGTATGTCTTGAATCAAGCGCCCGCCCACAGCCACATATAGGATTTGCATACCTCTGCAGATACCCAGGATTGGTATGGGAAGGCGTATCGCCGTCCTTGTAAGTTCCAGTTCGAACCGGTCCCGCCCGGGCTCGATCCTGCCGAGGGCAGGGTGTGGCTCTTCATCGTAATGAGAAGGATCAATGTCCTCGCCTCCGGACAGAATAATGCCATCTAGGGTCCCTATGAGCTCTCGAATACCTTGGTCGTCCGTGTGCGGCAGAATCACCCCTTCACCGCCTGTGTGGCTAACGGCATTCACATAATCTTGATGAAGTCTGTATGATGCAGAGTCTGTAGAATCCAGAGAGCATGTGATACCTATCAGCGGACGCAATATCTCCCCCTCCTCCCGGTTTTCATAACCTGACAAACAGGATATTCCGGCCATCATCGGTTCGGTCATGATCGGCTTGATCCATCATATTCTTTCAGTTTGGGAAAAATCCTCTGAAGGCGTCGTAGTTAGGGTAAGAGATCTATGGGCGTCGGAGTGAATTGAGTTCCCTATATTTCTGTTAGGCCGAGACTGATCTCAAGAGCCTTATCCACCTGTTCCATTATGGACGAATCCAGATGAGACACTTTCTCAGTGAGTCTTTGTCTGTCGATTGTGCGAAGCTGTTCCAGAAGCGCTACAGAGTCCTGGGGAAGCCTGCTCTGTTCAGTGGGGAGTTCCACGTGGGTAGGCAGTTTTGCCTTTCGGATGCGGGACGTGATAGCGGCGATAATCGTTGTTGGGCTGTATCTGTTCCCGATATCGTTCTGAAGTATCAGGACAGGCCTTGTTCCTCCTTGTTCTGACCCGATAACCGGGTTGAGGTCCGCATAGTAAATATCACCGCGCCTAAGCTCCATTGCTACGCGCCAGGACCTCCTCATAGAGTGCGAGACTTTGCTGAGCTGCGGACGAGCCTTCTTCGGCTAACTCACGATTTAGCTGTGACATTGTGCGGTAGCCCTCTTTTAGCCGTTCACGAAGCTCCATTCGGCGTCTTTCATCAATGTAGCATCGCATGACTTCTCTTATGAACTCACTTCGGTTGCGATTCTCTTGCCGCGCAAGACCGTCTACCTCTTCTAAGAGGCTATCAGGCATAGTAATCATAACTCTTTTAACCTGGGCCACCGCAACCCCTCCAGCATCACAATATATACTGGGTTCTATACTGAAATTATATACGTCTTACGAAAAGAGTGTCAATATACCGCTGCTTCTCTTACAGGCCAGATCGCCGTTAGGATCACATCTTCGCGTCAGGCGACGCTCCCCGGTGCGAATGCTCTTTCATGTGAGTCCCCCATGCCAGCCTACGGCCGGCACCATCGAAAGGATGAAAATGGCAACCGTCGGGTGTTTTCAAGGTAGGCAACGGATACGCTTCACTCCCGCGCACCTCTCTTCTTCGCCGGGCCTGCCACAACTCCTCCCTGGAAAATTGTGATGGCTTTCCATAGTCTTCCACTGTTGACCGGGGTTTATGTGCCGAAAGGGGCTACATGGTGAGCGCAGTCCAAATCAATCAAGCATACCATGCCCCTTCAGCCAGTTTATGGAATCCTCGACTGACTGCCTCAACGGACGGACTGAATAACCCAGCTCTTGCACGGCTTTTTGTGACGTGGTTTCAGAGTTCCTTTGAAGTGTTTGAATAGAACATGTTGTAAGGAGCGGCCTTTTGCGTGTCACCATGAGGTATAGAGGAATGAAAACAGCCGCTGCAAGCTCTGCAAACCGTACGGGGAACTTAAGCCTGGGCCGGGGTATGCCTGTCAACTCCTCCAGTAAGGACATGATCTCAGGGATCGTGATTCTCTCCCCGGAAAGGATATAACTCTCTCCTCTTCTGCCCCGCTCACAGGCTAAGATAAGCCCTTTGGCCACATCTCGGACATCGACAAAATCATAGGCTCCGTCCACATATCCGATTAGGGTTTTCCTCGAGAAATCCCTTATCAGCCGGCCCATCTCAGACAGTCTGTAGTCGTAGGGGCCCATTACCCCTGTAGGGCATACAACAACTGCATCCAGCCCTTTCTCAACAGCCTCCAGAACTTCCAGTGTGGCCATAGCCTTGGTCTTGTCATATTCCATAGTCAATCTCTCAGGGTCGAAAGGAGAGGTTTCATCAAAGGTGACACCCGGAGGCGGTTCATGGAAAGCATGGATGGAGCTTGCATAAACCAGTCTTCTGACCCCACAGGCAAAACACGCACGAATGACATTCCTTGTGCCTTCGACATTAACCTTGTAGAGCCGATCCCATT
>JAAZEW010000095.1 GCA_012512055.1 Bacillota bacterium | reverse complement strand
GAGCTGGCCAGAGAGCCTAACATTCTTCTGATGGATGAGCCGTTCAGTGCTTTGGATGCTATTACCCGAAGTAACCATCAGGATGATCTGAAGAAGCTGCATGGTATGATTAAGAGTACAACAGTCTTGGTTACACACGACATAGATGAAGCATTTAAGCTGGGAGATCGAATCGTCCTAATGAGGCACGGTAAGATAGTCCAGTCCGGCTCTCCGGAGGACTTCTTAAAAGACCCTGCCGGCAAGTTCGTTGAGGAGTTCATAGGACAAGGCAATCCTGCTAAGTGCGTCGAGGCTCTGACTGTCGAGAAAGTGGCGGTTAGGAGGGCGGTTACCGCTTCTCCCGATCTGGGGTTAGCCCGGGCTGTCAGGCGGATGCGCAAGATGCGAGTCAGCACTCTCGTGGTTGTTGAAGATGATGAGACGCTTATTGGAATCATAACCGCCAGGGATGTCCGGAAGCACAGGAATCGCCCTGGCAAGATTGCTGACATAGTCCAAGGCGATATACCTGTAGTCTATGAAGGCTCTTCAGCAAAGACCGCGTTTGAAGCGCTGTTTCTCGGTAACGCAGGAATACTGCCTGTTGTTGACGATTCCAACAGGTTGAAGGGACTTGTGACCAAGACCAGCCTGGCTCAGCAACTCTATCAGGCTGTATGGAACTGCAGTAGTTGTGACAATGTCAGGTAATCGTCCGGATGCCGGCTTCCAATGCGATGCGTGCTAATGCCTGCCACTTCGTGTTGCGATTCTGCTTCCCAAAGAGCGATTTCCTACTTCCTGTGCATCTTGAACTCGAGAAAAAGCTCGTTATAGTAAGCTGTCATTTTCTTGCCCAGGTTTTCATAGAGCTCAAACTTGCCGGTAATATCCGGGCCCGGGTAAAACCGCACGTCTTCCGTAATCTCGTCGGACAGGTACTCTAAGGCCTTCCAATTGGGCGTCGAATACCCGACGTATTCGGTGTTTTGGGCAGCGTTTTCCGGATCCAGCATGAAGTTGATGAAAAGGTGCGCACCTTCCACATTCTTGGCACTGGCCGGGATCACTATGTTATCGAACCATACGTTCGTCCCTTCATCAGGTATGACGTAGTCCAGCTTATCGTTTTCCCCTATGATCTCTGATGCATCGCCTGACCAGACGACACCGATTGCAGCTTCCTCATTTGCCAGGAGCATTTTGACCTCATCACCGACGATTGCTTTGATGTTGGGGGTGAGGGTATCCAGTTTTCGCTTAGCTTCGAGAAGACGGTCTGTGTCAGTCTCATTCAAGGGATAAGATAGGCTGCTAAGGCCCATGCCGATTACTTCCCGTGCGCTGTCCATGAGAAGGATCTCGTTTTTGAGTCTTTCAGCCCACAAATCATTCCAGCTTGTAAACTCTATGCCTTCAAGTATTTCAGGGTTGTATATGATGCCCAAAGTCCCCCAGAAGTACGGAGCGGAATACTCGTTATTCTCATCAAACGGGAGATCGAGAAACCGAGGATCGATATACTTCAAGTTGGGAATCTTTGAATGATCAAGAGGGATAAGCAACCCCTGTTCCTTCATTTTGTTAATTGCATAATCAGACGGGATCGCAATATCGAAGGTTGTTCCTCCGTGTGCAATCTTCGTCAGCATTGCCTCATTGGAATCGAAAGTCTGATATATAATCTTCATCCCTGTCTCTTGTTCAAATTTCGTGATCAAGTCAGGGTCGATGTAATCCCCCCAATTATATACGGAAAGGGTATTCCCGCCGGAATAGCCTTGCTGCGCATTGAGGACGAAGGTAAGGTACATCAGTCCCAGCGCTGCGATGATTACCGCGATGAACATCTGCATTACTTTTTTCATTCCCTAACCTCCGCTTCCTTGGGCTTTGCCCCTTGCTTGCTCATGAAGTAATACCCGAT
>JAAZEW010000354.1 GCA_012512055.1 Bacillota bacterium | reverse complement strand
GCGATTTCTCGTCTGAAGGAGGAGCGAAAAGGCGTTTATGAGAAGCTGATCTATGCTTCTGACCGCCCGATTGCGCTCCAGTGGGAGTTGCCGCACACGATTGACTTTTCCATTGACGAAAACAGCACTACGTTTGACCAACACCTATTCTGCCTTGAGGACGGCTCTTTCAAAACCAGCCTAAACTCTTGGGAAAGCGGAATTGTGAAAGAGGAACTGGCAAACGGCGCTGTGGCATGGCTTCGGAATCTTGACCGCAAGAAGTGGTCGCTGGAGATTCCGTATGAAGTCAGTGGCGTGGCTACATCTATGTTCCCAGATTTGGTTATCGTCCGTGCGGATGAGCAGGGATATGTTTTTGACATTCTCGAACCGCACGACCCCAGCCGTAAGGATAACTACCCAAAGGCAGTGGGCCTAGCGAAGTTCGCAGACGAGCATTGGGATAAGTTCGGCAGGATTCAGCTTATCCGCCAGAAGAAAGGGGCAGACCACCGTGTCCACTTCTACCGCCTGGATATGTCAAAGGTTACCATTAGAAACAAGGTGTGTGGCGTAACATCAAACGAGGAATTGGACAGGATTTTTGATTCGGATGCGGTGAGGGAGGACTGATGGGCAAATGTTCAACATTCCTCCCAAAAGTCAAATGGATTTCCTGAAAACTCCACACTCTTGCCTGATACCGAACGCTTGCCCCAGACGGCGTAGTCAAGAAATGGTAGGGTCAATTGTCGCCTTTGCTCAAAATCCTCCCTGCAAACTGCCACAAGTTGACTGATGGGTGCCGGCAAGGATCGAGGCTCGGCCGGATGTAGCGGACACCACTGGAGGCGGTACAGCAGCTCGTAAGGTCAGGCACTGCATCACAGGGGGCTGCGCCTAGGCGTGTCTACATTCTCCTGGAGCCACACCGAAGGCTCGCACCCCTGTTATTAGATAGGCACGTCGCGGCGTTCATGACGATGGACGGGGCCAAAGCTCCGGCAGAACACTATGCGGAGGAGCGCGGCGAAGCGATACGAGAATGGAAGATCGGGTCGCAGTATTTGTATGAGACTCACTGGGTAGGAGAAACCAGCGCAAATCACAGCTATATGGTCGTTATGATCAGAGTGCTGGCATCATGAGCGATTAGGCCCGGATGGCGCGTGAACGCTTCATGTGGCTGGTCCGTCTGGCAAAGTTACGAGGGGCCAGGGTCTACATGGGCCCTTGCGAAGGAAGCCCGGAATCGGCTGAAGAGGACGAGCACAAAGTCATCCAGATCAACATGAATGCACATATGGCCAGGTGGAGACGGTGGCTACTCAGGACGGCTGGCGCGGACGTAGGCGCTGACCTAGCGGCCTGCAAGTAGATGGCGGCATGTTGGATGCTCCTTCGTGAACTGAGCCATGCTGAAGGGACAGACAAGGCTGAAACTGACCTGTTCGCCAGGCGGGTACTTGCGGAGCTGGTGAGAGACAACCCAATGACGGAGGAGGAAACCTCCGAGTGTACATACAGATCGGGCGAGAGCTCATTAGCGAGAGGTCGGCAAAGGTCTTGCACTAATGGCATCGGGCCAGCAGCTGCACGACACAGCAGAAGACCTGCTCCGAGCTGAGTAGAAAGGCTGGGTTAGCACAACAAAATCCTTCAGCAAGGAGCAAGCCAAAACGATTGGAGTTGAAATGCTTGTGGAAATCCAATACCTCGACCGTCAAGGCCTAAACAAGACACAAATTGCAAACCGCCTTGGCGTCCCCCTTAGCATCCGACCGCAAAACTGTCGACAAGCACTGGTCAATTCTGGATCCCTATAAACCTTACCTCCATATAGTCTTAGTAAACTACCGGAACTCAGCGCAACACGGCTCGTTCGTGAGATATCTACGCTGTCGTGCCTGGGCAACGATGACGCCGGACTTCTTCCTCCGGTTCCCTAAGAAGGTTCTGAAAGAACAGTTCACAGATATCTTGAAACCATTCGACCCCGGCATGAGAGAGTGTACCACCCGGTTGTAACTCTTCCCGGTGAACAAGCACAGGCAGATTGGGGGCATTTGGGGTTCATAAGTGACAACGGAAAACGTCAACGCCTGTGCGCCTTTTCCTTCGTACTTAGCTACTCACTTATTCGGTATGTCCAGTCTACCACAAGACAGGATACGTTGACATTTTTTCGCTGTCTTCAAGATACCCTTGAATACACTGGCGGAGTTCCTCAAATAATCCTTCTTGATAATGCTAATACTGTAATTTCCGAACGAGTAGAAGCGGTTATTCAGTTCAACCGGGATCTTATGTGGTTGGTTTTCAATATGGATTCAAACCGGATGCTTGCTGAATGTATGACCCTGAATCCAAGGGAAAAGTAGAAAGTAGCATAAAATACCTACGTAAGGATTTTTCTATGGGCGCCCCATTGTGGAACTTGAAACCTTAAGCAGCAAAGCTCATAAATTGTGTGATGAAGTGCGTTTTATCACTGCCTAAGATCTTACAGGACAACTTTGTGCTTCTTTGGCAGACGGCACATTCCAACGGGAACTTGAACGTTTTGGAGAGTATCCCCTGTTGATCAGAGTATCACCTGCTGATGATAGATGAATTGGGGCTTCTTAGCCTGGCAAAACCGCTTCCAACCATTTCTTTCAGGTGATTAACCAGGTATACGAACGTCAATTTGTAATCATAACCAGCAATAGGCCTTTCCAGGAATGGCCCGGGGTGTTTTACGATGCAGAGATCGTCACTGCCATTTTAGACCGGGTCTCGCATCATGCCCATCTTCTTAACATGATGGGTGATAGTTACCGACTTCGCGACCACCCGCATGCCTAAGGAAAGAGGGTGGTTCCACTATCATAAACCACCTAAAGAAGGCCAAAAACGGACAAACGGAGTGGGGAGTTTTCTTGTCCGAATGTGAGGAAATCAAAATCGCCGCTGACACAATGAAATTCTGTCTGCAAACATGACTGTGATTGATATCATAACCATATTATTATGTACATAGTCACATGATTATTTAAGCAATTATTAGCGGAAGGGGGAATATTCGCGTGAAAAAGCTTTTGTACAAGAGAAAGCCCATGCTGGTTCTCGCTTGCCCGAGCAAGTCAGCCGAGCCTATATATGGTAGAAAGCTATCACTAGAGATTGCAATTAATCAGTGAAGCGTAAGCGTCATATTAAGAGACTTTGAAGATAACGGTCTCGTTAAGAGCAAGCACTTAGGCAAGACCATTCTGTATTATGCAAACAAACATGATCCCATTATGAAAGCATTTAGGCTATTTGAGAACTTGTTGGAGTTAACGTGTCTAATAAATGAGCTCAAACAATATTCAAGAGAAATCATACTTTTTGGTAGTTGCGCCAAAGGTGAAGATGACAATAATAGTGATATTGATCTCTTCATTGTTGCAGACAATGATAATCATCAAGCAATCAGAGACGCAATCGCGGGCCATGAAATTGATAGGCCAATCAACCCTGTGTTGGTGGATACCTTGGAATTAGTGGACATGCAAGAAAATGATAGGGTATTCCTAGATGAGATTTACAAAGGTATACGATTGAGGGAAGGAGGCAGAGATTTAAGTGAAGAAATTCATTGGTAGGGGTAAATTGACCAAGGCTGCAATTTCTGAGGAAATGATTGCTAAAGAGTTCAATATTGGTGTCAAAGATTTGACATCTGCACAACAGAGCTTTGATCTGGGTAATTACAAATGGGCAACAATCCAGGCTTATTATGGAATATATC
>JAAZEW010000012.1 GCA_012512055.1 Bacillota bacterium | reverse complement strand
TCAAGCAGTTTATAGAGTTCAAATTTGCCAACAAGTTTTTCATATGTGTCTATGCTCATGACCGCTAAATCGCCCCGCCCATTCTTGGTGATATAAACAGGCTCGGAGTACTTGTGGCAGAACTCTGAAATCTCATTGTATTTATTTCTCAAATCAGAGCTTGGTCTAATTTCCGGCATAAAACGCACCTCCGACAGTATTATATACATATTCTATCGGAATATTGATATGCAATCAAGACGCCATAGCCTTTGTCTCCTGCAAGTTAGGCGCTCTGATAAAGAACCACACGCAACTCACATGGCGGAGGTGTTCTTGGGTAGTTCTCCTATCTATGGTTCCTTGGCGCAGGGCTTCTCTATTTTTTCACGCCGAGATAGGACTCTTGGATAGTGGGGTCTTCAATGAGTTCGGCTGCTATGCCCGACTTTACAATACACCCCTGTTCCAGCACATAAGCCCGATCCGCAGTGGACAGGGCCTTGTAGGCGTTCTGCTCCACGAGGAGCAGAGTCTTCCCTGTGCTTTTGATGCCTTCGATAACCTCATATATCGTCTCCACAAGTATCGGCGCAAGCCCCAGGGAGGGTTCATCTAAGAGCATAAGCTCAGGGTCACTCATGAGTCCTCTGCTGATTGCCAGCATTTGCTGCTCGCCGCCGGAGAGGGTGCCTGCCATCTGCTTTTCGCGTTCTTTCAGTCTCGGGAAGAGCTCATATACGTTCCCAAGATCTCGCTCTATGCCGCCTGTGTCTTTTCTTAAGTATGCCCCAAGCAGTAGGTTGTCCTTTACAGTGAGGTTAGCAAATACCATTCTGCCCTCAGGCACCTGACATATGCCTTCTCTCACTATAGCGTGGGGTGAGGGAGGGAGGGGATTGTCTTTGAAGATGATTCTGCCTTCTCTGCTTCTTACGATGCCTGAGATAGCGTTCAGAAGCGTGGATTTGCCTGCTCCGTTTGCCCCAATTATCGTAACTATCTCGCCGTTTTTCACTGCTATGTTCACGCCTTTCAAGGCATGGATGCCTCCGTAGTAGACATGGAGGTCTTCGACTCTAAGCACTTACCCGCGCCTCCTTCCCTAGGTAAGCCTCGATTACCTGGGGGTTACTCTGAATCTCCTGAGGCGGCCCTTCAGTGAGTCTCCTGCCAAAGTTGAGCACAACGATGTTTTCGCATATCCCCATGATCAAGTCCATCCGGTGTTCGATAACAAAGACAGTGCACGAGAACTCATCCCGTATTCTACAGATATGGTGCATGAGCTGGTGAGTCTCATCAGGGTTCATGCCGGCAGCCGGTTCGTCCAGAAGCAGCAGCTTCGGCTTTACCGCGAGGGCCCTGGCTATCTCAAGCCTGCGCTGAAGGCCGTACGGAAGGCTGTGGGCGATGTGATTCTGCCACTCTGTCAGTCCCAGGATTTCCATAAGCAAGACAGCGTCTTCGCGGAGGCGCTTTTCCTCGGTCCTGAATTTCTTCGACTTGAGCACTGAATCTGCAATGCTGTAGGAGGCATTTCCGTGACACGCAGTAAGGATATTGCTATACACGGAAAGCCGTTTGAACAACCGGATATTCTGGAATGTCCGGGTTATCCCCATATTAGCGATAACATGAGGTTCAAGGTTATGGATGGGGTGTCCTTTGAACCCGATCTCGCCGCTTGTAACCTTGTATATCCCGGTTATAAGGTTGAAGATAGTGGTTTTGCCTGCGCCGTTAGGCCCGATGAGGCCTGATATTGACTCTTCCTGTACCCGAAAACTCACGTCTTCGACTGCGGTAAGCCCCCCGAAAGTCTTTGTCAGATCGCGTATTTCAAGGATGTCCATAGCGTGACCTCCTACACTTCCCGAGCCTTGCCGCGTTTGTGCCTGAATCCAACAACTCGCAAAATGCCTTCAAAGGTGATTTCCTTACCTCCCATGAGGCCTTCCGGCCTGCTTATCATTATGAATATCACTGCAGCTCCATAGGCTACAAGCCGCCATAAGGCAAACGCTCGCAGCAGTTCCGGTAAAGCAGTAAGGAGGAGAGCCCCCAGCACACTCCCGGAAATGCTTCCTATACCACCGAAAATTACGATGATCGTAAGCTCTGTAGACTTTACCATGCCGAACATCTTCGGCTGCAGGAAACCGGTGTAGTAGCCTACGAGTCCGCCTGCAATTCCTGCATAGACTGCACTTACGAACAAGGAGATCATCTTATACTTGAAGGTATCAATGCCTACGGTTTTGGCAGCCAGCTCTTCCTCTCTTATGGCAATCATATTCCGTCCGTGTCTGGAGTTGACCAAGCTGATCATGAACGCGATGCCTGCCAGGTTAATGAGGACCACATTCCAAAGGTCAATTCTAATTGGGATCCCAGGCCATCCCCTGGCGCCGCCAAATACCTGAACGTTGTCAAGGATAAGCCTTATCGCTTCACCGAATCCCAAGGTGGCGATACAGAAGTAGTCTCCTTTCAGCCTGAGAGTGAGTCTTCCTATGAACAGGCTTATTATCCCTGCTACAAGACCACCGGTGAGGAGAGAGACGATAAGCGGAAGGCCTAAATTGACGCCGAGAAAAGCCGCTGCATAGGCGCCAATCGCCATAAAGCCTGCATGGCCGAAAGAGAAAAGCCCTGTGAATCCTGTAAGGAGGGAGAGTCCCAAAACTGCCATAAGATTTATCCCGGACAGTATCAAGATGCCTTTCAGGTAGAACCAGTCCACGGCTGTCCCTCCCCACTATGCCTTCTCTTCGCTGGGTTTCCCCATTAGCCCTATCGGGCGAAACACCAGGATGATTATGAGCAGGCTGAAGGAAATCAAGTCTCTGAATTGCGATGAGAAGTATCCCGAAATAAGGGTTTCCAAAAGACCCAGGATCACTGATCCAATGACTGCCCCGGGAAGGCTTCCCAACCCTCCGAACACGGCAGCAATGAAAGATTTGATGGTCACAGCCCCTATCTGAGGATAAACCGTGTATTTCATGCCGAAGAGAACACCGGCCACACCTGCAAGGAATCCCCCTACTGCAAAGACGAGGATTATGATCATGTCAGTATTGATGCCCATCAATGCGCTGACTCTGGCGTTGAAGGCTGTGGCCCGGATGGCTTTGCCTACTTTTGTGAAATCGATGAAGTAGACCAGCAAAGCAAGGCAGACCGCAGAGGTAATGAAGATCATAGTGTCAAGGCGTCCGACAAAAAGAGCTCCTATCTGAAATGGTTCCCGGGAGAGGACGGCAGGATAGGTTTTGAATGTAGGGCCTATGGTTGCGATGACGAAGTTCTCAATGAGTATGGAAGCTCCCATGGCTGATATGATGAAATACAGGAAAGGGGCATTTCTCATCCTGAGCGGTTTGTACGCGACTCTCTCCAGGAGGACCGCCAATATGGTGGAGCCGAGTGCAGCTCCGAAAAACGCGAATGCAAAAGGCCACTTAAAAAGAGTCAGGAGATAGAAACCGAAGTAGGCTCCGAGCATTATCACGCCCCCGTGGGCGAAATTGCTGAAATTCATGATGCTGTATACAAGGGAATATCCCACTGCCATTAAGGCATAGACGCTGCCGATGGACAGGCCGTTTATCATCTGCTGCAAAAACTGGGTCATCTACATCCTCCTTAGCGCAGTCGGCAAGGCCAGGAGCGAAACGTCTTCTCTAAGGCCTTGCCGACTACTTTGATCTCCGATAGCCGAAGAACGCTATAGAGCCACTTAGCCGTGGTTCCGATCCGCTGAACTGTGATTCCGGAGTTCCGGCGCGTAACGCTCTACGGCGCGTATTTCTGCTGGAAGATATAGTTGCCGTCCACCAGCTTGATGATGGCAGCTTCTTTGCCTTCCGGGTTGTGGGTGTTCTTATCGATTCTGATTGTCCCGGTGATACCTGTGATG
>JAAZEW010000094.1 GCA_012512055.1 Bacillota bacterium | reverse complement strand
GGGACACCTTGTCCAACTGCTCAATGTATCTTACGAATACGTCGCGCAGCATTTCGCCTGAGGAGAAAATGACCTTGCAGTCCTTAAGCATGTCGTAGCCGTCCCCGCCTGCAGCGACAAAATCATTTGTGGCAACTGTGTATACCTTCTTCTCGTCCAGTGGCTTGTTGTCCACTAACACAGACACCACACGTTCCCCTGGAGCTTTAGCAGGATCGAACTCAAACGACAAGCCGGACACCTGGAGAAATGCGCCTAGTTGATTTGGATACTCACTTACAGATCTTTCTAAGGCAGCTCTAATATCAGCCCCGGCTACCTCTAATACTACAAGGGTGTTGTCAAACGGTAGGACAGTAAATACATCCCCCACTGTGATAAGCCCTTCGCCAATAGAGGCCCGAAGTCCGCCGCCATTCGTCAGACCAATATCGGCAGCACCGGCTTCACGCATAACATCGGCAACAAGGTTCCCAAGATTAGTCTCTCTCGTCCTGACGTTGGCACGTTCACCGTCAAGAGCAGTGGCCGCCTCACCGATGACCTCCGAGAGCTTCGCCTCGAGTTCCTTGTTATATGTCCGGATAATCTCGCCTATCCTACTGTCTTCCACAACCTCAGGCCCACAAGGAATCAGAGCGCCTGCGTAGTCAGTGACCTTTCCGTTTTCATAGCTCACTTCAAGACTACCCAGTGCTTGTGCGTGTTCACCTGCTTGGACTATTATTGTACTTGCGACCATCTCAGGTTTATCCAGTTTCGTATGGCTGTGTCCGCCGACGATGATATCAATCCCCGGAACCTTGCTGGCAAGCAACCTGTCATCATCGTACCCGATGTGAGTAAGTCCGATGACAAGGTCGACCTTCTCTTGATCTCTAAGGTATGGAACCATCCAACTTGAGACTCTTATTGGATCGAGGAACTCCAAGCCCTCGACGTTCTTTGGGTGCGTTACCGTAGGCGTGTCAATCGGAGTTAACCCGAATATGCCGATCCTCTTTCCGCCGACAGACAGGATCAATGCACCTGGAAAGAGCACGCGCCTGCTATCTGCCTGGATCGTGTTTGCTGAAAGAAACGTGAAGTTCGCCTCTTCAGCTCTCTTGAGCAATACGGACTGCCCATAGTTGAATTCGTGGTTGCCTATAGCCATAGCATCGACGCCAATGGCTCCCAAAGCTTCCACCATAGGGGTACCTTCGAACAAGTTGACAATATTGGTCCCGTGAAGTGCGTCCCCTGCATTTAGGATAATTACGTTGCCTGCCTTCTCTCCCACAATATCCTCTACGAGTGTCGCAAGTTTAATTACTCCGCCGACAAGCGCGTCAGAGTCCGCTGCTTTGAAAGACTCGAGCCTGCCATGGATATCATTCATGTAGAGGATGACGACCTCGTCCTCACCTGCAGCTGCTACACATACAGATGAAACACAAAGGATCATCAATGCGACCACAAGAGTCGATAAACGAAGACTACTCCTCTTTGGTATCCTTAACATATACGACCCTCCCAGATAAGTTTTCTGAATCCTACATTACTTATTCTTCGAAGGCCATTTTTCCCCTGCATAGGTTTTATTCTCCATCAATTTGAATCGCTCCCGCCTGACATCTCTGAGGCTTTTCTGCTCCACGGGGATCGCCTTGGCCTGCCTGACCTGGCCTGACTGACAAGCTATCTTATCAGTGCCGCCCCAGTCCAATGCGAGAAAGCATCCTGACATCACGAAATAATAGGGAATAGGAGTAGGGAATGCGTGAAAACTAAACAGGAAGTTTACGAAAGACTTCCACAGTAGATCAGTGGTAGATCAGTGTTGGATAAGCGGAACAGTGGATAAGCGGATGGCGAGTGAATCAGTGGTGGACAAATGGTCGGGGCGAGAGGATTTGAACCTCCGACCTCCTGCTCCCAAAGCAGGCGCGCTAGCCAAACTACGCTACGCCCCGAATATCAAACCTGAAACCACTCGACGGCAGCCCGTCTTTTATCGACAACGATAGTATACGCGAACGCCGACCCCGTGTCAAACCCCACCTTTGTCACGCCCGCGCCTGTCGCAAGGGAGACCTGAGGGAAGTTGATGAGGGCACGGGGTGCAGGAATTCCCCAAGCCATAGAGCGCAATATATTCTGAACCAGTGTAAAGACTGCAAGGGAGCAATTGGAAGAGGTTGTCGGATATTCGAAAATGCCGAATCAGTCGGGATGTCTCGTGGAATTAGTCGAGGTGTCTCAACGTGTCCGGTTTCCGATCACAGAGTCGAAAGTGTCAATGCCCCCCATACACCGAAGGTGGGAGCTATTGACGCTTTCGGTTAACATGAACATGGTCGATTCTCGACCACATTTTTCCAAGAGCTGGTCCATTTTCAACCACCTTTTGGGATTTCTGCAGCAAAAAGCTGGCAAGTGGTCGGTTTTCGACCACCCCCAACGGCAATAGTGGTTGAGTTTCGACCACATTTTTGGGCTGAAGAGGGATTCTGATAGCTCTTTGAGGCTCAGGTGGAAGGTTTTCTACCACTTTTTTGGAAAAGGTGGTAACTT
>JAAZEW010000093.1 GCA_012512055.1 Bacillota bacterium | reverse complement strand
GCCGTGGGTGCGACAGGTTTCTGAGCAAGCAGGCAATTACCACCAAAGTGAGGAGATCATCTTACATGGAGTTCAAAGACAAGGTTCTGACGTGTCGCGACTGCGGTGCAGAGTTTGTGTTTACAGCAGGTGAGCAAGAGTTTTACGCTGAGAAAGGGTTCCAGCATGAGCCTGTTCGCTGTAGGGGCTGCCGTATGGCCCGGAAACGTCAGCGCAACGATGGCCCGAGAGAGATGTATTCAGTGATCTGTTCAGCTTGCGGAAGGGAAGCAGAAGTTCCTTTCAAGCCTCGCGAAGACAGGCCTGTATACTGCCGGGAGTGTTTTGAAGCCCAGAAATCATCCTGGGGCGCGTAAGTAGGGGAAGTTTCAACTAACTTGGTCATGCGATAGGCAGCGTCAGGCGCGGCATTTCCGGACGCTAACATCAGCGCGGCATATAGCCGCGCTCTTCTTTTTGATTTTTTCTTCATTCGAGCAAGAGGACTTCCTAACCAAAATACCATTTGATATAGGAGAAGCTAATAATGATGAGCAGAGCACTTTTTCGGAGCGGAAATGGGAACTATAGAGATAGCTTTCTCGTCAAAGTATAATAGAGGGACAACAATCGGGGGTGAAGGGTTGCGCACATCACTGAGGGGAGGCGGTATGCGCCGACTATCAGGCGCCCTCCTGCTAGGTATTGTTCTATCGGTCATGTTCGTCCCGTCTCCAGGCCTTGCAAGTTCAAGATACACAACACCGGCGAATCCTATGGAGGTCATCAAGTTCTACTCTTACGACAGAAATCAACCTCTCGACGCTAAACTTGTCCTCCGGGCCGAAAATGAATGGTATCGCAGATACGAGCTGACATACAAGAGTGAAGGCGATACTGTATATGCTGCATATTTCGAGCCGAGAAGGCCGGGGAAGGCACCTGCTGCCATCGGAATCCATGGTATGTTCTCAGAGGATGAGGATCAATTCTGGCATGTGGCTGACTTTGCTGCGAAACGTGGATTCGCCGTCCTAATGCCAAGCCTGCCGTTTCACCACAGGCGTTCCAAGGGTATTCAGGTAATTTCAGGGCAGAAGTTCGTGGTGGCGCCTCCTGTGGCAGTGAGGGATAATTTCCGACGTGCGGTTATCGACATGCGCCGAGGGGTGGACTGGTTGATGTCCAGGGATAATGTGGACTCGGAACGAATCTATATCACCGGCGCAAGTCTGGGCGGCATGGTTTCCATGTTGACGTATAAGGCAGACCCGAGGCTCAAAGGCGGAGTGTTCCTGGTTGCAGGGGCAGGTTTTCGGGAGATACTTGTCAACAGCGAGAATCCTGTTGTGCGCAATTTCAGGCTGCTTTCAAAGATTGGGCTTACCGATATTATTGAAGCAGCAGATACTCTGATGCTGGTTGATCCTGCTGCTTTACCTGATATCTGGCCGAGGCCTGTCCTAATGTTAAACGGCACTTTGGACGTGATATTTCCCATAAGTGAAACACTTCGAGCTGCATCGAGTTTTGACGATGTGGATGTGGTTTGGGCGAAGAGTTCTCATTTCTATCCTGTTTCAGGCGGCCAGTACCTCATTGCGGATTTTGTGTCTCGGCTATCAGGTATGCCACTTGAGTTAAGGCTCTCTCAGGGGGCCACCGTAAGAGAGACTGTGCTTCCGCCTGTGCCGGGGGACTCCAGGTTATGGATTAGCTTGTCTTCCTCAAACGGAGCACATCAAATCCGCGGAGCACATACGAATGGGTTTTTTGGGATTCACCTTGTAAACCGGTTGACTCCCACGCTCATAGTTCCGGATGAGATTTGGGAAATGCACAGGCAGGAGTTGGAGAGTGTTCCTGCCTCAATTTTCGTGGTCAATTCCATAGCTTCAGGAGACCTTGCCTTTGCCCTGTCATATATACGCCTCCTAGAGCGCAGTCATGGCGGGGCGTACGTCCTCCTGGCGCCGGATTGGAAGGGCTCTCAGGTTACAGCGCATAGCGATGGAGGGAAGGTCCCTGCATATGTCACATGGCTGAGTCCTTTGGATATGGAAATTGCGTGGTCCGTAAGCATACAGATGGACGAATCGGGCCTTAGAAATGCAGACGTCCTGTCAGGCCTCGGTTTAAAGCGTGAAAAGGTAGATGATGTCACAGGGTACCTTCGTGGCAGGATTAAGGTGTCTGATATCCCGCCTATACCGTCGCTGATTTATGACACGGCTACTGACATAAGGTGGGCAGAACCTCCTATGTGAGATGCAGGATTTCGTTTTGTCGCAGGGAAATATCATAGTGAGAAGCCTAACCCCGATTTTCCCGAAAGGAGCTGGTAAGAATGGAAGTCACCATGAAATCCAAGAACATTGAACTGTCAAAGGCTATCAGAGAATATGCTGAAAAGAAGGTGCTCAAGCTCCAGAGGTTTTTTGAAGGGGATTCAGTCAATGCTCAGGTAGTTGTCAGCACTGAGAAAGGGCTTCAGATTGCTGAGGTCACGATTCAGGTAAATGGCCTTCTCTTGCGGGGTGAGGAGAAGACCGGGGACATGTATGCGTCAATTGACGGGGCAGTGGATAAGATTGAGCGGCAGATTCGCAAGTACAAGACGAAGATCAATCGCAGACTGCGTCAAACAGGCGCAAGCATTGTGGAAGCAGAGTTTTCTCCCGGTATTGGCGAAATAGAGGAGCGCCATGAAGAAGCGAGGATTGTCAAAACGAAACGCTTTGCCATGAAGCCTATGTCGACACAGGAGGCGGTAATGCAGATGGAACTGCTTGGACATGACTTCTTTGTCTTTTCAAACAGTGACACTGACGAGGTCAATGTGGTCTACCGCCGCAGGGACGGAAACTATGGCTTGATAGAGCCTGAGTTCTAAGACTGGAATAGAGAACGGAAGTGAGGCTTGGCCGAGTTCGAAGAAAGGGTTGCCTGTGACAGGCAACCCTTTGAGACATAGGGGGGAACTTACATGAATAAGGTGTCCTTGGTCATCTTTGAAGGTGGAAAACCCGGAAGCGATGTAGAAGAATTGGTTGCTGCCGTGAGGAAAGCGGTGGTTCTGGATAACCTGGAGAAGTTCTCGAAGGTGCCGGAACTCGACAGAATATTTCTCTATACCACTTATGAAGACTTGGCCATGGCTGCAGCTAAGTACGGGGCTGAAACCCATCTTACACGTGCCTGGGACAAGTTTCATTTCGGGGAGGCGCTGGCAAGGGTTATCAAGGCCCGATCCCTGAAGGCTGTCATATATATGGGAGGGGCTTCCGGTTCCCTCATGGCGCAGTCGGAGATTAGCGCACTTGCAAAAACCCTTGCCGTATCTTCCGAAGCCATGCTTGCCAACAACATTTTCTCCAGTGACATTGTAGGCTTTACTCCTGCATCACGGCTGCTGGAAGTAACTGAGTTGCCGACATCAGACAATGCCCTTGCTATGGCCCTGTCTTTTCTTCATCACAGGAAGCTGCCTGAGACGATAGGTTCCCTCTTTGATGTGGATACGCCTGCAGATGTTACAGTCCTCGGATTCCACCCGGCAACCGGTCCAAACGTTAGGGCTGTCCTTGGAAAACTGCACCTTGAGCCTGCGAATTCGAGCCTCCGGAAGGCCAGAGAGACAATGGGCATTCCCCTTTCAGAGATCTGCGTTATCGGGAGAGTGAGCCCCGGCGCTGTGCTATATGTTAATGAAAGGCTCCAATGCAGGATGAGGGTTTTTTCTGAAGAACGTGGCATGAAGGCATTGGGGCGGGAGGATCATCACCAAGTCATCTCCCTATTGGGTTATCTTGCGCAAGAGGTAGGGTTCGAAGGTTTAGTCAGCGCACTGGAAAAGGTGGCTGACGCTGTATTGATAGACACAAGAGTCCTGTTCCGCCATCTTGGCCTGGAGCTACCTGCAAAAGACAGGTTCAACTCAGATCTTTTACGTCCGGATGCAATAGATGATCCGGTTGCCCGCAGGATCACAACCTGTTTCCTATCATCGGAGATCCCAATCGTTCCAGGCGGCCACTCGCTGGTATCGGGTGGCTTAAGGGTTCTTGCGGATTCACTCCCCAGTCCGCCCATGGGCTGTAGTTGCTGCCGAAAATCGTAAATGGTATAATTGACTCGCATTTTGCAGGCTTCGGATGCTTTTGTGCCTGCAAACTTTGCTAAAGAAGAGGGGATATGTCAGTGCTTGGGTTCCTGAAAAGGGCTTTCGACACAAACGAAAAAGAAGTGAGAAGGCTAAGGGGGATAGCGGAACAAGTATCCGCTCTGGAGCCTGAAGTCAGAGGACTTTCCAACCGTGAGCTCACAGCCAAAACCTCTGAGTTCAGGCGAAGGCTGGATAACGGTGAATCACTGGATGATCTCCTTCCTGAGGCGTTCGCCGTAGTTCGGGAAGCCGCAGTCAGGGTGCTTGGACAGCGCCACTTTGATGAGCAGATCATGGGCGGAGGAGTCCTCCATGAAGGGCGAATCGCGGAAATGAGGACAGGGGAAGGCAAGACGCTGGCTGCTACTTTGCCTGCGTACCTTAACGCCCTGACCGGGAAAGGTGTGCATATTGTTACTGTCAACGATTACCTGGCCAGGCGTGATGCAGAGTGGATGGGTACGATTTACAAGTTCCTTGGACTCAAGGTCGGTGTGATAATCCACGGGCTTGATTACGCCCAGCGAAGGGCGGCTTACTCGGCAGACATTACCTATGGAACCAACAACGAGTTCGGTTTTGACTATCTCCGTGATAACATGGTCACCTCCAAGGACGAAATGGTCCAGCGAGAGCTGAATTACGCTATTGTCGATGAGGTGGACAGCATCCTGATAGATGAAGCCAGAACCCCTCTGATCATTTCCGGACAAGCAGAGGAGTCTACTGACCTCTACCGGCAATTTGCCAGGCTTGTCCCCAGGCTTAAGCGGGACGAGGATTATACAGTTGATGAGAAGGCAAACGCTGTAGCACTTACTGACGAAGGCGTGGGGAAGTCTGAACGCATGTTGGGGCTGGATAACCTTTCAGATGAGTCCAACATAGAGGTAATGCACCACTTGAACCAGGCGCTTCGGGCTCACGCGCTGATGCGTCGCGACAGGGACTACATTGTCAAAGACGGCCAGGCAATCATAGTGGATGAGTTTACAGGAAGGCTCATGTTCGGGAGGCGGTACAGCAACGGACTTCACCAGGCTATCGAGGCAAAGGAAGGAATCAAGGTAGAGCGGGAAAGCTTGACCCTGGCCACGATTACTTTTCAGAACTATTTCCGCATGTACCACAAACTGGCGGGCATGACTGGTACAGCGGCTACGGAAGAAGAGGAGTTCCAGAAGATATACGGGCTTGATGTTGTGGTTCTCCCTACGCATCTTCCTATGATCCGTACTGACTACCCGGATGTCATCTTCAAAACTGAAAAAGCCAAGTTTGCTGCGATTGTCAATGAGATCGAGGAAATAAACAAATACGGCCAACCTGTGCTTGTGGGGACCATATCCATAGAGAAATCAGAGCGTTTAAGTGAGATGCTGAAACAGAAAGGCATCAGGCATCAAGTCCTCAATGCGAAGCACCACGAACGTGAAGCCGAGATAGTTGCACAGGCGGGCAGGTTGGGCGCAGTGACCATTGCCACGAATATGGCAGGCAGGGGCACAGATATCGTGTTAGGAGGTAACCCTGAGTATGTTGCCAAGCAGAAACTACGCGCTAACGGGTATTCAGGCGAGGTAGTAGCTGAAGCTGCGGAGCATTTCCCCACAGAGGATCAGGAGGTGCTTAAAGCCAGGGAGGAGTATCAGGAGCTTCTGGAGGAAGCGAAGGCTGAGTGCTCAGGGGAACATGAGAAAGTCGTGGAGCTCGGCGGACTCTTCATCATCGGGACTGAGCGCCATGAAAGCCGCAGGATTGACAATCAGCTCAGAGGGCGTTCGGGAAGGCAAGGAGACCCCGGGGCATCCAGGTTCTATGTTTCACTGGAAGACGATCTCATGAGGCTCTTCGGCGGGGAGTTCATAACCGGAATAATGGACCGTCTCGGATGGGAAGAGGATATGCCCATAGAGCATCCGCGAATAGCCCGGTCCATTGAGACTGCGCAGAAGAGGGTTGAAGGGCATAACTTCGATATCAGGAAACAGGTCCTCGAATATGATGACGTTATGAACAAGCAGCGTGAGGTCATCTATGGCGACAGGCGGAAAGTGGTTCAAGGGGAAAGCTTAAGAGAGAGGATCCTGGAAATGATGTCTGAGGTCGCAAGAGAGATCTTGGATGTCTATACTAATGAGCAGATATTCCAGGAAGAATGGGATCTTCGTGCCCTTTCCGACAGGCTGAACCAGACGTTTGTGTTCCGGCCTCATGTCACGCCTGCTGATCTCGAGGGAAAAGGCGGCTCGGAAATTGACGACTTCTTAACCGACCTTATTGTCAAGTCCTACGAAGCCCGCGAGGAAGCGGTAGGACAAGAGCAAATGAGAGTCCTTGAGAAGCTCGTGTTGTTACGGATCATCGATTCCAAGTGGATCGATCATCTCCAAGCCATGGATAACCTCAGGGAAGGGATTGGCCTCAGGGCATACGGGCAGAAGGATCCTCTCCTTGAGTATCAGCTTGAGAGCTGGCAGATGTTTGAAGACCTGAAAGCCAATATCCGCGATGATGTTGTCTCATGGATGTCAAGAGTAGCCGTAAAAGATGAACGACGGACGAAGCATGAGGCGCAACCAAAGGCTAAGCGGTTTACAGTCACGGCAACTTCAGGCAGTGGCGAATACGTTCATCCAAAACCGGATAAACGGCAAGCGAAAAAGGTCGGGAGAAACGATCCCTGCCCCTGCGGTAGCGGAAGGAAATATAAGAAATGCTGTGGAAAGGGAGTGTAACTAACGTGCTCAGTGAGATTAGGCCGGTCTTGGCGGAGCTCAAGGGCAGAGTGGAGAAGATGAGGGGTTATCTTTGAGATTGATGCGAAGTCAGAGCAACTCAAAGGCCTTGAAGAGATAATGGCAGATCCCGGATTCTGGGACGAGCCGGAAGACGCAAAGAAGATACTGCAGCGAGTAAGCAGACTTAAGGAAGGCGTTGAATCGTGGAAAGATACAATGGCCCAAGCCGAGGATCTTTGGACGCTTCTGACGCTGGGAATAGAAGAGGGGGACAATTCAGTCGAAGGCGAGATTGAAGAAGGCGTCAAGTCTTTAGAAAGAGTTGTCTCACAGCTTGAAGTGGCTCACCTGCTAAGCGGTGAGTACGACGAATCTGATGCCATACTGTCGATACACCCCGGGGCAGGGGGGACGGAGTCCCAGGATTGGGCGGAGATGCTTCTTCGCATGTACCTGAAATGGGCTGAAAAGAGCGGGTACACTACTGAGATTACAGATTGCCTCCCCGGAGATGAAGCCGGAATCAAAAGCGTTACAGTCCTGGTTAGCGGGAGATGCGCCTTTGGGTACCTGAAGGCTGAAAAAGGGGTGCATCGACTCGTCAGAATTTCCCCTTTTGATGCAAATGCCAGACGGCATACTTCATTTGCGTCTGTTGACGTAATCCCTGAGATTCCTGAGGATGTGGAGATTGAAATAGATCCTGAGGACTTGAAGGTGGATACGTACAAATCAGGCGGAGCAGGCGGGCAACATGTGAACAAGACGGAGTCAGCCGTGAGGATAACTCATATCCCTACCGGGATAATCGTGCAGTGCCAAAATGAGCGATCTCAATATCAGAATAGGATCACTGCAATGAGGATCCTAAAGGCCAGACTGTTCGAACGCCTTGAGGCTGAGAAGGAAAAGAGACTCGGTGAGCTTCAAGGGGAGCAAAGGGAGATTGCCTGGGGGAGTCAGATAAGATCATATGTGTTCCAGCCTTACACTATGGTGAAAGACCATCGGACCGGAGTTGAGACAGGGAATGTCCAGGCAGTCATGGACGGTGAGATTGACGAGTTTATCGAGGCTTATCTTAGGGTCAAGGCGAAGATGACCGAATCGTGAAAGGAGTCCTAGGATGTCCGGGCTGACAAACCTGAGAACAGAGAGCCTTCCGCCAATCATAATCGCTTTGATTATCGGCTTAGGTGCAGTACTAGTTTTGGAATTGGCAATTCCGCACGTAATCGCGTCCAGACTGGAGAATGCAATACGGTCAAGCGTGGACAGTGTTGATTGCGTCAGAGTTCGATTGAGATCATTTCCTGCAATTAACCTGATTTCCTACGGCAAGGTCAAGTCTGTAAGCATGAATTGCAGAGGCCTTCTCATAGAGGGGCTGAGGATTGAATCTCTCATGGTTGATGCAAGTGACATTCTCATCGATATGCAGGCGCTCAGAGACGAAAGCCGTTTTTCTTTATCCCATGTCGGACAAGGCCGTGCCGAGTTAGTGATTAGCCAGGATGATCTCAATAGGTATGTCAACGTGCTCAAGGGTGTGCCGAAATCTGTGCTTGTTGAGTTGAGCCCGGGCCGGGTTTCGATCAAAGGTGATGTGAGTGTTGCCGGTATCGATATCCCTGTGAGTCTTGACGGAGAATTCGTTGCGGATCAAAACGGCACTCGCCTCAGTTATGAAATCAAAAATATACATCTGGGCGGTGCCAGACTCCCTTCCATTATCAGGGACGGGTTGATGAGAGGTCTTGATTTTTCGCTGGACATGTCCAGCCTTCCGATTCCAGTGATTATCAGTGAGATAAATATGGAAGATGGAATTGTGCGTATTGTTGGGAGGACGCCGGATGACACCGGCGAGAGCACATAGGAAAAGCGCGCTCGTACGATAGGCGCTGCATGAGATGGGGTGGAGCTCTGTGGCCGGACCCAGACGAGTCAAAAACCTTTGGGTGTGGATGTTAGTTGCAGCGGTGGTATCTGCCATTGTCATACTGTGGGGAAGAGGGCAGGTTGAGAAGTCCAATAATACCGTAGAGTTGGTTATGGATTATCGAGCGGCTGAGCTACTGTGCCGGAACGCAGATTATCCGCTGGATACCTTTTTGCGGCAGGCGCGAGACAGAGGACTCACGTCTGTCGCTGTAGGTGAGAATACTATTAAGGACATTGCAGCCTTAGGACAGGTGTATGCGTTCAGCGGCAGACAGATTCTTGATTACGACAGACTGTCCCCTTTAAGTGATCCCGTGCTCAGGCAGATGATAGATGAGTTGCGCCTGTATGCCGGTAACTCGTATCTGTTTCCCGGAGACCAGGAGATTTTTCAGGACCTGGTTGAAATCCTACCTGTCAGGCTTGAAGGGGAGCGCATTTCCACTTTCTCATCTAAGCGCCTGGGGTCATTCCTTGAGACTGCCAGAGGCGTTCAGGACTTGGAGAAGGTCAATATCGGGCTGGATACAGGCACTGCCCGTCAGGTCAATGAAGCAGGACTTCGCATTGTGGCAAGGCTTCGAAACTATCCTGGTGTAACTCCGCACAAGATCGGATTCTTCTTCAACCGAATTCCCCATAGGGAGAACATCAGTCTTGTAATATTCGAGGGCATGGAGGTCCTTGGGTACCCTGACTACCTGAGCGATGTCAGAGACCTGATGCTGCTGAATTCCATGAATTTCGGACAGGTGGAATTCGCGTCTCAGGTCGGAGACAGTCGATTTGCCCGTCTAATGGGCGCGGGAGTGATAAGGGTTCACAGTATTACGGAACGGGAAATGGAGAAGATTCCTTTTGATAAGGCTGTGGAGAGGTTCGCGCGCGCAGCGCGTGAGCGCAACATGAGGGTCATGTATATCCGGCCTTTCCCTGCGGAAATAGGAGACGCCGGGGCTATTGACAAGAATCTTGGCTACGTTCAGGCAATTCGTGACGAGCTTGAGAAATCAGGGTTTTCCGTAGGACAAGGCAGGCCGTCTCAGGACTACACTCCCGGTAGATTCTTCATTGCCATAGTTGGCATCGGTATTTTGGCTGCTGCGTTTATGCTTCTTGACACCTTGTTCTCAGTCCCGCCTGTTGTCGAGTTAGGCTTGTTCGGGCTGGGGATCATTTTCTACTCGGCTTTACTGTCAACCGGGTATGCAACCTTGATGAGGCAGCTTGTAGCCTTGGGTGGGGCGATAGTGTTTCCGATTCTCGCAGTGAGCGCATTGTACTCTAAATCACTGTGGAAAGGACATACCGGAGAAGGTGCGCACTTGAAGGATGCCGTCTTGTTGTGGCTGGAAGCCTCAGCCATATCTATTGTAGGAGGGCTCCTTGTTGCAGGCACCCTTTCCAGCGGGACGTTCATGTTGTCTCTTGACAAGTTCATCGGGGTAAAGGCTGCCCATGCCGTACCGATTGTCCTGGGAGTTGTTATATGTTGGAGGTATCTGGCAGGATGGGAGCAATTCCATGATGACTCAGGCCATGGCTTTACTGCCTCAATAAGGGATTTGCTCATGGAGCCCCTGCGTATATGGCATGTGCTCGCCCTTGCCGTGGTGGCATTGGGCGGCCTCGTATATATTCTGCGAACAGGCAACTTCTATCTCGGTCTGCCAATTCCCCAATTTGATGAGGGAATGAGGCGGTTTCTCGAGGGTTTGCTGGTGTTCCGTCCGAGGACAAAGGAGTTTCTCATAGGGCACCCTGCATTATTGCTTGCTGCTACATTAGCGCTTTCAGGTTATTTTAGGCTCAGTCTGCCGCTTGTGCTCATCGGGTGCATAGGGCAAATATCCATGGTAAATACGTTTTCGCACATACACACCCCGATTATGGCAACTCTTCAGAGGACGTTCTACGGGCTGGTTCTCGGCGGGATAATTGCGATTGTCATCAGCGGGGTATTCATCTACTTTTCCAAGAAGGCGGGATCTCGTCGACAAGTCCCGGGGGAGGAACGCTTCGGAGAATGAAGTTTGTCGTTTCAGGTTACTTCGGATTCCGGAACATAGGTGATGAGGCCATTCTGGCGGCTATGATTCAGCACCTGACAGAGGAGGCTCATGGCTCGGAGATAGTGGTCTTGTCAAAGGATCCTATTCTTACAAAGAAGCTTCACAATGTCTCCGCAGTCAACAGGAATGACATCTTGGGGATATCCAGGGAACTTCGCGACGCTGACCTATTCATCAGCGGTGGCGGAGGACTCCTCCAGGATGTGACGAGTTTCCGATCAGTTCCATATTACTTGGGCCTGGTAACCTTGGCGAAAGCCATGAAGAAGCCTGTGTTTTTCTATGCTCAGGGGATTGGGCCTTTGAACCTGAACTTCAGCAAGTTCCTGGTGAAGACTGTAGGAAACCTTGTGGACACCATCACTGTCAGGGATATGCCGTCACTTGCACTTCTTCAATCGATAGGTGTCACCAAGCCAGAGATGCATGTGGCAGCAGACCCGGCCTTCGGGCTTAAGCCCTGCTACAGGCGGGGGAAGGGTCGTGACTTCCTGAAGGCTTGTGAAATTCCTACCGAAGGGCGCACGTTGGTGATAGTGTCTGTGCGTCCTTGGCTTGCTGTTCCCCGGTATATTCAAGCCGTGGCTTCAGCCTGCGATGACTTGGTGAAGACACATGGCGCAACCATCGTGTATGTTCCGTTCCATAAGGCACAGGATGCTCCTATATGCCAGGCGTGCATCGAAGTGATGCAGGAGAGGGCATACATGTGGGATTGTCCTGCTTCACCCGGGGAAATCATGTCTCTTATAGAAGATGCAGATTTCGTCATCGGTATGAGATATCACGCGCTTGTATTTGCCGTGGCTACGGCTACTCCCTTTGTCGCCCTGTCATACGACCCGAAAGTCGACGGCTTGCTTTCAATCGCAGGCGAGAAACCGGGACTCTCCAGAAGACAACGTGACATAGACTCATTCTCCGGACATGTGAAGGATGCTTGGAACAGGCGGGAAGAGATGAAAGCAAATCTCTCGGCCCTTGCCCCAAAGCTGGGCGAATCTGCAAAACACGTGGCTCACCTGGCGGTTAATACCGCAAAGAAGCAATCAAGGCCATGACAGGAGGGGCTGTTGTGGAGCGAATCAATATTCTCGGCCTTCCGGTGGACCGGGTGGATATGGCAGGGGCTGTGGCGCGTGTCAGGGAGTTTGTGTCAGCGAATAGGACATGCCAGATAGTGACCCTAAACTCAGAGATTGCCATGACAGCCCAGGAGAATTCAGAGCTTGCAGAGGTTATTTGCCAGGCTGACCTGGTGGTCCCTGACGGCGCCGGCATTGTCTGGGCTTCCCGGGTTCTTGGGTGTTCGCTGCCTGAAAGGGTGGCCGGATTCGATTTGATGCAGGAATTGCTTGTATGTGCGGCAGGCCACCATTGGCCTGTGTTTTTCTTGGGAGCTGAACCCGGCGTAGCAGAGGAGGCAGCTAAGTGTGCAAAAAGAGGATTGCCAGGCTTGATTGTGGTCGGAACTCATCACGGGTTCTTTGACGAGGAAGAAGAAGCCTCGGTCATAGAGGAGATTAATTCCCGAAAGGCTCGTCTCGTTTTTGTCGGAATGGGCGCGCCGAGGCAGGATTTTTGGATTGCAAGGAATAAGAGAAACATATCGGCGGCTACATGCATAGGCGTTGGGGGCAGTTTCAATGTCCTGGCAGGCAAGGTGAAGCGGGCGCCCGACTGGATGGGGCGGTGCGGCCTTGAGTGGCTGTTTCGTCTTGCGTGTCAGCCTACGAGGTTTGTGCGTATGCTGGCTTTGCCTCGGTTTGTTGTAAGAGTGATTCGGGAAAGGCTGCCCTAAGTAGATCGCCATGAGACCGTTGTTCTCTCCCATATTATGTTAACACAGCCCGCCCGAATCGCAAAAACCGGCCGACGTCTTCGGCGAAACCAGCGGTTACTGGACAAGTCCAACGGTTTCCGCCATAAGTAATCGCCCGCTCTGGAAAGCGTACGTACCGTGCGGGGCCACCCAAGACAATCGGAAAACGAGCGAAAACTAATGAGCTCATACATAGTGCCTGCATGGGTTATCCAGGTATACTTAGCATCAGGGAGTGAGGTAATTGACGAAAGAGGAAACGAGGGAATTGGAACGTATAGCCCAACGTATCAGATTAGGCATTGTGAAATCCATAGCAGCGGCAGGATCCGGCCATCCCGGTGGATCCCTCTCAGTCGCTGACATTACGGCGACTCTTTACTTCAAGGAAATGAGAATCGACTCCAAGAATCCAACATGGCCTGAGAGGGACAGGTTTGTCATGTCAAAAGGCCATGCAGCTCCTGCCCTATACGCGACTCTGGCTGAGGCAGGCTTCATAGACAAAGAAGAACTGGCAACTCTCAGGAAATTCGGAAGCCGGTTGCAGGGCCATCCCAGTATGAGACACGTTCCCGGAGTGGAAATGTCCACAGGATCTCTGGGCCAGGGATTGTCCGCAGCAAACGGTATGGCGATTGCTGCGAGACTTGACAAGCGTCCAACGAGAGTGTACGTGATCATTGGGGACGGAGAGTCACAGGAAGGGCAGATATGGGAGGCATCAATGACTTCCGTCCACCATAAGCTTGACAATCTTATGGTGTTTCTTGACTATAACGGCTTGCAGATTGACGGCAGGGTGACAGATGTGAAATCATTTACGGAACCGGCTGCGAGGTGGCGGGCATTCGGTTGGCATGTGCTCGAGATAGACGGCCATGATATCCAGGCGATTCATGCGGCTTGTGAGGAAGCGAGGGCAACTAAGGGAAAGCCCACGATGGCAGTGGCTCACACAATCAAAGGGAAAGGCGTTCCGTTCATGGAGAATATCGCGGATTGGCATGGCAAGGCTCCGTCGAGAGAGCAGGCGGAAGAAGCGATAAGTTATTTGGAGGCTTCCTTCCAAGACAGTCGGAAAACGAGCGAAACCTAATGAACGAGACCGTTGAACTTCTCCAGTAGCTGCCAGTTTCGCCGAAGGCGGCGACCGGTTTTTGCGATTCAAGCGAGCTGCGTTAACATAATGTGGGAGAAATCAACGGTCTCATGAACTCATACTTAGGTTGCATGGCAGTTTTCTTTTATGATGGATCTGAACTAAAGAATAGACAGGGGGATAAGACAGCATGACAGATGCGCCACAGAAGATAGCGACTCGAGCCGCATACGGGAAAGCCTTGGTAAAACTGGGGGAGCTCAATCCTGATGTGGTAGTCCTTGATGCAGATCTTTCCAAATCCACCAAAACGGACGGGTTTGCCAAGAGGTTCCCTGAGAGGTTCATGCAGATGGGGATAGCCGAGGCTGACATGATGGGGACTGCTGCAGGCCTCGCAGCCTCAGGGAAGATTCCGTTCGCAAGCTCGTTTGCGATATTTGCATCGGGCCGAGCCTTTGACCAGGTGAGGCAGACCGCAGGATATGGCAGGTTGAACGTGAAGATAGGGGCAAGTCACGGAGGTATCACTGTAGGTGAGGACGGAGCATCCCATCAATCCATTGAGGATATTGCTCTTATGAGGGTGATCCCGGGAATGACAGTGATTGTCCCTGCTGACGCCGAGGAAACGGAACAAGCGGTCTTCGCAGCAGCCCGTCACGAAGGGCCTGTATACATTCGTACAGGCAGAAGCCCTGTGCCTGTGCTGTTCGATGAAGGCTACAAGTTTCAGATAGGAAAAGCCTCGACTCTTCGTGAAGGCAAAGACGTGACGATAATCGCCTGCGGCGTAATGGTATCCGTAAGCCTGGAAGCAGCGGAGATCTTGGCGAAAAGAGGGATCTTGGCCAGAGTGCTCAACATGGCTACGATTAAGCCTGTCCATGTCGATGCAGTGGTTGCGGCTGCTAAAGAAACCGGTGCCATAGTGACTGCTGAGGAACATAGTATTATCGGAGGATTAGGGAGCGCGGTTTGCGAGGTTGCAGGCGAGATGTGCCCCGTTCCTATAGAGAGGGTTGGAATACGCGACGTTTTCGGGCAGTCAGGTACGCCAGATGAGCTAATGCAGGCTTATTGCTTGACAAGAGACGACATCGCCCACGCTGCCGTCAGGGCAATAGACCGAATTGGAACATAGTTCTTGCCGTTCGTAGGAGGGATTTGCTCTTAAATCATCGAATTACTAAAGATAGAGTCGACATCCAATAATCTCAGGAAGTGATTGCGTTGATTCGCTTCTATGACGTGACTAAGGTATATCCCAGCGGCGCCACGGGCCTTCTCTCCGTTAACACAAACATTAGAAAGGGAGAGTTTCTATTCCTGGTAGGTTCCAGCGGCGCCGGAAAGACTACGTTTTTGAAGCTTCTGACAAGGGAGATTATGCCTACACGTGGCCAGGTTTTACTCAACGGAAGGAATATCACTAGATTAAGGCCCAGGGAAGTGCCTTATTTGCGACGGACGGTCAGAATGATATTCCAGGACTATAAGCTCCTTCCCAACAAGACTGTGTATGAAAACGTGGCTTTTGCGTTGATGGTGATTGAAAAACCCAAGAAACAGATTGACCCTTTTGTAACTGAGGCTTTGAAGCTGGTGGGCCTGGAGAGTAAGGCTTCAGTATATCCGGATCAACTGTCCGGCGGTGAGCAGCAAAGAGTCTCAATTGCCAGGGCAATCGTGGGGAATCCCACTATCCTATTGGCGGACGAGCCAACCGGAAATCTTGACATGGAGACATCATGGGATATTATGGAGGTGCTTTTGCGGGTTAACAGGAGAGGCACTACAGTCATTATGTCTACACATAATGCTGCGATAGTGGACGGGTTGAAACAACGTGTGATCGAGTTGAACAATGGCAGGATCGTCCGAGATGATCTGAAGGGAGTCTATGAGAGTGAGGCTGACTACAATGCAGTACTTCCTGGCTGAGGGATGGAAATCAGCCAGGCGCAATGTGAGCCTTATCTCCCTAGGCACAATGGCCGTGTCCATTTTCGTTTTGGGCGTATTCGGGCTCATTTTGATGAACTTGAGTAATGTCAACAGTTGCCTCAGATCCAGCATTGAGATAAGGGTTTACGTAGAAGATAACCTTACCGGTCAAGGCCTGGGCGCTCTGAAACGGCAGATCGAGAGTATAGACGGTGTTGACCGGGTGACATATGTCAGCAAAGATGAAGGCCTCAACCGTCTTACAAGACAGCTTGGAGAGAAAGCAGGGCTTGTGGATATCTTAGGAGAAAACCCGCTTCCCGATGCATATGACGTGCGTGTGTTCAATGCAGATGATACTCCGGATATCGCTTCAAGAATTTCGGATATGCCTCATGTGATCGGGGTCAATTATGGACAAGGGTTTACTGAGAAATTACTGGCGACCACCCGTGTCATTGCGATAACCGCTCTTGTCTTGGCAATTGTCCTCTTGGGCGCGGTCATGTTTATCGTAGGGAATACTGTTCGATTGTCCCTGGTCGCCCGCGCTCAAGAGATCGAGGTAATGAAACTCGTAGGTGCAACCGACTGGTTCATTATGTGGCCGTTCTTGATAGAGGGAATGATTGTCGGTTTCATGGGGTCTTCTGTCTCAGGAATATGCCTTTACGCCGGCTATCAGGCATGCATAGGCAGACTCGGGCTGCTGGCGCCCTTCATCCCTGTCGTCGCTGAAGGTGCGCCTGTTGCGAGGTTTTGCATAGGCCTTGTTGTACTTGGGGTAATAATGGGGGTTCTTGCAGGTGGAGTCTTTATCAGGAAACACCTGGAGATTTAGGCTGCTTGCCTTGGTTCTTGTGGGCATCTTCGTATGCGGCGCCATGTCTCAGCCTGTCCGCGGAGAACAGTCACCAGGACTTACAGTGAAACGCGACCAATTACAGGAGGTCTCCGGGCAGGTTGATCAGACCAGACAACAGCTTCTGACAATCAAGAAGAAGGAGAAAGGCGTCTTAGGCGAGCTGGAGAACACTGAAATGAAATTGGAGAAGACCAAATCTCGTCTTGTTTCCCTGGACAAGCAGGTTAAGGATATCGGGAAGCGTATTGACGAGGCGGAGCGGGACTTGGCGGTCTCCGAGAAGGAGCTCGTTCTCGCAAAGGGTCGTCTCGAAAAGAGGCTCTCAGTGCTGAAGAATAGACTGAGAGCAATGTACATGTGGGGTCCGGGGGATTACCTCGAGGCTCTTTTCACAGCTTCCAGCTTCTCAGATTTTCTCGGGAGATACGATTATCTGAGCATGATTGTGAAAAACGACGCTGATTGCCTCAATGAAATTGAACTTGAGATCCAAGGCCTTTCCCATCAAATGGAAGAGGTGGAAAAGAAGAAGGCCTCCCTTGAAAACCAGCGCGCAAAGCTTGCCTCTGCGAAGGTGGAGTTTAGGGAACAGGAAGCGCAGTTGGGGCTTGAGGCAAAAGAGAGAGAGACACAACTTGCTAAACTCCAGAAGGAAAGGGAGAGGTACGAGAAGGCTTTAGACGAGCTGGAAGAGATCAGCAGGGCCCTGGAGAGGGCTATACGCGAGCAACAGGCCAGGGATATCCGAGAGGGGAGGGGTATCCCCAGATGGACCGGGAAGTTCATCATGCCTGTCCAGGGGCGGATATCTTCGGATTTTGGAATGAGGTATCATCCTATTCTTAAGCAGAATAGGCTCCATGCAGGTATCGATATAGGGGTTCCTACCGGGACTTCGGTTCGCGCAGCCGCTGATGGCGTCGTTATCCACAGTGGATGGATAACCGGATATGGTTATACTGTTATCATCGACCATGGAGGCGGACTCTCTACCCTTTACGGTCACAATTCTTCTCTTGTTGTGAAAGCGGGAAAGGCCGTAATTCAAGGTGACGTCATATCGAAGGCAGGAAGCACAGGGGTCTCCACAGGCCCTCACGTTCACTTTGAGGTGCGAGACCAGGGCGCACCGGTGAATCCATGGCAATGGCTGAAGTAGAGGCACTTTCGTGGAATTTTAAAACAGAAACTGGTGAAGAAGTATGAAAAAGCATCTTCGTCTTATTTGCCTGATCGTGGCACTTGCGGCAATTGCCGGGGTGCTATTTTTAGGTTGTCACCTTCCGATCAAGGCTGCCGACGGCACGTCCGGCGTGTCTGAAGTCTCACAGAAGAGGCGTGCTCAAGCCGCCCTGGAGGCTCTCTACATATTGAAAAACTATTACCTGTATCCTGCTGATGAGGATGTGTTGCTTGACGCGTATAAGCGGGAGCAGAGCATACAGGACATGATCAAGGCCTTGGATGACCCGCTTGCAAGGTTCATGAACGAATCTGAGTTTCGGACTTTTATGGACGACATGAAAGGCTCCTTTGACGGTATAGGCATAATCGTGGGGATCCTTGAAGGAGAACTGACTATTGTATCCCCGATTAGGGAGACTCCTGGGGAACGTGCAGGTTTGCTGTCTATGGACAAGATCAGGTACATTGACGGCAGAACTACGGAAGACATGGCTTTGGAGTACGCTGTCTCGTTGATGAAAGGGCCGAAGGGCACCACGGTTGTCCTGGGGATAGAACGTGCGGAGAACGAAACGGTTCGTTCTTTCGACGTAAGTATTGTCAGGGATACAATACTAATTCCGCGCACTGCTTCCAGAATGCTGGAGAACGATATCGGATATGTCCATTTGGCCTCGTTTTTCGGGGAGAATACCGCCGAAGAGATGATGGAGGATATCCGAAGCCTCCTTGAAAAGAACATGAAAGGCTTCATTCTCGATCTTCGGCTAAACACAGGAGGCTCCGTGGATCTGGCGGTGCAAGTGTCAAGTAAGTTTTTGCCTGCGGGAACCCCTGTTGTTCATATGGTGGACAAAAGCGGGCATCGGGTTACATATCATGCAGGCCCCGGAGAAAAATTGAGCATTCCCATGGTCGTGTTGGTTAACGAGATAAGCGCAAGCGCGTCTGAAATCGTGGCAGGAGCGCTAAAAGATATGGGACGCGCCACGATAGTGGGGGTAAAAACCTTCGGCAAAGGGTCAGTTCAGACCATCTATCCTTTGTCTGACGGTTCTGCGATTTCCATAACGACCCACAAGTATCTTACAGCCGGTGAGCATTCAATTGACAAGAAAGGGATAGAACCTGATGTGGAAATGAGGCTTCCTGAAGCGCCCGAAGGCTCTGACGAAAGTGTTGACGACACGCAGCTCGAGGCCGCTGTCAAGGTCTTAACGGAGCAGCTCGAAAAGCAGGAGTCAAACAAGGTTGCAGGATAACGTATAATGAATAGTAGTGTGCCGGCGAATTGGGAGTGGCCTTGATGTTTCCATTCGGGAAGATAATCATCACTATCCTTATGTTGATCCCACAGGCAGCACTTCATCCGGTTTTTTGGGTGGTAATAGCCCTCATTGCCGCCCAATACTCCCGTGCTGCCCGGTTGGAGACTAACGTATATGGCCAGGCTGTTGAGTCGCCCTTTTCGAGGCTTCTCACTTCTATCCTGCTGGGCGTAATTGCGGGGTTTGCCGCCAGTCTCATACTCATCCTTGTAGGCGTTACCATAACCAGGGCAGGGGTTTCGTTTATCCTTCCGCTCGCAGTCTTCCTTATGCTCATTGACCAGAGGTTCTTGTGTTTCTCATACGCCGGGGGACTGGTGGCCCTGTCCAACTTGATATTTGGCTGGCCTGAAGTGGGAGTCACAGATATTATGATTCTCGTGGCAGTGCTCCACTTGATTGAAGGGCTGTTGATACGCATTACAGGCAGTCACGGGGCACTTCCTCTCTACATGCGGACGCAGGAAGGCCGGGTAGTGGGCGGCTTTGTTTTGCAGAAGTTCTGGCCCATACCTATCATCAGCATGATGTTATTGACTCCTCAGGCAAGCGAACTTGAGAGTCTGGCAGGAGGCTTAATATCCATGCCTGATTGGTGGCCTCTGATAAAACCGGGGATATTGCCGCCTGAAGGCCATGAGCTTCTATTTGCCATGTTCTTGCTCCCTGCAGCTCTCGGCTATGGGGATTTCGCTCTTGCCAGAAGCCCGGAAGAGAGGGCCAGGCGTACTGCCCGGGACCTCCTGGTCTTCAGTGTGGCACTCCTGGGCTTGGCTTTGCTTTCCATACCGTTTCCATGGGTTCAGTGGATAGCTGCTGTGTTCGCTCCCGTCGGGCACGAACTGGTGATTGCGTCAGGAAGACGCGGGGAGACTATGGAGCCTGCGCTTTTCTCAGAGAATCCCAGGGGGTTGGTATTGCTTGATGTTGTGCCTAATTCGCCGGCTGCTGATGCGGGCTTCAGAAGCAGGGATATTATTATCTCCATAAACGGCCAACTGATAAGGAGCCCTCAAGACCTCAGGAAGGCCTTTGGCGCGTATGCTCCATGGTATTACATTGAGGCTGAACGTCTGGGAAGTGACGGTGTCAGAGAACGTTTCTCACGATCTTTGTCCGGCGCAGTGGAGAGTGCAGGACTTATCCCATCCCCTGCGCCCGGCGATGATGCCCACGCAAAGGCACCCGGAGGCTCTCTTGAGGGTCCGTTAGCCAGATGGATTAAGGGAATCCGTTCACCTCGGTTCAGGTGAGGATGGCTGTCACAGCATGTTCAACTCCGGCCCTGGATGCCAAGTCAAGCCGCGCCACAGAACGAGACCCGTTGAGAGCCACGGTAGCATTGCCTAACGCAGCGCATTTCTCCATTAAGTACCCTCGGAGTCATTCGCCAGATGAAACCCGCGTCTAAATAGCTACCTGCTCCTGCTGTGTCCTCAACATCCACATCCATGGTCCGATATTTTTCTGCGACAGGGAGGAGATACTTTATAGGTGCCGAATGTATGTTCGTAGCCCGGGCGTGCTTTCGGACTACAGGTCTACACAGGCTCAGCCAGTACAGTTTGTGGGTTTGCGGGTTTGTGGGTTGCCGGGGACGGGTTATCGGGATACATTGCACTATTAAGAAGGGTATTTTAGAATTATCATAGGGTTAGCCGGCGAGACTTCAAGAGCCGTCTCAAGCGACCAAAGTCAAGCAGCGAAAAGTCTTATGCAGTGTTCAGTGGGAGGCTTACAGGTTGAGTGGATTTAAGTTAACAACAGATTTGACGCCTAAAGGCGACCAAGCTGAAGCTGCCCGTAAGTTGCAGGAAGGCATCATGGCGGGACATAGGTTTCAGACTTTGCTTGGGGCTACAGGAACAGGCAAAACCTTTACTGATGCCTTGGTAGTCCAGGAAGTGCAAAAACCTACTCTCGTCATTGCCCACAACAAGACATTGGCAGCTCAACTGTGCAGTGAATTTCGCGCGTTGTTTCCGGATAACGCTGTGGAGTATTTTGTCAGCTACTACGATTACTACCAGCCTGAAGCTTATGTCCCGCAATCTGACACTTACATTGAGAAGGACGCGTCCATAAACGATGAAATTGAC
Source organism: Bacillota bacterium (assembly GCA_012512055.1). The sequence continues at coordinate 38,082 of JAAZEW010000093.1, read as the reverse complement.
AGGTTGCGCCATAGAGCTACAAGTGCTCTCTTAGAACGAAGTGATGTCTTGATTGTGGCAAGTGTATCATGTATCTACGGCCTTGGTTCTCCTGAAGACTACAAGGAAATGACAGTCTTTCTGAAGCTCGGGGAAGAGGCTGACAGGGATAGGATTCTAAGGGATCTTGTGAGGATTCAGTATGTACGTAATGACATTGGATTTACCAGAGGGACGTTTCGAGTCCGCGGAGATGCGGTTGAGATAATTCCTGCATATGAGGAAAACGTAATTCGGATCGAGTTTTTCGGTGATGAAGTCGACCGCATCCAGGAAGTAGACGCAGTCACCGGAGAAATACTGGAGGAACGAAAGTCCATAACAATCTTCCCTGCGCCCCATTTTATCACAAATGAGGAGAGGTTAAAGCGCGCCATTGTAAGTATCGAGGAAGAGCTCGAGGAGAGGCTCGCCTACTTGCGGACAAGGGAAAAACTACTGGAAGCTCAACGGCTTGAGCAAAGGACCAGGTACGATTTGGAAATGCTTCGTGAAGTCGGATATTGTCAGGGGATTGAAAACTACTCCCGCCACTTGACAGGGAGGCAACCCGGTGAGCCGCCGGCGACGCTGTTGGATTACTTCCCCCCTGATTTCTTGATAATCATTGACGAATCTCATGTGACACTTCCTCAGTTACATGCTATGCACGCAGGGGATAGATCGCGCAAGCAAAACCTCGTTGAATACGGGTTCAGATTGCCGTCAGCCTATGATAACCGCCCCCTCACATTCAATGAATTTGAGGCGCGTGTAAACCAACTGATCTTTGCTTCAGCCACCCCGGGGCGATATGAGTTCGATGTGAGTAAGCAGGTGGTGGAGCAAATAATTAGGCCTACGGGGCTTGTTGATCCCGAAATAACGGTTCGTCCTACGCGGAATCAAATCGATGACCTTTTGGCTGAGATTCAGAACCGAGTCAAGGCGAATGAAAGAGTCCTGGTGACTACCCTCACTAAGAAAATGGCGGAAGATCTCACCGACTACCTGGTGGAAGTCGGAGTCAAAGCCAGGTATCTGCATTCGGAAGTGCAGACTCTTGAGAGGGTGGAGATTCTAAGGGACTTGAGGCTCGGGGAATTTGATGTTTTGGTGGGAATCAACCTTCTCAGGGAAGGCCTGGACCTTCCTGAGGTCTCACTTGTAGCTATATTGGATGCGGACAAAGAAGGTTTTTTGCGCTCAGAAACATCGCTTATACAGACTATTGGCCGTGCTGCCCGTAATATCAACGGTAAGGTCATAATGTACGCTGACAGCGTTACCCAATCTATGGAAAAGGCTATTGACGAAACTTACAGGCGTCGCAGCATTCAGATGGAGTATAATAGACGACACGGCATTACTCCTGAATCCGTGAAGAAGGAAATCCGTGATATAACTGAGATGTTGAAGGCAGCCGAAGATAAGCCGGTTTACGGGTTGGAGGAGACTGCCATGTCCCTCAAGGAGGCTGCGAAACTCATAGGGGCCTTAGAAGAGGAGATGTACAAGGCAGCCCGGGCTTTGGAGTTTGAGCGTGCTGCAGAACTTCGCGACAAGATACGAGACCTCCGCAAGCGGTTTGTCCAATAAAGAGGTCTTCGGAGGAGATATTGTGAGTAAGGGCTTCATAGTAGTCAGGGGTGCCAGACAGCACAACCTGAAAAACATAGATGTCAAAATACCCAGAGACAAGCTTGTTGTTATCACCGGGATCAGCGGTTCGGGAAAATCGTCTTTGGCATTCGATACGATCTATGCTGAAGGCCAAAGGCGTTATGTGGAATCCCTTTCATCTTACGCCCGACAGTTCCTAGGACAAATGGACAAGCCTGACGTAGACTACATCGAAGGCCTTTCGCCTGCCATAGCCATTGATCAGAAGAGCGGGAGCAGAAACCCAAGATCCACGGTGGGCACGGTAACCGAGATATACGACTACTTAAGGCTTCTATATGCAAGAATAGGCAAACCCCATTGCCCAAAATGCGGGTTGCCCATTACCCAGCAGACTGTACAGCAGATTGTGGATCAGGTAATGGCGCTTGGCGAAGGCACCAAGGTACAGGTGCTGGCGCCTGTGATTCGAGGCAAGAAAGGTGAACACAGGAAGGCACTTGAGGATATCAGAAAAGACGGATTCGTAAGGGTCAGAGTTAATGGCGAGGCTTTTCGGGTTGATGAAGATATCGCGCTGGATCGATACAAAATCCATACCATCGAAATCGTCGTTGACCGCTTAGTAATTCGTGAAGGAATAGAGCAACGCCTGGCTGACTCAATAGAATTGGCTATGAGGCAGAGTAACGGAATCACCGTAATCAACGTCCTTGACAAGGAAGACCTGATCTTCAGCGAGAAATTCGCTTGCGTTGAATGCGGGATCAGCTTTGAAGAACTCACACCGAGGATGTTTTCCTTCAACAGCCCGTATGGCGCATGTCCTGAATGTGCCGGACTGGGAACCAAAGAGGAAATTGGTCCGGAACTTGTTGTGAATTCTGAGTTGAGTGTAATGGAAGGCGCGTTGGTGCCCTGGCGGAGATCCTTTGAAGGAACGCGCAGTGATTTCTTTGCGAATAGAGTCATGAAGGTGTGCGAGCGCTTTGGAATCGATACGAATGTGCCCGTGAGCCGCTTGTCTCCGGAACACAGGAGTATCCTGCTGTATGGCGCGGGAAGGGAGAAGTTCAGGTTCCGGTACCATGACTTCTCCGGCAATTATGTATCGCGCGAAACGGGCTATGAAGGATTAGTACCCTATCTTGAGCGTAGGTATAGGGAGGTTCGCTCGCAGGGGGTACGGGAAGAAATTGAGGACTTCATAACAACAAGGACTTGTCCTGCATGCGGCGGAGCAAGGCTTAGGCCTGAAAGCCTCGGCGTAACGGTGGGAGGCAAGTCAATAATGCAGGTTACCTCCTTGTCATGCCAGGATGCCTGCGATTTCTTCGAAAGGTTGGAATTGACTGATCGAGAGCTCCTCATTGCAAGACAGGTTTTGAAAGAAATTCGCGAGCGTCTGGGATTCCTGGTGAACGTCGGCCTGGATTATCTTACCCTCGATAGATCTGCAGGCACTCTGGCAGGGGGCGAAGCACAACGAATAAGGCTTGCTACACAGATTGGATCCAGTCTTGTCGGGGTCCTTTATATACTTGATGAACCCAGCATAGGACTCCACCAACGAGATAACAAACGCCTGATAAGCACATTGAAGAACCTTCGCGACTTAGGCAACACAGTCATTGTCGTTGAGCATGACGAAGAGACGATTAGGTCCGCTGATCATATAGTAGACGTAGGTCCGGGTGCAGGCGCTGAAGGCGGGCATGTAGTGGCTGCCGGAACGCTTGATGACATAATCTCCTGTAAAGACTCGCTGACCGGGGTTTACCTCTCGGGAAAAGAGAAGATCCCTGTCCCGGCCAATCGTCGCAGCCCTAATGGGAAGTCGCTTTTGATACAAGGGGCAAGAGAACATAATTTGAAAGGAATCGATGTGGAGATTCCCCTTGGCGTGTTCATCTGCGTGACCGGTGTTTCAGGTTCAGGGAAAAGCACACTGATAAATGAGGTCCTGTACAAGAGGCTCTCACATGACTTGAACAGGGCACAAGCCAAACCCGGGGCTCACGACGGGCTCTTGGGGCTTGAGCATCTCGACCGTGTCATCAATGTGGACCAGTCACCAATCGGCAGGACTCCCAGATCGAACCCTGCCACATACACAGGCACATTTGACATTATCAGGCAAACCTTCGCCTTGACCCAGGAAGCCAGGGCCCGCGGGTACCGCCCGGGGAGGTTCAGTTTCAATGTAAAGGGTGGTAGATGTGAAGCTTGCCGTGGTGACGGGATCATAAAGATTGAGATGCACTTCCTTCCTGATGTTTATGTCCCGTGTGAGGTGTGCAGGGGGAAACGGTATAACAGGGAAACATTGGAGGTCAAGTATAAGGGAAAGACTATAGCGGACGTATTGGACATGAGGGTAGACGAAGCCCTTGAGTTCTTCCGGAACATTCCTCGTATCAAGCGTAAGCTGGAAACCCTGTATGATGTGGGACTCGGATATATAAAGCTGGGACAGCCCGCCACAACTCTGTCCGGCGGGGAAGCGCAGAGGGTCAAACTGGCTACAGAGTTGAGCAGGCGCAGCAATGGGAGAACCCTCTATATTCTGGATGAGCCCACGACCGGACTTCACTTCGCCGATATTCACAGGCTGCTGGGAGTCTTGGGGCGCCTTGTCGATGCAGGTGATACTGTCCTGGTCATTGAGCACAACCTCGACGTGATAAAGACCGCTGATTACATTATTGACCTGGGCCCTGAAGGAGGAGATAGGGGCGGAAGGGTTGTGGCATGCGGGACCCCTGAAGGAGTGGCGGAAGTGGAAGCCTCTTATACAGGCCATTTTCTCAGGAAGGTGCTTCATTGATGATCTCTGATCTGAAAGCTAATCTCGCGGAGAGAGCCAAAGACCTCCCTGATAGGCCCGGGGTCTACGTAATGAAAGACTCTTCCGGCCAAGTGATATATGTAGGGAAAGCTTCATCCCTCCGAAACAGGGTTCGTTCGTACTTTCAATCGCCTGCCGGACTGGCGAGGCGGATTCAACTTCTTGTGGAGCGCATCGCGGATTTTGAGTATATTGTCACAGATTCAGAGGTTGAGGCGCTAATCCTTGAGAATAACCTGATAAAGAAACACCGTCCTCGGTTCAATGTCCGGTTGAGAGATGACAAGACTTATCCTTTTATCAAGATTACGCTGGAAGACGAGTTTCCCCGGGTTACCGTGACCAGGAGGGTGGAACAGGATGGCAGCCGTTACTTTGGGCCGTATGCGGACGTAAGCGCAATGCGTGAAACCCTCCGCTTCCTGCGGCGTCTTTTCCCCATTCGGAGTTGTTCGAAAGAAATATCAGAAGAGGGAGTGCAACAGGCGCGTCCATGTCTCAACTATCACATTGAGAAATGTCTTTCTCCTTGTTCAGGGAGGATATCTAAGGAAGCATATATGGGGCTCATAAACCAGATCATTCTCTTTCTGGAAGGCCGGCAGGATCAGGTAGTGTTGTCCATGAAGAAACAGATGCAAGCAGCGTCAGATGCACTTGATTTTGAGAGGGCGGCATCTATTCGGGATGCTGTCAGGGCAATGGAACGCGCGACTGAACGACAGAGAATAGTCCTTGCGACCGGTAGCGACATTGATGTCGTGGGATACTTTCGGGAAGAAGCAGACGCGTGTGTTCTGATATTCTTTGTCCGTTCCGGGAAACTCATGGGGCGCGAACGTTTCTTCATTACTGATATCTCTGACGTGCCTGACTTTGAAACGCTTACTGCTTTCATTAAACAGTACTACGATGAGGCTACTTTCATCCCTGACGAGATATTGCTTCCCATGAAACCTGATGACGAAGAAGCCATCAGTATGTGGCTGAGAGAGAAGAAAGGGAAGAGAGTCAGTATTCATGTTCCGCAGAGAGGAGACAAGAAGAAGCTCCAAAGCATGGCGGCTGACAACGCCAAACTCAGTTTGGAGGAAGCAAAACTGAAAGCCATGCAAGACGCAGTTCTGAAAGACGCTGCATTACTCGAGCTTATGGAAGCGTTGTGTCTTCCTCGGCTTCCAAAGAGAATTGAGGCATTTGACATATCAACCATCCAGGGCACTGACGCTGTCGGCGGGATGGTTGTATTCGAACGGGGGCGGCCGGCGAAGTCTTCCTATCGGCGTTTCAGGATCAGAACAGTGGAAGGCCAAGATGATTGCGCAATGATGCATGAGATAATCTCCAGGCGCTACCGGAGGATTCTGAAGAAGGATCAAGACGGGAAGGAGCTGCCTGACCTTATCATTATTGACGGGGGTAAGGGCCAGCTTAATGCCGGACTTCGAGCCCTCCGTGAAGTGGGCGTCCAAGATGTGCCCGCTATCAGTCTTGCAGAATCTCACGAGCTGATTTTTCTTGAAGGCCGGGAGCAACCTATTGCTTTGCCCGAGGATTCAAAAGCCCTCCTCATTCTCAGGCGCATCCGCGATGAAGCACATAGATTTGCTGTGTCATACCACAGGCAGTTGAGAACGAAAAGGTCTACATTGTCAGCCCTTGAGGAAATCCCGGGTATCGGCAAAAAGCGCCTTCAAGCTCTTCTTACGGCTTTCGGGTCCTTGAAAGGCATACGCGCTGCGGGTGTCGAGGACATTGCAAATGTCCCGGGAATGAACCGCAAACTGGCGGAACGGCTCAAGGAAGCCCTGACGCGCGATGCCGGCGGCATGTCTTCTACATAAGAAATCCCTGGAACACGACACTGATGTCTTGTTGTCTTTTCCTTGCGCGCTTTACAACCACATTTTGCCAAGCCACCTCTTGAGTGGCAGAGGTTCAACTACAAATTCCTCGATGTCTGATTCGCATGCCAAAAGCCTGCCCGGGAAGTGTGTACTAATTTCTATCACCTTCTGAGGTTTCTCTGATAATTATGGTGTCCGTGTTCGATTCTCGAACACGTGCGGCGATGCAGGTGTCGGGTTTTCGAACACACTTTGAGGTTTTTGAGACTTTTTGAGCGTGGCGACGGTCTTTTAACGCCTGAATGTTCGATTTTCGAACACGCCTTTGGAAGCGGTGTCCGGTTTTCGAACACCAGTTTGAAATGAGTGTGCGATTTCCTATCAGCCGCCGCCTTGTAGGACGCGTTTATGCGATACGGTGTTCGATATTCGACCACCTCAAGACGAGATCGTGTTCGAAATTAGAGCACAGATAAGATTTTTACCGGATCATTTCGGTCTTCGGGTGATTGCTTTGCAGGAGGTGTTCGAATATCGAACACTCAAAGTCGGGGTGAAATACCGGTAAAATGTTGGTGAAGACTATTGACATCCCTTTGCAGAATGCTTTATAATCTTAATAGAGTCATTAAGAAGATTAATATACACATCAATAAAGTAAAGGGGGCGGCAATGTGAAACGCAGGGCTCTTGGAAAATGTCCTGTCTGTGGCGAACCGCTGGAAGTCACCAAGCTTTCTTGCTCAAGGTGCGACACTTCTATCAGCGGGCACTTTGAAACATGCAAGTTTTGTCAGATGTCTGATGAGCAAAGGGATTTTGTGGCGACATTCATCAGGTGTCGCGGGAATATAAAAGAAGTTGAGAGGGAGCTTGGTATCTCTTATCCGACAGTCCGAGGGCGTCTCGATACGGTAATCCAGGCGCTTGGTTTTCCCGTAGAGCGTGACAAGGAAGATGAAGCCGAAGTTGCAGGTAGGCGCAAAGAAATCCTGGATTCCCTTTCCAAGGGAGAACTCAGCGCTGATGAGGCGGTAAAGCTCTTGAAACAGAAGTGAGCTTGACAGGAAAGCAAGTCAGAGATGGATTGCAAGGAGAGATGCATCATGTGCGAAGAGGTTGTGATCTTCTGTTTTCCGGTGGAATGTAAGAATGAGGAAAGTAAGACTGAAGTCTCAGGCAAGCGCAAGGCAATTCTGGAATCCCTTGCTAACGGCGAAATCAGCGTTGACAAAGCAGTGGCGCTTCTGAGGCAGGCCTGAGTCAGATACAGATTGAGGGGAGGGGCATATTATGCGAGAAGAAATCGTGATGATCCTGAAAATGCTTGAGGAAGGCAAGATTACGTCGGAGCAGGCTGTATTATTGATTGAAGCTGTTGATGAAGCCGTGGGACTCCATACCCCGCAAGAGTCCCCGTTGATTCCCGAGCGTGACGAAGAAAAGCCTGAGCAATCTGAGCCACCCGTCTCGTTAAAGAAACCCGACATGACAGAAGTGAGAGACCTGGCGGATAAGCTTTCAGGCCTTGCTGATGTCGTGGATCGAGCTGCGCTCGAGAATTTGGCTGAGAGGATTCGAGAAACGGTAGAAAGTGCGGTGAAAAGCACAGACCGCACTATTGGCCGCATGCAGCGAGAAATGAGAGACAGGCGGCGGAGCACTGAGTCAGCGGGGGATATCCCGGCTGCATCGTGGCATAAAGCCATCATCGAGCCTTTCCAACGCATGTTCTCTCCGGGTCTCACCGTGGAGAAGGTTGTAGAAGGGAGCTTTTCGGGGGAGTCAGGCAAGAAGATTGACGTGGAGCTTTCTACTTGGAACGGGCGTATTATAGTTGAACCGTGGGATGAACCGGGCTTCCGCGTCGATGTGACAGCCAATGTCATGCCCGGTGCAGAGAGTCAAACCCCTGGTGACGCAGGCGAAGCATTGCTGAAGGAGCTTTTGAAGTGTGATGTAGCTGATGATTCCCTTAAGATCAAGCTCAGTCATGGTAGGGGTGTGTCCGGCGCGTCTTTTAATGTGAAGTTGCCCAGGAAGTTTCTGTATGACATGAATCTTGAGACACAAAACGGGCGTGTGAGTCTCGGAGAATTTGAGTACAGGATGATTACAGTGAAGACCTCAAACGGCAGAATCGATTTGGACAATACTCGCGGAGCCATTACAGAGTTGGAAACCTCAAACGGCAGGATCAATGTCAGTGGCGTCACTCAGAGGCTCAGTGCACGGACTTCAAACGGAGGGATAACCATTGAGGCCCGAGGAATAATGGGCGAATCCCAATACGAGCTGACAACGTCCAATGGAGCGATAGAAGTACAGGTTGCAGATGCTGATAAGGTAGGCTATCATATAGACGCCAAAACAAGCCTGGGGCGCATTGCCCTTGACCTCCCGAATTTGGCCTATCAGGTGAGGGACGAAGGGACTGTACGAAGAGAGGTAATTACTGAGACATCAGGGTTTTCCAAGAACGCTGACAGGTTGACAATCAAAGCGAGGACATCCAACGGCCAGGTGCGCATTGTGCGCAGTCAATAGTGTGCAGTTAAGGAGTCTCTACGTCTCAAACACACTGAATGGGAGGGAATCCAAATGTTTGAAGAAAAGAAGCGAATCCTCGATCTTGTTCGGGATGAGAAAGTTTCAGTGGATGAAGGCCTAAGGCTTTTGGAGGCTTTGGATAGTTCTACGCGGGAAAGCTTGTCAGCGCCCGGGCGTCCCGGCGGCAGCTATGGGAGAATGCTTCGGATACGGGTACTAGATACCGCTGACAACACACGAGTCAATGTCAACATACCTCTTGCCCTTGCCAAAGTGGCAATGAAGTTTATCCCGAAGGACGTATCCAAACAGCTTGAAGACGAGGACATTGACCTTGATCAACTCATTGCTGCAATTACCGAGTCAACTTCAGGGAAAATCGTTGACGTGGACAGTGAAGACGCAAAAGTAGAAATCTATGTCGAGTAGGGACGTGGTGCCAATGCCGACAGGGCTCTCTTCGAAGGGTTGTTTGAAGATTCCTTCGTTCTTCTTTGTGTTGACCCTGAAATTGCCTGGCGTCCGAATTCCTATTCCCGTTGTGATCCCGCTGTTCGTGTTGGAGGATCTCGTAGAATCAGCAGCTATTGCTTCTTATACTCTCGGTTTCTTGCATCCTTCGTTAAGACGAAAAATGCAGTGCAGTACCATTCGATACAAGGGCTTTTCCGGTTGGAATGGGGAGCTGGATATCAAAGCGGTGTTGGACGCAACGTCTGAGTTAATAAGACAACTACGATCCTGCGGAAGATTTACGCTGTTGGAAGTATCAGCCGGATCCGAAGGCGTCGGCGTTACCGTGCGCCTTGTATAAGTCGGCTAAGTAGTGAGGTTTAGTGAGGCGCCCCTCAAAAGGGCGTCCTCGTTATGCGTGTCGTGACAGGCATATTTGTGAATTAAGAGACATTCCGTTGGAAGGAGGTGCCATTTTTGAGAAAGCGCTCATTTATCATCAGATGGTTGGCAAATGCTATCGTCCTCTTCATGATTCCGTACCTTATGGCGCCGGCAGTCAGAATAACCGGATTCATCCCTGCGCTTCTGGCAGCTTTCATATTGGGGGTTGTGAATGCGCTTATACGGCCTGTCTTGTTTATCTTGTCTCTTCCTATACAACTGGTCACGCTGGGCCTGTTTACGTTTATAATAAACGGCTTCATGTTGTGGATAGTATCCAGAGTCGTACAGGGTTTTTACATATCCGGGTTCTGGGCGGCCGTAGGTGCGTCAATACTCCTCTCAATAGGAAGCAGTATCATAAGCTGGGTGGTGCAAGACCTGTGACAATTTGGGGACAGGGAAGAATCAGACTTGTTGCTATCGACATAGACTACACCTTGATCGGAAGTGATCTTAAGATAAGCGACGCGACGAAGCGGGCTATAGGTGCTGCCATAGACGCCGGGAGTATTATCACATTGGCCACAGGACGAATGTACCGGGCAGCAGTGCCTTTTGCGGAGGAGTTGGGCATTGACGCCCCGCTCATAACCTATGACGGCGCCTTAGTGAAAACCGCCAGGACTCAGGAGGTATATTGGCACAAGCCGATACCCCTTGAAGACGCCGGAGTGATCTTGGCGCATCTTGAGAGCCTCGGGTTTCACATTAATGTTTATGTTGACGATGAGCTTTACGTGGCAAGCCTGAATGAACAAGCCCGTCATTACATGGCCCATGTGAATGTGGTGGCCAACCCTGTAGAGAACCTTTTGGAGTTCTTGAATAGGCCTCCCACAAAACTACTGATGATGGCAGAACCGGAAACCGTCGATAAGCTTTTGCCTGAGTTGGAACGAAAATTCGGAGACAGATCGCATGTAGCGCGGTCTTTGCCGTCATACATCGAGTTTACGGGCAAAGGAGTAACGAAGGGTTCAGCTCTTGCCGGCTTGTCTGAACACTTAGGCATTCCGAAAGACGGGGTCATGGCTATCGGAGACAGTGAGAATGACATAAGCATGCTGTCTTATGCCGGAATCGGTGTAGCCGTTAATAACGCCCGTGACAGCGTAAAAGAAGCGGCGGATTATGTTGCGGACGGAATAAGCGGTGACGGCGTGGCGGAAGCAATATATCGATTTGTTCTGGGCAGTTAATAACCGGACTGTGGAATTCGGGGGACTGCATGATACAGGTGATCCTGACATTTTTCGCAAGTTTGGGGGTTGGACGACTTATGTCAAACAGAGATGCAGAATGCATCAGGCAGCGGGTGGCCGATCTCGAAGTGGGACAGGCGGCGAGGAGTATCTTCATGGCCAAATCCAAACAGCTATTGGATTTTTCGTCGAAGCCCGGCCGTTACTTGACACTTACGCTTTTCGACCGGACAGGGGAGATAAAGGCAATCGTGTGGGACGGCGGTGAGGGGGTGTACAATTCATTTGAAGACGGAGATGTGGTGCGCATTGAGGGCCATGTCTCAGAATACAAGGGCACACCTCAAATCACAATTGAAACCATACATAAATGCAGCCGCGGCGACTTTGAACTGTCCCTGTTCCTTCCCCGCACTAAGAAAGATGTGGATGAGCTACTCCACCGGCTGAAAAGCAAGTCCAAGGCCTTTACCAATACCTATCTTGAACGCCTGGTTCTCGGCTTCCTTGAAGATCCGGAGTTTGCGGCTGCATATGTCCAAGCCCCGGCTGCAAAATCCATTCACCATGCTGTCATCGGAGGATTAATAGAGCACAGTTCAAATGTGGTATCTCTATGTGAGGCCGTACCCATGCTTTACCCCATAATTGATACTGAACTTCTGGTCGCGGGGGCAATACTCCACGACATCGGAAAAGTCGTAGAGTATACATATAACGGCCCTTTCGACTTGAGTGATGAAGGAAAACTCATCGGCCACGTTGTCATAGGCGAACGCATGGTTGCCCAGGCTATAGAAGGGATCGCCGATTTTCCGCAAAGCCTTGCTCTAAAGCTACGTCACATGATTTTGAGCCACCACGGAAAACTGGAATGGGGTTCTCCGAAACGCCCCAAGACTCTTGAGGCAATTGCTCTCCATTTGGCGGACTATTTTGATGCGTGTGTTGCCCAATTTACTGAAGTCGTGGAAGAAAGCAGCAATCTTGAAGGTAAATGGAGTCCTTACAACAGACGCTTAGAACGTCAACTCTACCTGGAATAGGAATGGGAAGCGACTTGGAACGGAGCTAAGACACGACTCGGATTAGGATCGGGAAGCGATTCAGATCCGGACCGAGATGCGACGCGGTGCGAATCAGTCGCGCGCATGAACAGGAAAAGCGCCGTGCCAGGGGCATTCATAAACCGGTTGAGTGCCGCTCTTAAACAGTTCCCATCGGGTGCCGGGGCAAGCAGGTGAAGCCAGATATCCTGTCTCGTGGCAAATTTCCGCCCTGACTAGTCCACGGGGTGTCTGAAACGACAGCGCCGGCCTGTCCTGAAGCGCGTTTTCAATGAAATCTGCGAATATGGGCCCTGCAGCCGCGCCTCCTGATTTCCCTAATGGAACACCGGGGTCGTCGTTGCCGATGTAGATTGAACACACCAGGTCCGGAGTGTATCCTACGAACCATGCATCAGTGTAGTGCTGCGTGGATCCTGTTTTCGCGGCTACAGGCCGTGTAAGGCTGGATGATATTGCTCCTGCAGTTCCCCATTGGCTGACGACTTGCCTCAGTATGTCAGTTATAATAAATGCGGTTCGCGGGTCAAGGACTTGCCTGGCCACTACCCGAGCTTGATATAGTTTCCGTCCCCTGCTGTCTTCAATGGATGTTATGAATATAGGTTGGACCCGCTTTCCTCCGTTTGCGAAAGGCGCAAATGCCAACGCCATCTCAAACGGGGTGACCTCTGAAGTTCCGAGGACAAGAGACAAGTTAGGACTCAGAGGGCTTGTTATTCCAAGCTGTTTTGCGCGGTCCATTCCTTTTTCCGGGCCGATGATATTTGCAAGGTATACAGATATTACATTGCACGAAGTCACCAAGGCTTCTCTTAAGGTCAGCCACTTGAAATGATATTGGAATTCACCGTAATCCGTAGGGGTGTAAGGCTGTCTTTGTGCGTAGAATGTTATAGGTTCGCAAGGTAGCACGGATGCGGCAGTAAAACCATTTTCAAGGGCTGCTGCATAGAAGAACGGCTTAAACGAGGACCCCGGTTGCCTGAAGGCTTGCATTGCACGGTTAAACTGCGTTTCAGAGTAGCTCCTTCCGCCTATTAGGGCCTTGACGTGTCCTGAACTCGGATCAATGGCCACCAGGGCGCCTTGAGGCTGAATCGGACGTTTCAGAACAGCATAGGAGGTTTCTGGTTCGGCAGGAGGCGTGAGAGCGTCAAGCCCCTTTGAGAACGCCTTCTCCGCAGCGTTCTGAAAGTCCATGTCCAGGGACGTATGGATCTTCAGATTTCCTGTGTAGAGCAATGAGCCTTCGTCTCCCAGAAGCTTTAAAGCTTCGTCAGTGACGTAATCCATGAAATACGGAGCAGCCCTGGTTTCCCGTCTCCCAATTCCTACGATGCTGACTGCTTCATTTGCTGCCGCATCTGCCTCTTCTTGCGAGATGTAGTTCATTGCCACCATCCTGTCAAGTACAGTCTGCCTCCGCCTGACAGCAGCATCCATATCTCTGTACGGTGAGTAGTAGAACGGCGCTCTTGTTATGCCTGCCAGCATAGAGGCTTCTGCAAGGGAGAGATCCGATGCTTGCTTTCCGAAGTAGAGCCTTGCGCCTGCTTCAACACCGTAGGCTCCGTGTCCCAAATATACCAGATTCAAGTAGCGTTCCAGGATTTCGTCCTTTGAGAACCTGACCTCCAGGTAGAGGGCGAGGATTGCTTCAGCCAGCTTCCGCCCGACAGTTCGTTTTGAAGACAGGTACAGGTTTTTTGCTAATTGCTGAGTGATCGTGCTTCCTCCTTCAACGATACGCCCTGCACGGATGTTATGTATGAACGCTCTTCCTATGCCAACAGGGTCAAGCCCGGGATGCTTATAGAAACGGGAGTCCTCTACAGCGACGAATGCATGGCGAAGATCAGAGGCCATGCCGGCAAGGGATACTTCAATTCTGCCCGGGGCTGCAGTTGATGCTATGATATTGCCGTCTGCATCGTAGAAAGTACTTTCTCCTCTTATGGCAGGGATGGGGCGGATTGAGGCAATTACGGCGATTGCCGGGATTGAGAAGGCAACAATCACTATCCACCAACGCCATGACATAAAACCTTTGTTCAGCGTGTATACCGCCTTTCGCCATTTGTCCGGTTGTAGTATGTCCTTATGATGACTCAGGAAAGGATAACATGAAGCCATAACGAAGTATAATTAGGTTATGAGTTTGCAGTAGTCGGAGGAGGCATCAGCAACGTGGTCAACATTGAACTCGTAAGAAATCTCAGTCAAAAGACAGAAACAAAAATTATCATGGCAGTGGTGGATGGAATAGGAGGATTGCCCTATCCCGGTATTGGCCGCACAGCCCTAGAGGAGGCAAATACGCCAAATCTTGATAACCTGGCGGCTGTGTCCAGTTGTGGTTTAGTTGAACCTGTAGCTCTCGGCATTACACCGGGAAGCGGGCCTTCACATCTGGCTCTGTTTGGATATGATCCTCTTGAGCACGAGATCGGAAGAGGGGTCCTGGAGGCGCTGGGGGTAGGGCTTGAGCTGGGGCCTTCAGATGTTGCAGCCAGGGGGAATTTCTGTACGGTGGATGACTCGGGCGTCATTACCGACAGGCGGGCAGGGAGGATTCCCACTGAAGAGAACGAGCGGCTTATTGAGTCGCTCCGTTCAGTTGGTGTTGAAGGGGTTGAAGTCATTCTTGAACCCGGGAAGTCCCATCGTTTCGTTGCAGTATTCCGTGGCAACGGCTTATCCGGTGAACTGGAGGATACAGATCCTCAGCATGCCGGTGAGAGGCCGAAGGATGTAGTTGCCAGGACGCCTGAAGCATCGTACACTGCAGGACTTGTGAACCAATGGATTGCAAAAGTGAAAGAAGCGCTAAGCAGTGAGCATCCTGCGAATATGGTTCTCCTCCGTGGTTTTGCGGGCCTTCCAAAAATAACCGGTATGACCCAAGCATTCAAATTAACTCCTGCTGCCATAGCAGGCTACCCGATGTACCGTGGCCTGGCCAGGCTGGTCGGAATGGAAATTTTGGAAACCGGGCCGGACATCAAAGACGAAATCGAGACACTCAAAGAGCATTTCGATGACTACGATTTCTTCTACGTTCACGTGAAAGACACCGACAGTTCGGGTGAAGATGGTGATTTTCTACGCAAAGTCCGAGTTATCGAGGAGTTTGACAGCCATATTCCGTCAATCCTTGACCTTGAGCCTAACGTCCTCATCGTAACCGGGGACCATTCCACTCCTGCCAAAATGAAAGGCCATAGCTGGCACCCGGTACCATTTCTTATTTATTCTCAGTGGGTGAGGCCTCAGGGAGTTCGGGGATTCGGCGAGTCTATGTGCGCAAAGGGGAATCTCGGGGTTTTCCCTTCACTGGGCGCTTTGCCCCTGGCACTTGCGCATGGGCTGAAGCTGGGCAAATTTGGAGCCTGAGATTATGCCCTGAAGATGGCGTTTGTCTCGATAATAATGGTCTATCAGCCTTGCATCGGATTCCATTAATGTATAGTATATATTTGTGATAGAGGCTGCGTCCGGATGGATCCAAGGGGGAGGCACATGCCGCTCAATTTTACCATAGCGAGGCTTTGGGAAAGCCTGGCAAAAGTTAATACGGCGAATGCGATTCGCTCCATAGTTGATATTCTCATTGTTGCCTATGTTATTTACAAGCTCCTGGTCATTATTAGGGGAACAAAAGCCGTATCTCTCCTCAAGGGTATCGCTGTCATCTTCATCGCCACTATGCTCAGTGATTTGCTTGAGCTACGCACAGTAAATT
This sequence comes from Bacillota bacterium, assembly GCA_012512055.1. Next base: position 22,282 of record JAAZEW010000093.1, on the reverse strand, counting down.
GGCTCCTGCAAAAAACCATTACCATACTTTTCGTCGCTTTGCCTATAGTCTTCTTGCCTGAACTCAGAAGGGCTCTTGAGCAAATCGGCCGCGGTGGGATATTTACAGGCCCCTTAGGACTGCTGGAGAAGGAGGACACAATAGTCCTGGTTTCTGATATCGCGAAAGCGGCGACAGTGATGGCCAGAGATAAAATTGGGGCTCTTATTGTTATTGAGCGCGACACAGGTATTGCTGAGTTAATGGAGACAGGCATACGAATCGATGCTGTGGTTTCGGCCGAGCTTCTGATAAACATATTCATGCCGAATTCACCGTTGCATGATGGTGCGGTAATAATTCGCGCAGGCAGAATAATGGCTGCAGGCTGTTACCTTCCTCTGTCTGAGAATCCAAATATCAGCAAGAGGCTGGGAACCAGGCACCGTGCAGCGCTGGGTTTGTCAGAGCAGTCTGATGCTGTGTCTGTAGTGGTGTCGGAAGAGACGGGAGTTGTCTCCCTGGCATCCAATGGAAAACTAATCCGTTATCTTGATGAAAGCGCCCTCCAGGAGAGGCTCGTAGAACTGCTGCGTGGGAGTAAGCTGCGTCAGGGGATTCCTGCGTGGTTAAGGGGGCATGTAATGTGAGACTGCATGTCCCTCGGGAGATTTACCTTAAAGTGGCAGCCGTCCTGCTGGCGGTCGTCGTATGGTTTGTGGCAGGTGCAGAGATAAGCAAGACCCAGGTGGATACTGTAGAGCGGTTTGTTACAACAGGTGTAGAGGTAGACGGCGCGCCGACTGAGTTTACCGTTGAGACCAGACCGAGAGACGTGGAGGTCCGGGTGCGCGGCGCGAAGTATTTGGTGGAGCCGTTGGATGGCTCGAAGGTAAGAGCATACGTCTCAGTAGCCGGGCGCGGTGAAGGGGAGTATGCGGCAAGGGTCCAGGTATCAGCGCCTGAAGGCATCCAAGTAGTTGAGATTATTCCGGCGTCAATAGGGGTAAAGATGGACGCTATTGTCAGTGAAGACTTCCCGGTGCGGCCTGGGATAATAGGATACCCCGGGGAGTCCTGCGTTCCGCTTGAGCCGGAGCTGTGGCCTAGATTCGTTACGGTTATCGGGCCCAGGAGCCAAGTGGAATCGATAGAGGAAGTTGTGGCTCATGTTGACGTGTCAGGTATCACGTCCGCTATTTCCAAGAGTGTAAAGGTGAATCCGCTGGACGCGGTAGGCAATCTTGTAGCGGATTTGAGTATTCAGCCGCAAACCATTCGTATGTTTGTGCCTATTCGGAAGATACCGGCCATTCCGTTGAGTGAGGAAGGGTCAGACGAGGGCCAAGCGCCTATCGCTCCAGGTGAAGAATTGGGGCCGCTGCCTGACTAAGCCCATGATTTCCTAAGACTGTCATATTTATCAGGAGGAACCGGATATGGCGAGATTGTTTGGGACTGACGGGGTTCGAGAGATTGCCAATGCATTTCTCTCCCCTGAGTTAGCCTTTGCTTTGGGCAGGGTTGGAGCCGGAATCATCGCAAGGAGACTCGGGAAGGCACCCACGGTTGTGGTGGGACGGGATACGCGACTCTCCGGGGATATGTTGGAAGCTGCGGTGACCGCCGGGATCGCGTCAGTCGGAGGACATGCGGTGAATATAGGTGTAATCCCCACTCCGGGAGTGGCATTTCTTGTGAGGGATCTTCCGGCTGATGCAGGTATCATAATTTCAGCCTCCCATAATCCCATGGAGTATAACGGAATAAAGTTTATCTCAGGTGACGGGTTTAAGCTTTCAGATGAAGAGGAACTGGAAATAGAAAAGCACATCGCGCCTCGTGAGGGGGGGATGCTTTCGTTTGATGCTTATGATGACCTTCCGAGGCCGGTAGGGAATAGCGTCGGAAGGGTGTCAAGGCTCCCGGATGCCGGAGAGAGATATCTTATGCACGCCAAGAGTACAGTTGATGTTGGGTTGGAAGGATTGAAAGTAGTCGTGGATTGCGCAAATGGTGCTGCGTCATTGTATACTCCACGGCTACTTAGAGATCTCGGGGTTTATGTGACAGCGATAAACGACATGCCGGACGGAACTAATATTAATGCAAGGTGTGGCTCGACTCATCCTCAGGCTCTGTCTGAAATCGTAATTGAAACCGGTGCTGACTTAGGACTCGCGCACGATGGAGATGCTGACAGGTTGATTGCAGTTGATGAGAAAGGCAATCTGGTTGACGGCGATCATATTATGGCTATTTGTGGCCTAGACCTTCTGCGACGGGGAATGCTTCCGCGAAATACCATAGTCGCTACGGTATACAGTAACTTGGGGCTGTCAAAAACCTTCGCGCGTGAAGGCGGTAATGTTGTCATCACCCAAAACGGTGACAGGTATGTCCTGGAAGAAATGAGGAGACTGGATGTCGTTCTCGGTGGTGAACAGTCAGGGCACATCATATTCCTGGACCGGAATACAACAGGGGATGGGATCATCACTGCCCTTGCCCTCATGTCAGTCCTTCGTAGGACAGGAGGGAAGCTGTCAGAGCTTGCTTCATGGATGGACGTCTACCCGCAAGTCCTTGTGAATGTCAATGTCACCGACAAGCAAGGCTTGTTTTCCAACTCCGCAATCAACCGGGTGATTGAACGGGCTCAGGCATTGATGAGCAAAGACGGACGGATTTTCGTGCGTCCTTCAGGGACGGAGTCGCTGGTTCGAATCCTGGGTGAAGGCCCGGATGAATCCTTGGTAAGAGCCGTCGTGTCTGATATAGCAAGAGTAATACAGGAAGAGTTGGGATAGGTGTTGTGATTTGATCGACTGTAATTTGCAGGTAATCGGTATCGGAGTGGATATCATCGAAGTGAGTAGAATTCGCGACTTGATGGAGCGCAAAGGCGATAGGCTCCACGGACGTGTGTTTACCGATATTGAGATGGATGCTGCACAGGGAGGACACTACGAGAGATTGGCAGGCAGATTTGCTGCCAAGGAGGCAGTATCTAAAGCGCTGGGTCAGGGGATATCCGGAATCGGGTGGAATGAAATCGAGATCGCAAACGAACCTTCCGGAAAACCCTATGTACACTTGCTCGGCAGGGCAAAAGAACTTGCCAGGGAACGGGGCGCGAAAGCTATCTTTGTAAGCATGTCCCATACTGATACTCTTGCCATAGCTTTTGCAGTCGCTGTCGGAGGTGGAAACCTTGAAAATCGTAACTGCTGAAGAGATGCGCAGAATAGATGGAACCGCTATTGACGCAGTCGGTATTCCCGGTGTTGTGCTCATGGAGAATGCAGGGCGGGCTGTGGCTGATACCGTAAAGAAGCTCTTGGAGCATGTGGCAAGCCCACGTGTATGCATATTTGCCGGTAAGGGCAACAACGGAGGCGATGGGTTCGTTGTTGCCAGGCATCTGGCAAACTCACAGTTTAGAGTAAAAACCTTTCTTCTGGGCGAGATCGGCCAAGTTCAAGGTGATGCCAAGACAAATATGGATATCCTTACAGGTATGGCAATGGAGGTGGAAGAGCTTAGTCAAGACGGGCTTCCCACTGCAAGAGTTGCAATGTCCATGTCGGATCTGGTAATTGATGCCGTATTTGGGACCGGATTCAAGGGAGAGGTCGAAGGGTATGTAAGCCATGTACTTGATACCATTAATGAGTCAGGGCGGCCTGTTGTTGCAATTGATGTTCCTTCCGGATTAGATTCCACAACCGGCAGGGTAAGCTCAAGCTGTGTCAAAGCGTCTTATACAGTGACTTTCGGCCTTCCTAAGGTAGGACTCCTCCTCTATCCGGGTGCAGCTTACGCCGGTGAATTAGCTGTCGCTGACATCGGCCTTCCCAGATCTCTTCTGGTAGATGATGGCCTTAAGTTGAATCTTTCCACTGCTGATAATGTCAGCAACTGGATTCCCGTGCGGGATCGGGACTCTCATAAAGGCACGTTCGGGAAGTCTCTAGTGATCGCCGGGTCATCTAACATGGCAGGCGCAGCCGCCCTTACCGGCACTGCAGCGCTAAAAGCAGGTGCAGGCATCGTGACGCTCGGCGTGCCCATTAGCCTACATAGTGTCATGAATTCAAAGCTCACTGAAGTCATGACCCGGGGCCTCCCGGAGACTGAATCAGGCAGCATAAGCCTGCAAGCCCAGCCCCTTCTTGACGGGGTTAGCCGCGGTGCGGATGCATTGGCTATCGGGCCCGGATTATCCACTCACAGCGAGACTGCACAATTGGTAAGGAACATGGTAATGACAGCCTCTGTTCCGACAGTGGTGGATGCTGACGGGATTAATGCCATTGCTCAGGATCCGGGCACTCTGAAAGCTGCAAAGGCGCCGGTTGTTCTTACTCCTCATCCCGGCGAGATGGCGAGGTTGACAGGCCTCTCTATACAAGATGTTAAGCGGGACAGGCTGGGCGTGGCCCTTCGGGCAGCGTCTCAGTGGGGTAAGATTGTGGTTTTGAAAGGGGCTCGGACAATAATCGCGGACCCGTCAGGAATCGCTTATATTAACCCGACAGGAAATCCCGGAATGGCGACGGCGGGCAGCGGAGATGTGCTTACCGGAATTATCGTGGGGCTCCTTGCCCAGGGGATAAGGCCTTTTGAAGCGGCTGTGTTGGGTGTTTATGTGCACGGATTGGCCGGTGATCTTGCGTCTTCAAGATACGGTGAGATGGGCGTTACAGCCATGGACATCCTGGGAAGCGTCCCGGACGCTTTTTGCAGATTGGCGGGGGAAAGAGGCGAGAAGCGTGTGGGATGTCCGTCGAGACAGGCCAACCGTAGCGGAAGTTAATCTTGCTTGTATAGCCCGGAACATGCAGGCCATCCGTAGGGTGGTAGGGCCTGATTGTGAAATCCTCGGGGTTGTAAAAGCTGACGCGTATGGGCACGGAGCGATACCTGTAGCCCGCATAGCGCTGAATAATGGGGCGACCTGGCTGGGAGTAGCTTTAGTTGAGGAAGGCATAGCTCTCAGGAGATCCGGTATCATTGTCCCGATTTTGGTTCTTGCCCAGTTATTTCCTGCTCAAGCACAAGCAGCCTTGCGTTACAACTTGTCATGTGCAACCGCTACATACGAGTTTGCTGAAGCTTTGTCCAATGCTGCAGTAAAAGAAGGGAAAAAAGCCAAGTGCCATGTAAAGGTTGATACCGGGATGGGGCGCATAGGCGTGTACCCGACTCAGGCAGTGAGCTTTGTAAAGCGCATTGCCATGCTTCCCAACATTGAGATTGAAGGCATCTTTACACATCTGGCAACTGCTGAGGATGAGGACAGGACTTTTCTTTACCGCCAGCTTTCCCTGTTTGATGACACTATTTCCGCGCTTAGGCATAACGGGATTCAGGTGCAATACTGCCATGCGGCTAACAGTGTGGCTGCGGTGACTGTCCCTGAAGCCAGGTTTGATATTGTGAGGCCCGGGATTTTCTTGTATGGGCTGACTCCGCTTCACGGGGAAAGAGCCCGGAGGCTCAGGACGGAACTGGATATTTTGCCTGCGCTGTCCCTTAAGACAAGAGTGGGTTTTGTGAAGAGGCTCCCTCGTGGCGCTTCCATAGGTTACGGCGCTACTTACACTCTGGACAAGGATTCCACTATAGCAACATTGCCAATTGGATACGCTGACGGATTTCCCAGAGCCCTTTCCAACTGCGGAGAGGTGCTTGTCAGAGGGAACAGGTTCCCTGTAGTCGGGAGAGTATGTATGGATGAATGCATGGTATCCGCAGATGACTTTGAAGTTGATGTGGAAGATGAGGTTGTTCTCATCGGCAGGCAAGGGAAGGAAGAGATTGCTGCAGAGGATGTTGCAGAGAAAGCGGACACAGTGGCCCACGAAATCCTTTGCGGGATAAGCAGGCGGGTTCCGCGGGTTTACCTGTCCAAAATGTAGAGGGCTCTTAGCTCAGAGTGCCCGGAGAAAAATGCGAAGAACAGCGAGAAGGAGCGAGGCTTTGTGTTTGAATGTGACGTTGCAGTGCTTGGAGGAGGCCCGGGAGGATACGTTGCAGCTATTAGAGCCGCTCAGCTAGGGCAGAGTGTGTGCCTTGTTGAGAAGGACGAGCTTGGTGGGACGTGCCTAAACAGAGGATGCATCCCCACAAAAGCCCTTGTTGCAAGTATGGAGGCCTATGCCCTGGCCCGGAGGCTGAAGGAGTTCGGAGTAGAAGCCAAGGATATATCTGTAGATTTTCGCAAGATGATTACCAGGAAGAACAAAATAGTCTCCCGTCTCAGAGCAGGTGTGAGCTTTCTGCTCAAGAGGGGTAAAGTCAATGTCGTAAAAGGGACAGGCCGGCTTGTGGCCCCGGGAAGAATTGCAGTGGATTCCGAGGGTGCATCTTCGGAGATAAGAGCCACGAACGTGATAATCGCCACCGGCTCCAGGCCGCTGGTATTCCCGTCATTCGGGTACAACGGAAACACCGTCATCACCAGCGATGAAGCCTTGGACTTCTCGGAAGTTCCCGAAAGCCTTCTTGTTGTCGGAGGCGGTGTCATCGGATGTGAGCTTGCTTTCATATTTGCCGGCCTCGGTAGCAAGGTTACTGTTGTCGACATTATGCCGACTGTCCTTCCTATGGAAGATCCGGATGTTTCCGATGCGATCCAAGCCTCCCTTAAGAAGCACGGGGTCGACGTCAAGTGCGGCGTAAGAATTGAAAAGATCATGGAAGTCGATGGTGAAGTTGCAGCCTTTCTCGACTCAGGCGAACAGCTTATCGCCAAGAAAGCATTGTTGTCTGTGGGGCGGAAAGCCAACTCTGAAGGAGTGGGCTTGGAGGAGTTAGGAGTTGAAGTCAACAGGCGCGGGGAAATCATGGTCAACGACAAAATGGAGACAAACATTCCGAATCTTTACGCTATCGGTGATGTTGTCGGTACTATCATGCTGGCGCATGTAGCGTCTTATGAAGGGATAACCGCTGCCCACAACATCGCAGGCGAAGAGCGCCATATGAGCTACGATGCTATCCCGGGTGCAATATTCACCAGGCCCGAAGTGGCAGTTGTGGGAGTGAATGAAACCCAGGCAAAAGAACGTGGCATTAATGTGCGTACAGGCAAGTTTCCCTTCAGGGCAAGCGGTAAGGCTTTGGCCATGGATCAGACTGATGGATTTGTCAAGGTTATCGCCGATGCGGACACCGATGTAATTATCGGTGTGCATATTGTGGGGCCGAGTGCAACAGATCTTGTTCCCGAACCTACACTGGCAGTCAGAACTCATATGACAATAGAGGAGTTCGCCAACACGGTACACGCTCATCCTACGCTTGCTGAGTCGCTGGTTGAGGCGGCTGAGGCTGTACACGGCAGGTCAATACACATGTAAGAGTCAGATTGTGACACATGCAAGCCTTGGAAACGGCGGGGGATTTTCTCCCGCCGTTTCTCATTTTTAGGAGCTTCTCTTCAATACCACAAGAGTCAAAAACTACAGAAAACTGCCTCCTGCCTGAAAAGACCTATATATTGTGATGATTGCCTACTTCGCAATGGAAGATTTTGTGTAATATTACGAAGGTTATCTTTAGTAGGTTAAAGAAATTCGAAGTGTAAACCAGGCTCATTGTAACTGTTGCTTTGCTGTGGGTAGGAATGGGAAAGAAGTAGAGACACGTAGAAGGGAGGGCGACCGGTGCTGTTACCTTTTGATTATGTACGTGCACGAACCAAGGAGGACGCGGTAAGCCTTGCTATCAAGGCAGGCCCCACCGGCAGTTTTCTTGCAGGCGGGACTGATTTGCTTGTACGTATGTATGACAGACAACATAGACCCAAGACATTAATAGACGTGAAGGAAATAGAAGGAATCGGGGGAATAGAGTATCAGAACGGAGAAGGCCTTTCCATAGGAGCAGCAACACCTTTAAACACGATTGTCAGAAACAAGTTCATTCGCCAAGAATACGGGTTGTTAGCGCAGGCAGCCCATTCCGTCGGATCTCTTCAAGTCAGAAACCGGGCATCAATCGGCGGAAACATATGTAACGCTTCTCCGGCGGCTGATACCGCCCCTGCGTTATTGGTGTATGGAGCTGAGATCGAGACATGGGGGCCGAAGAACTCCCGACTGATTCCTATTGGCGAGTTCTTTACCGGGCCGGGCAAGACCGTTCTGGAGCGGGGGGAGTTCGTCTACAAGATCAGGCTTCCCAGGGAGGATGCCGAATCGTACGGGGTATATCTAAAACTGGGCCGGACCAACTCCGTGGATCTGTCTATCGTCAGTGTAGCTTGCCTGACTTTCGCAAGCGGAGAGGTTCGGATTGCCCTGGGAGCGGTAGCGCCTACCCCGATAAGATTAAGAAAGGCCGAGTCTGTCCTTTTGAACAGTAAGGACGAAAAGGCAATAGACAAGGCTGCATCTCTTGCACGAGAGACTGCTGTTCCTATCAGTGACGTAAGAGCAAGCGAAGAGTATCGCCTTGAAATGACAGAGATTTTGACTGCTAACGCTATTCGGCAAGCTCTTTCAGGCCTTGCAGCAATCGGGGAGGTGAAGTGAGCTGTGACACACAAAATAGAAATGACAGTTAACGGCGAGCCGGTCAAGGCGGAAGTATCCTCCCAGATGAGGCTCTTGGACTTTCTCCGTGAGGAGTTGGACTTAACAGGCGCCAAAGAAGGGTGTGGCAAAGGGGAATGCGGAGCATGCACGGTCTTGGTAGATGGTGAGCCGGTGAACTCCTGCCTCATGCTGGCTGTGGAAGCCGACGGTAAAGAAGTGCTCACTGTAGAAGGCCTCGGCGACGCGGATCTCCTTGACCCGATACAGCAGAGTATAATCGATAACAGCGCGCTTCAATGTGGGTATTGTACACCGGGGGTAGTCATGTCAGCAAAGGGCCTGCTTTTGAGAAATCCGAACCCTACTCGGGATGAAGTTGTTGAAGCCATAAGCGGAAATCTCTGCAGGTGTACGGGATATGCCCGTATAATAGATGCGATAATGCAGGTCCGAGCAAGCTCTGATTCCCAAGAAGAGGGGAGTGAGAGATAGTGGCACGCGAAGACTACTTGGGTGTTGGCGTCATGCGGAATGACGCGGTGGAAAAGGTTACCGGTGCAGCACGCTATGCAGGCGATCTGAAGTTCGCAGGGATGCTGTACGCTAAACTCCTGAGAAGCAACCATGCGCATGCCCGCATCGTGCGGATTGACACAACCAAGGCGCAGAATCTACCCGGTGTAAAGGCTGTTGTCACAGGCAAGGATTTTCCAAACAGGATGGGGCTTTACCTAAAAGATCGTACTCCCTATGCCGTGGATAAGGTGCGCTATTACGGAGAACCTGTGGCAGGCGTCGCTGCTGAGTCTCTGGAGATTGCTGAAGAAGCTTTGAGATTGATAGAGGTGGAATACGAAGAACTCCCTCCGGTGCTCGATCTTCGGGAAGCGATAAAGCCCGGCGCTTGCCTGGTACATCCTGATCTCCATACATATGACATTGGAGCCGCTTTCTTCCCTATACCTCATACTAATATCAGCAACCACTTCAGAATACGCAAAGGCGATATTGAAAAGGGCTTTGCTGAGGCTGACTTCATATTTGAACGTGAGTATTACGTCCCTCATATTCAGCATTCGCCTATTGAGCCCCATGCTGCGATAGCTCTCTACGACCGTAATGACAAGCTGACTATATGGGCAAGTTCACAATCACCCTTTGCAATGCGCAGCATCCTAAGCCACAGTCTGGGCTTCCCCATGAACAAGGTGAGAGTCATAGGACCGTATGTGGGCGGAGGCTTTGGCGGCAAAGCCGGGCTTAATGTTGAGGCGACTTTGGTACCCCTTGCGATGAAATGCAGGAATGTTGCGATTAAGCTGGTCTGTACGAGGGAAGAAGAGTTCAGAGACACTTTCGTCAGACAGGGGATGTTATGCCGTCTCAAGACCGGAGTCAGGAACGACGGCAGGTTCACTGCCCAGGAGTTTGAAATGTACTGGGACGCCGGCGCGTATACGGAATATGGGGTGAATGTGACAAGAGCAGCAGGATATAGCTCGTCCGGGGTGTATGACATACCTAACATGAAAACCGATTCATATTGCGTATATACTAACAAGCCTGTCGGAGGGCCGCTGCGTGGCTTCGGCCATAGTGAGAATCACTGGGCGATGGAGCAACATATAGACCAGATTGCCCATGAACTGGGGATGGATCCGCTAGAGCTCCGCAGGATCAACCTGCAAAGAGACGGCTCGACAAACGCAACAGGACAGGTGCTTTGTAACCCGGGCATAGAACAGTGTCTTGAAAGGGCTGCAGAACTCATCGGTTGGGAAAAGGTGAGCGGGCCCGGGGTCATTGAGCCCGGCGTGAAGAAAGTCAGGGCAAAAGGCATCGCTTGCATGACTAAGGCGCCCGCCATGCCCAATGATGCTGCGTCCTCAGCTATTGTTAAGCTTAATGATGATGGGACGGTTTATTTGAGCATCGGCGCCCAAGAGCTGGGACAAGGCTCATTCACTGTTCTGGCTCAGATACTTGCCAATGAGCTCGGAGTCAGGTACGAAGATGTCAGAGTACAGCCTATAGACACTGACTATAGCGCGTACGAGTGGCAGACTGTAGCCAGCAGAATTACCTACTCATGTGGCAGGGCGGTTATTGCTGCCGCAAAAGACGCCAGGCGCCAAGTTCTGAATCATGCAGCCAGGTATTTCGAGGTTCCCGTTGAAGATATGGATGTTGCACAAAGTAAGGTCTTTGTGAAGAGCGATCCCAAGAGGTCTGTTCATATAGGTACCCTTGCACTGGGTGTCACTCTTCCGGACTTCAGCGGGTACGGAGGGCCTGTAGTAGGAAGAGGAACGTTTATCCCGGAAGGGATCACCGCTATGAACCCTGAGACCGGGCAGAGCGAGAAACCGGTCGCCAACTGGACCTACGGAGCTCAAGCTGTAGAGATTGAGCTTGATGTCGAGACAGGGAAAATAGATGTTCTCAAAGTCGCTGCAGTGTATGACGCCGGACGAGTCATCAATCCGGTTACTGCCGCGACCCAAGTGGAAGGAGGTGTAGTACAGGGCATAAGTATAGGCTTACTTGAAGAATTGAAATTCAGTGAACAGGGAAAACTCTTGAATCCGTCATACGTTGATTATAAGATATCAACTGCAGCAGACATACCTGATGAGTTGATTGTTGATTTCGTAGAGGTTCCTCAGGAAGACGGACCGTACGGAGCGAGAGGAATAGGAGAACATGTCATGGTGCCAACACCGCCCGCTATTGCCAATGCGCTGTATCATGCAGCAGGCATAAGGGTGAGGACACTACCCATGACATCAGAGAAGGTGTATTGGGCGCTTAAAGAGAGAGCAAGTGCATCCCTTCGCTGACTGTTCGTGAAGTGACAGGCGAAGGAGCATGAAGGGAGGAGAAGAGTAATGGCTAGTACTAAGCCGGCGGTTGAGACCAAAATCATGGGGCCGATCAAACCCGGAGACTATCTGCCCACACCTCAATTGCTCGTGCTCGGTCTTCAACATGCGTTTACCATGTTTGGTGCTACAGTTCTTGTTCCGCTCCTAACTGGTTTTGATGTCAGCGTAGCTTTGTTCACAGCAGGAATCGGAACCCTATGGTTTCATTTCGTCACCAGAGGAAGGGTGCCGGTATTTCTAGGGTCATCATTTGCATTCATTGCACCGGTTGCGTTGGTCGTGGCAGAGAAGGGAATTCCTGCAGCTCAGGGAGGAATTATTGTAGCCGGTCTTCTTTACGTCGCTTTCGGAATTCTCATTCATTTTCTCGGCCCTGAGTTCATGGAGCGGATACTTCCGCCTGTTATCACAGGACCTATCATCATGGTAATAGGGTTGAATCTGGCGCCTGTTGCCATTGGAAGCGCAAGCCAGAACTGGCCGATTGCGCTGATTGTACTTGCTACGGTTGCTATTGTGAACCTGTATGTAAAGGGTTTCCTGAGACTATTGCCTGTTATTTCAGGGATTGTTGTGGGGTATGTTGTCTGTCTCATAACAGGCAACGTAGATCCGACCCCGGTGGTACAAGCAGCGTGGATAGGAATGCCCAAATTCACGCTCCCTGTCTTTGATGCTGCCGCTATCGGAATCATAGCCCCTGCAGCTTTTGCCAGTATGGTGGAACACGTTGGAGATATTCTGGCTGTAGGCGCTACGGTTGAGGACGACTTCATAGGAGACCCGGGCCTCACGAGGACGCTCTTCGGAGACGGTATTGCCACATCACTCGCAGGTTTGTTTGGCGGGCCTGCCAACACCACATACTCTGAGAATACAGGTGTCTTGGCCTTGACGAAGGTATGGAAGCCTGAAGTGATGAGGATAGCGGCAGTGTTCGCTATCCTACTGGCGTTCATAGGGAAGCTCGGCGCGGCTATCAGAACAATTCCCGATCCTGTTATCGGAGGAATCTCCATTGTGCTCTTTGGCATGATAGCAGCTATCGGCGTCAGGACCATGGTAGAAAACAAGGTTGATCTGAAGGATTCAAGGAACTTGTTCATTGCCAGCGTAATCCTGGTTGTAGGAATCGGCGGCGCAATGATTACCATATGGGGTAATATGCAATTGGGAGGCATGGGCCTTGCAGCCATACTTGGCATAATCCTCAACCAGGTTCTTCCGAGATCCCAACCATAGACTTAACCCCGCGAGTAGTTCGGGTTTGCGGTTACTGTCTCATAAGGTAATGGCAAAGGGGGCCGAGACGGAGGCCCCTTTTGTTATCCATGTCAAAGGAGTCGGCGTTCATACGTCGAACCTAGAAAATGAGCGTTTTGTTGCTGACTACCGGTAATTCATGGAGGGTCGCGAATGATGTTTCATGAAGTCGGAATCACTGTCAGGGAAGTCCTCGAGTTGCCTGAGTTTTCCGGGGTCACTGTCGCCGGAGGCAATGCCGGCATGGAACGGGTTGTCACTAACATAAACGTTATGGAAGTCCCTGATATCCTCGATTGGGTGCGAGAGGGGGACATGCTCTTAACCACAGGCTATGCAATAAAGGACAACGTAGACGCTCAAAGGGATTTACTGCCGACTCTGGCGAGAAAAGGATTGGCAGTTTTGGGCATGAAACCGAAACGGTACATAGACGCGATTCCGCCTCACATGATAGATGCCGCAAATGAACTTGGAGTGCCTCTTCTGGAGCTTCCCCGTGAAACCAATTTTTCCGACTTGATATCAGCCGTCTTAGCAGAACTTGTCAATCGCCAGAGCAGGTTTGTTCAGGCCAGCCTGGTAGCGCACAGAAGGTTCATAAACCTTCTTCTGCAAGGAGGAGGCCTTCAGGAAATATCAGGAGCCGCAGCAGACCTTCTCCAGGCAGTGGTGTCTATCGAGGACTCTTTGAATTTGAGAAGATCAGTCTCGGGTATGTGTTGGGGGCCGTCTGATGAAGCCCTCATAGGCGAGTTGCTTGACCGGCCTACCGAGCATCTTGAGCCCGAGACATTCACTGACCGCGTGGAAGGCACTGTGCTTTGGTTCAAGCGCAATCAGGTGGAGACAAACGGCTATAAGGCCGAAATCATTCGCGCTCCGGTGACTGCCGCAAATGAGCAATTGGGGTCTCTTACAGCAGTGAAGTTTTTCGGGGAATTTAGCGTAACAGACTTGTACAGCCTTGAGAGGTTATGCCCTCTTATTGCTCTTGACGTAATACGTTGCCATGATGTTACGCAGGTAGAGCAGAAATACCGCACAGAATTCCTGGATCAGCTTTTTTCTTCTGATAATCCGGCTGAAGAGGGATTCTTGGAACGAGCCAAGACATTCGGATGGAATTTGGGCCTGGACTACGTGACGATCCTTTTTGATGTCCTGCCTTCAAAAGAAATCAATGATATTGCCGAGTATGAAAAAGCATGCCAGATGGCAAAGACACAGGCTACGACTATTATTGCCGATTTTTGCCGGAGATGTCGCCTAAGGTACATTCTGACACGGCATGCAAGTGGAATTCTCTTGTTTGTGCATCCGGAGGAAGCCAAGGGAGACGATGTTGCGTTTTGGGTCGACCGCTTGCTTAAGAAGGCCCGTAGCAATCTTGGGAGATGGACGGTGAGTTCAGGCATCAGCCGCCCGGTCAGTGGGGTGACAGGTATAAAAAGAGGGTTCAGAGAGGCTAAAGTAGCCCTGGACCTTGGTAAGGTCATTTTCGGGAAGGGTCAGAACATCCACTATGAAATGCTGGGTATTTATGGGCTTCTGCTTGGCCAGGCTGACCTGGATGAGCAGAAGCGATTTGCTGATGAGATCATCTGCAGGCTTCGAGATTACGATGCGGCAAAAGGAGGCGAGCTCTTAAAGACCCTTGAGGCTTACTTCAGGACTAATGGTAATGCCAGGAAAACCGCGAAATTGATGTATGCTCATTACAACACAATCCTTTACCGGTTAAGAAAAATAAAGGAGCTCACCGGGCTCGACCCTAATCATGCTGATCAACGTTTGTCACTACAGACGGCTCTTCGCCTGTCCAGAATTTTTGACATGGGACACCATCTTGACGGAGTCCTGTGAAACGACGATCAGAAAACCCTCTTGCCCAATGGTTATTTCCAACAAAATGATACTTTATAACATAATAGGAGTGCAAACTTTATAGCTATTTCATAAAGGTTTATCAGTGTGCAGTTTGGAATTATGACACTGACATGAACATGTATGAACAGCCATTTTACCTTGCCGCTGTAAGTCACGGCCCAGGATTTGAACCTGTGTTGAAATGCCAAGCAACATTTAGAGTGCACAGTGTATTCGCACATGCCATCAACCTTGTAGCCGGATTAGACTTTCTCACTATCCTGCCGCTGGGACGCGGATGTGGAAAGGACTGTGCAACAGTGGCTGTATCAGGAGATTTCTCCTTCTTTTCCCTGGACATATCCCCGGGAGATGAAGTCAGCATGTCTGCCTTTTCCAGGTTACGGCTTGGCAAAAAGACGGTCATGGATTTTAGTGGCAGTAGGGGCTGGCGAAGTCCCTTGTCGGCTGCTAATTGCCTGTGTTCAATAAGAGACGAGAACATGGCGACTTTGAAATCAGCTCTCGCCGAGAAATGCAACGGAGAATCAGTTGCGTTCGGCGGGGTCCTTGAGGATATAAGAAAAACCCTGCTTGAAAACGACAGGGAAGGGCTGGACGAGGCTTTGGCCGGAATTATCGGGTTCGGGCCGGGCCTTACTCCCAGCGGCGATGATTTGGTCCTTGGAATCAGTCTGGTCAGGAGTGTTTTTGGAAGGTCCCGGAGGGCAGGGCGAAATATATGGGAAGAAAGCGTCAGAAGGAACCTGCACAAGACGTCTGATCTCAGCGCGTTTTTCATTAGGCGGGCGTTGGCTGGATTTGCTCATGAGACTATAGAGAGAGCTTTGGTTTACGTGCTTATGGGAGAACCCGGTGAAACAAAGGACGCAGTAGACAGGTTGCTATCAGTGGGCGCTACGTCCGGCTCTGACATAGGGCTGGGCATGTACCTTGCCCTGAACTGGCAAAGGAGGTATGCTTGGTGTTCAAAAGGTTGATGATAAAGCCCAATAATTACTATGACTCTATTGTGCTTATGCGCCTGGCTCGGACAGTCCGGAACATAGATAAGGTCGTCGAGGCCCAGGTGGGAATGGCGACTGAGCTTAATAAGGATGCGGTAAGGGAAATGGGTTTTTCCTCCCAAGAACTGGAGGCGGCTACCGCCAATGACCTTGTCGTCGCGCTCGTGGCAGAAACTGAGGATGCCATAGACAATGCAGAGGAGGTCATTACAGAAAGCCTGCAACGGAAGGTCCGGCAAGAGCCCGGGGTAAAGGGCGCCAAGGCCTATGCGACTCTGTCGGAAGCAGCCGCCACGGGAGGCGCAGAAATCGCATCAATATCGGTTCCGGGCGAGTATGCCGCAAGGGAAGCCAGAGAAGCGCTTGCCAATGGCTTACATGTTTTCTTGTTCAGTGATAACGTCTCAGTTGCGGATGAAGCCGCCCTAAAGGAGTTGGGCAAAGAAAAAGGCCTGTTTGTCATGGGTCCTGATTGCGGCACTGCTGTCATCGGAGGCGTGGGTTTAGGGTTCGCGAACAAAGTCAGATCCGGAAAGATTGGTATTGTGGCTGCGGCAGGCACAGGCTTGCAACAAGTAATGGCTGTTATCGACAAGCTTGGGGAAGGAGTCTCTGAAGCTATCGGAACAGGCGGGCGCGATCTGAGTAAGGAGGTAGGCGGGATTACCACTTTCATGGGATTGGCTTTTCTCGAATCAGATCCTAACACTCGCGTCAAAGTCTTAATATCAAAGCCACCTCATCCCGGTGTTCGTGACAGATTGATAAAGATGTTGCGTGAGGGGGCAAAACCTGCGGTTGTATGCTTCATGGGTGAGGAGATTGAGGAAGCCCGAAGGGAATGCTCAGGTAAGGTCCTGTTTGCCCGGGATTTGGAGGAGGCTGCGGTTTTAGCCTACCGGTTGGCAACCGGGAAGTCCAAAGGGAGCCTGTACTCTGACGGCGAACTTGACAAAATGGCATGTAAAGCAGCGAAAACGGCAAATGCAGGAGGATACTTCAGAGGGTTGTACTCAGGTGGGACCCTGTGCCATGAAACCCTGACCATACTCCGAAGGATGGGTGTAGATGTATATTCCAACATTGCACAGGACAGGCGGCTGTTGATTGACAACCCCGAGGAGAGTTGCGCCAACACCTGTATTGATATGGGAGAGGACTACTTCACCCGAGGGAAGCCTCACCCGATGCTGGATCCCGGAATGAGAGTCTCCAGGTACATTGCTGAGGCAAGCCGCAAGGATGTGGGGATCCTGCTATTCGATGTAGTGTTGGGTTACGGGTGTCACGAAGATCCTGCAGGGGTAATGGCTGAGGCCGTGAGGGAAGCCGGGCGGATTCGAAAGGATATGGGGCAAGGATTAGTGCAGATTGCTGTCATCGTGGGCACCGCAGGAGATCCCCAGGGCTTAGAGAAACAGGAGGCAGCCTTGCAGGAGGCAGGAGCCCAAGTTCTTTCCTCGAACCGGGCAGCGGCAGACTTGGTAGCTCGAATTATCAAGGCGCAGGGAGGAGCGAGACCGTGCTTACGATAAGGAATTGGCCCCCCAAAGGGGGAGTGGTTAATGTGGGAAGCGGTGTATTTGCCGAGTCTATGCAGGAGCAGGGTGCCATCGTATATCAGGTGAAATGGCAGCCTCCCGCCCATGGTAAGGCAGAACTCATCAATATCCTTGATAAGCTGGAAGGCAGAAGTGATATTGATGAAGCCAACCAAACGGCAGTTGAGAGATTCAGTTCAGCGCAACCTGTCCTCACCGGTATTGGTGTAGCTCGCGAGACGATTCCCGGATTCGGCGACCGAATGTTGCTCCATGCCGGGCCTCCCATTACCTGGGAAAACATGTCGGGGCCTCTGCGAGGCGCTGTGATAGGTGCAATCTTGTATGAAGGTTGGGCGGATTCACCGGAAAAAGCTGAAGAGCTGGCCTCAAAAGGCGATATCGGGTATTCCCCGTGTCATGAGCACTCTGCCGTGGGGCCTATGGCAGGCGTAGTATCACCTAGGATGCCTGTGTTCATCCTAGAGAACAGGACCCATGGGAATCGATCCTACTCTACACTCAATGAAGGCCTGGGGAAAGTGCTCCGGTACGGAGCCTACGGCGAGGAAGTACTGGATAGGCTGAGATGGATGGAGAAAGTCCTCGCTCCCATCTTGAAGGAGGCGGTTGAGCTTTCCGGCGGCATAGATCTCAAGTCCATGATAGCCCAAGCGCTGCACATGGGGGATGAAGTGCATAATCGGAACAGGGCAGGGACGTCCCTTCTCATAAGAGCCTTGGTTCCTTACCTCATTGAGGTGGACCGTCCGCAAGCTGATATCAGAAAATGTCTGGAATTCATCAACTCCAACGACCATTTCTTTCTCAACCTTTCTATGCCGGCAGTCAAGGCAATGCTTGAGGCTGCGCACGGCGTTCCCAAGAGTTCTCTCGTGACGATAATGGCAAGAAACGGCACAGAGTTCGGAATCAAAGTCAGCGGGCTGGGCAATCAGTGGTTCACCGGTCCTGCGCAGATGGTTAAAGGCCTCTATTTCCCCGGGTATTCTGAAGAGGATGCAAACCCTGATATCGGTGATTCGGCGATAACGGAGACTGCAGGTGTAGGCGGGTTTGCCATGGCGGCTGCCATCCCCATTGTTCAGTTTGTGGGGGGCGCGCCTGAAGATGCTATCGGGTTCTCTCAGAAGATGTATAGCATAACAATCACCGAGAATAGGCACTTTACCATACCTATCTTGAACTTCAGAGGCACACCGACAGGCATAGATATCAGAAAAGTAGTGGAAACAGGTGTATTGCCCCAGATAAATACCGGAATCGCCCACAAGGCGCCTGGCGTGGGGCAGGTAGGGGCCGGATTGGTGAATCCACCTTGGGAGTGTTTCGAGAAGGCGATTATTGCCTTTGGGAAACAGTATTGCGAGATGTCTTGAGATTCTCATACAGTTCTTTTAAGGAGGATGAGATAAAAATGACTAAGTTCTGGGATAAAGTGAAGATGTATGACCTTACACAACCGCTAAGCCATCTTACGCCGCCGTGGCCGACGTATGAGCCGCTTCAGATCAAGTTCTTCAAGAGACTCAGCCCCAACGGCGCCAACGGTCAGCTTATTACCACGTCCAACCACGTAGGGACCCATCTTGACGGGCCATTGCACTTTTGCACTCACGGCAGGGATATTGCCAGTCTGTCCTTGGATTACCTTGTGGGGCCGGGGGTAGCGGTGGACCTTAGCGACATTGCCGAAGACTACGGGATCTACACATCCAAAGACATCACAGACAGGGTCGAAGTCAAGGAAGGCGACATTGTTGTTATTAACACAGGTTATCACCGGTATGCATGGGATCAACCCGAGGCTGACGAAGTCAGGTACATGATAAAGCATCCGGGGCCTGCCAGGGAATTCGCGGAATGGTGCAAGGACATGAAACTGAAGTGGCTTGCCGTTGACTGCGGATCCGCTGATCATCCAATGAACACCAAGATACGCGAATGGATGCCTGTACAAGCAAAAGAGGCGGACCTCCATCTCCGAGACAAATACGGCAAAGGCCTTGATGACTTTTTCCCGCCACAGGATTATCAGATAATGCACACGCTCCTCTTCCCTCGTGACATTATCCACGCTGAGAATGTGGGAGGGGACATAGAAAAGATCCTTAATAGAAGAATGATTATCGGTTGCTTCCCATGGCGGTTTGTGGGTGGGGAGTCTTCCATATGCCGAATTGTGGCATTTGACAGTGAGTAGGTGGGAGCAAATGGGTATCAAGGATCTCCGTCGTGATTTTCTCGAACTTGTGAGAATTCCAGGCCCCTCCGGTTTTGAACAACCGGTGGCAGACGTGATCCGTGAGAAGGTCCGATCACATGTATCCACGGTGCAAATGGACGGGATGGGGAACCTGCTGGCTACTAAGGAAGGCCCGAAAGGGGCCCCGGTTTTGGCGCTGATGGCCCATATGGATGAGATAAGCATGGTTACGACTGACGTAAGAGACGGATTTGTGTGGTTTGATTTTGTGGTGGACATAAACCCAGCCGTGACCGCAGGCCAGCCTGTAGTGATTCTCACGGAGAAAGGGCCTGTTCCAGGCGTAGTTCGCTCACCCAGCACTCACTTGGGCCAGACCCTAAACCGCCTCTGGATTGATGCGGGGCCACGTTGTTCTCAGGTGGAACCGGGGGATCCGATAGTATTCGACACAACTCCCAGGTGGTTGAATGACGAGGAAACGTTACTTGCATCGAGAGCTGTTGATAATCGGCAAGGATGCGCAATTCTACTTGAGACCGCACGACGCCTGGCCGGAGTTGAGCTTGACGTTAGCGTGATTTTTGCATTTACGGTTCAGGAAGAAGTCGGGTGCAGGGGAGCACGACACCTGGCAAAGACCGTCTATCCGAAGTGGGCCATTTCCATTGACACAGGATATGGCGGGGATCCCGAAGCAGGGCCGGGCGTAGGAGTCCCACTGGGTACAGGGCCTGTCATAAGGCGATTTGAGTCAGTGAAACCCGCAAGGGGTATGTTGATGTTCTTCGCTGACAGAGAACTTGTCAGAGGTCTCAAAAAGTCAGCCGATGAGGCAGGTGTTCCTTACAGCCTGGATGTGCGCTTTGGCCTGTTTACGGACGCTGCGGGCGTATACGATGAGTGGTCTGACATAAAGTGTGTTTCCGTAACAGTGCCCAGGCGAAATTCCCATTCTCCGTACGAGGTTATTGACCTTAACACAATGGACCAGGTGTCTACACTTCTTGCGGTTTTCTTAAGAAGCCTTGGAACAACTGTTCATAGGCAGACGCAGCGGGGGTGATGTGTGTGGAACCCGGAGTCAGTACGCTTACGGTATGTCTAGTATCAATTACCACTGTTTTCCTTGTAACGGGTTTTCTTTGCCTGGTGATTATGGCGCTTGGCGCGATTATGCCTGACTGAGATTGGGTGCAAGTGGGGGGATATCCTTGTTTCTCAAAACCTTGGTATCGGTGTTAGCGTCCGGTGGGCTGCTGAACTTAACCGTAGGGAACCTCATAATGATCGGAGTGGCTATTGTCCTCCTTTACCTGGCCATTAGCAAGGGCTTTGAGCCTCTGTTGCTTCTTCCGATAGCCTTCGGGTGCCTATTGGCCAATATCCCGGGAGCGGGCATTTCAGATGAAGGAGGACTTCTCTACTACTTCTACACATACGGACTTGAAACAGAAATATTGCCATGCCTGATTTTCATGGGAATAGGTGCGTTGACTGACTTCGGCCCGCTGCTTGCCCGGCCCGTGACATTCTTGTTGGGGGCTGCAGCGCAGTTTGGGGTGTTTTTTGCCATGTTCCTGGCAGACGCGTTGGGCTTTGGCATCAGAGAGGCTGCCTCCATTGCCATAATCGGAGGAGCGGACGGCCCTACCGCGATTTACCTTACTGTGAAACTCGCTCCTCATCTGCTAGGGGCTGTGGCGGTTGCGGCTTACTCGTATATGTCCCTTGTGCCATTGATCCAGCCGCCGGTTATTCGCCTTCTTACTACACAAAAAGAACGCGAGACTGTAATGGAGGATCCTAAACCTGTTTCACAGGCTACGAAGATCCTTTTCCCCATCGTAACAACGATTGTCGGTTGTCTGTTATTGCCGGATACTACACCGCTTATAGGCTGCTTAATGCTGGGAAACCTCTTTAGGGAATCCGGCGTGACGGATCGTCTTTTCAATACCGCGCAGGGTGAGATGGTCAATATAGTGACCATACTCCTGACTATCGCTGTAGGCGGAACAATGGGCGCTGATACCTTCTTGACTGTGGCAACCCTTAAGATCCTCGCGCTTGGCGCTGTTGCGTTCGCAGTCAGTACAGCAGGTGGAGTCCTACTGGGAAAACTATTCTACGTATTGAGCGGAGGAAAGATAAACCCAATTATCGGTGCAGCCGGAGTGTCGGCAGTTCCTATGGCTGCCCGCGTATGTCAGGTGGAAGGGCAAAAGGCAAATCCTGAAAACTTCCTGCTTATGCATGCAATGGGCCCGAATGTGGCAGGCGTGATCGGGACAGCGGTTGCAGCCGGATGTTTTCTGACTCTACTGGGTTAGGCAGAGGTCGAATAAGGGCGCCTGATATCCTTGTCACCGTCAAGAATCTTCAGGAGGTGTAATTCCAGATGAAAAACGGAAACTCGTTTGAAATCAGAGCGAAGCTTCCGGGACAGCTTACCATAAACCCCGGCAAGCATCCTATGAAAAAGACTGACTTACCCGGAGTAGGGGATGTTGTTGACGTAAGACAGGAAGTAGCGTTCATCGAGGCCATGAAGATGCAGAACCAAATACTTTCGCCCAAGAAGGCGAAGGTTGTGGAGATCCATGCAAGTACAGGGCAAATGGTAAAAGCCGGGGACCTCCTTATGACCCTGGAAGAAGTATAAAGGGGCTTGAGAATATGGAAAGCATGGCTGCGAGAAGAACTGAATGGACGCTGAGGAAGAATGAGTTTCGGAAGCGGCTATGTGCGGCAAAACAGTTTGCATCTGAGCCAGGCAGCAAGATAGTGGATCCTGCTGATTGCGTATCCTTGTTAGAGGCGGTAATTCAGTCAGGTGACAGGGTGGCGCTTGAAGGAAACAACCAAAAACAAGCTGATTTCCTGGCAGACTGTTTGTGCAATGTAGACGCCAAGCGAGTGAATAATCTTCACATGGTGCAGT
>JAAZEW010000092.1 GCA_012512055.1 Bacillota bacterium | reverse complement strand
TTCGGAAGAACCATAAGGACAACAATGGGGACGCTAAACGCGATATGAGAAATCAAAACAGAGCCAAATCCCAGCTTTATGCCGCTCATTGCGAAGAGGACCAGGAAAGAAGCGCCGATGATTACGTCAGGGCTGACAATCATCACATTGTTCAGAGTGAGAAGCGCATTCTGAAATCGCTTCGCTTTCACCCGAGTGATGGCAATCGCACCCACGACGCCGATAACCGTGGATATGGCTGAAGAGAGAAGCGCAATGACAAGGGTGTTCAACAGGATAATGAATAGCCTCGTGTCCTGAAAGACCTCTCTGTACCAGTCAAGAGTGAAGCTTTCAAAGCTATGCATAGTACCTGCGCTGTTGAAAGAGTAGTACATCAGGTAGAAGATGGGCGCATACAGTATGATAAACACAATAGTAAGGTATGTTGCAGACAGTCTGTTCGTTTTCTTCATGCTAGTTCACCCTCTTCCCGGTTTCCGTCAGTATCATAGTGAGGCCCATGGCAATAATGAGGAAGACGGCAATAGTCGAACCCATGCCCCAGTCCTGTGTGACCAGGAAGTGCTGTTCAATGGCGGTTCCCAAGGTAATTACGCGGTTTCCTGCAATTAGGCGCGTGATCATGAACAAGGACAACGCCGGAATGAAAACAGCGCGACAGCCTGCTTTCACCCCGCTGAGCGTCAAGGGGAAGACTACTCTCCGGAACGTTGCCCATGATGATGCTCCCAAATCCCGGGCTGCAGCGACAAGCGACGGGTCGAGCTCCTCCAGCGCGTTGAATATCGGGAGGATCATATACGGGATGAAGATGTACACAGCCACAAACATGAAGCTGAAGTCTGTAAACAGAATCTGCCTGGTTCCAATCCCGATGATGTCCAAGAAAAAGTTGATCGGGCCGTAGTATCCCAAAATGCCGATAAAGGCATATATCTTGAGAAGGAGATTGATCCAGGACGGCAGTATGATAAGCAAGAGCCAAAGCTGCTTATGCTCTGTCTTTGTGAGCAAGTATGCAGTGGGGTAAGCGATAAGCAGCGAAAATCCTGTGATCAAACCGGCATACCAAAACGACCTAAGAGTCATGCTTAGGTAGACAGGCGTGAAGAACCTCCTGTAATTCTCCAAGCCCCACGCGCCGTCGATGTTAAACATGGAGTAGTAGAGGATTAGCACAATCGGTGCAATGACAAATAGAACGATCCACAACATATACGGAATTAGATAAATATTACCAGTTCTCGTCTTACCCTGCATGGCGCACCTCTTCATACGATTCCAAACGTCTGTCGAATTCGTCCTCAGTCTCACCTAGCCGCATGACATGAATGTCTTCAGGGCCGAAGTCGAGGCCGATTTCATCTCCTACTATTACCTTTCTGGTGGAATGGACAAGCCATTCGTTTCCGTCCTTGTCATAGCAGCAGATTTCATAGTGCACTCCGCGGAACAGTTGAGAATCCACGCGGACCTGCAATTTGCCTTGGTCTTTTCCTGTGATCTCCAGGTCTTCCGGCCGTATTACGATTTCCGCGGGTTCGTTAGGATAGAACCCCTGGTCCACACATTCAAATTGATTACCGACGAACTCCACCAGATAGTCACTGATCATTACTCCGGGGATGATATTGGACTCTCCGATGAAGTCAGCCACAAACCTGTTGACAGGCTCGTCATAGATGTCGTTAGGCGTTCCGCGTTGTTGAATTATCCCGTTGTTCAACACAAAGACCTCATCAGATAGGGCTAGGGCTTCTTCTTGATCATGCGTGACGAACACAAAGGTGATCCCCAGGTTTTTCTGCAGCTCCCTAAGTTCGTACTGCATCTCCGAGCGCAGTTTCAGATCAAGGGCTGACAACGGCTCGTCCAAAAGAAGCACTTCCGGCTCGTTAACAATAGCTCGTGCAACTGCCACTCTTTGCTGCTGACCGCCGGACATTCCGGTGATCCCTCGGTTTTCCAGGCCTTCCAGGTTGACGAAGCGGAGGGCTTCTCGCACTTTGGCCTTAATTATGTCAGGCTTCATCCTTTTGACCCTCAGTCCGAAGGCGACGTTCTCGAACACATTCAAATGGGGAAACAGCGCGTAATCCTGGAATATGGTGTTTACGCGGCGCTTGTCCGGAGGGATGTTGCTGATTTCTTGCCCGTCAAAATAGATTGCGCCGGATGTAGGTTGGACAAAGCCTGCAATCAACCGAATGATGGTTGTCTTACCACAGCCGGAAGGGCCCAGCAATGTGTAGAATTTCCCTCTTTCCAGTTGGAAGCTGACGTCTGTCAGCACAGGAGGATCGTTATCGTATTGTTTTGTGATGTTCTCAAAGCGGATAATTGTCTCTTCAGGCATTTCTGTCCCCCCTCATATTAATCCGCCCGGCTCCGCTTTTATCTCGGCGCCCGGCCCCACCTTTGCTGCCGGTGTCAGGTCCCACCTTTATCGCGGTACCCGGCTCCGCCTTCCACCGCCTTGGCGGATGTGGCACCGTCCTGGCCGACGGAGAGTTAGGATGCGCGATAAGCTTCCATTGGTCTTGTTGAGTTATGTGGCCTCTCGCCCTATTTCTGACAGAGCCCGTCCGGCGTGACAAGTTGCATCATGCATGCTCGGTTACGTGGCGGGAATGTCATATGGGCTACACTATAAATAAGAATCGGTGGCGACCAGGAGCAGTTCCGCCGGTCCGTCAGCGTCGTTTGAGATCTGGTGTTCTTCTGACGCCTGGTAGTAGACGGTCTCTCCTGCTTTCGCATGGTAAATCCGTCCTCCAAGTGAGACCTTGACTTTGCCCTTCAGCACATAGGCGCAAGTGTCTGCCAGGGAAGGCTCGAACTCCTTGAAACTCCCACCTTTTTCAAGAGTGAGAAGTATCGGCTCCATTTCGTTTTCATTGGATTCAGGAACAAGCCATTGAACGCGGTAGCCCCGTTCTTCATCCACGAATTCCGTGCGGTCTTCTTCCCCGTACACGACCTTTTGCTCGCGTTCCTCGTCATCAAAGAACTCTCGAGGCGTGCAACCGAGGACCTCAAGAATGTCAAAGAAGGTTTCAATTGACGGCGAACTCAGGTCGCGTTCAATTTGGGAGATATAACCCTTAGTCAGGTCTGTGCGCTCGCCCAACTCTTCTTGGGTTAAACCCTTCTTCAACCGTAGATTCTTGATTCTTCGCCCGATTTTCATTTTTCGTCCCTCACTGTCGCTTGTGTTCAGAATTCATCACAGGCCCACCCCAAGTTCATAAGGAGGGCCACACCGACCGGTCTCCAAGTTTAAATCCAGTAAACTTCAAGTTAATAAGTTCGGTATAGGTAAACTCAAAGTTTAATGGCGATGCGAGAACATTATACACCATTCTTCAGAAACTGCAATAGTGATCCGGGCGAGTGGTTGAGGGAGATTCCCGGCAAAATTCATTCCTCGCAGGTGGTATCTGACAATGCGGCACCAATGTCACGTATTTCCAGGTTTGCATGAAGGATCTTGCCACCTGAGAGAGAAAGAGGTAATAATCTGGGAATGTAGCATCGTAGGGAGGAGTAATCTATGCAAGTTCACCTGGCCAGGCCTGATATTACTGATAAAGAAATCGAGATCGTAAATGAAGTCATCCGCTCTCCCATCCTCGCGTTGGGTCCGAAGCTGAAAGAATTCGAGCAGGCGATTGCAGACTATGTAGGCGCAAAACACGCTATCGCAGTCAATAGCGGGACAAGCGGGCTTCATCTGCTCATACGAGCGTTCGGCATCAGCGACGGGGACGAGGTAATAACGACTCCGTTCAGTTTCATCGCATCAAGCAACTGCATAGTCTATGAGCGGGCAAAGCCGGTATTTGTAGATATTGAACCTGACACAGAGAACATCGATCCTAATCTCATAGAAGACGCAATCACTCCCAGGACGAAGGCCATCCTTCCTGTAGATGCCTTTGGACAACCTCCAAAGTTGGATATCATCCGCGAGATTGCAGACCGCCGTGGCCTCGCCGTTATTGAGGATTCATGCGAGTCCATAGGATCTGAATACAAGGGGATCAAAACCGGGAGCGCGCGATTTGCGGACGCAGCGGTGTTTGCGTTCTATCCGAATAAGCAGATAACCACAGGCGAAGGCGGGATGGTTGTCACAGATGATGACCGTATAGCCTTCTTGTGCAAGAGCATGCGCAACCAGGGGAGGGGAGAGGCAGGGGTATGGCTGTCCCATGAGCGTCTTGGATATAACTACCGCATGGATGAGCTTTCCGCTGCCCTTGGTGTAGTGCAGATGTCCCGGATAGAGGAGATTATCCTCAAACGCCGGCACGTGGCGGATATGTATAACAAGCGTCTGTCTGAGATTTCAGGTGTCAAGCTTCCTTACATAGCCCCTGAGGTCACCAGGATGAGCTGGTTCGTGTATGTGATCCGTGTAGGCGTGGATGAACCCACCCCGGAGCGTCAGTCTAAGGTGAGGGACCACGTCATGACGCGATTCAAGGAAGCGAAAATCGGATGCCGTCCATACTTCACCCCTATACATTTGCAGCCGTTCTACACAACTGAGTTTGGCCTCCGGGAAGGAATGTTCCCTGTTACGGAGCACGCCGGTAGGACCAGCATTGCAATTCCGTTCCATAACCATATCACTGAGGCAGAAGTTGAGTATGTGGCAGGGGTTCTGGAGAATGCGCTGGATGAGGCCTCAAGCGGGCGCGTGCAGTAAAGGATGGGTTCATGGTCCTCGGTTCTCTCAGTGGTGCACGTCCATTCCTCATGCAGGACCCAGGAAAAAGGAAGGTCATCGATACGATTCTATGCACAAGAGGATATTGCATCCATTTGTGGAACGTTACTCTAGTAGGGATAGGAGGATACGGACACATATGGATCTACTTATTGATGCTGACATTCTGGCTTGCCAGTTCGCTTATGCGTATGAAGCGAGCCGGAGCCGGACTGCTGACTATGATGACGATGGTGACGTGGACATAGACGATGCAGGGTGGGCGGTTGAAGGATTTGACTCGGCAGTGGAGCGGATGATAGGCCAGACGGGAACAAAGGACGCGCTTTTGTGTTTCACCGGACGCAGTAATTTCAGGTACTCGATACTTCCTACATACAAGGCAAGCCGACGGGGTAAGCCGAAACCGGTGCTCTTGGATGCTCTTATTGAACATGCTCGGGCTTCTTGGACTTGCAGGGAAGTGGATTGCCTCGAAGCAGACGACGTGATGGGAATCATGGCTACGAAATCTCCGGGGCGTTATGTGATGGCTACCATTGATAAGGATCTGAAGCAAATACCCGGGATTCACTATGACTGGAGGAAAGAACGAATCAAAGCTATTGAGCCGCGGGAGGCCGATTACTGGTTCTATTTTCAGGTGCTGACAGGGGATTCCACAGACGGGTATGCGGGATGTCCCGGGATTGGAGTGGCAAGAGCCAGGAAGGTTCTGAAGGGCGTCAGCAAGGATGGCATCAGGGATTGCACCAGGGATCGCGTTGGTGGCGGCATCAAGGGAGGCATGGAGGCTGGTACCGGCGACGGCAGCAAGGGCATTACTAAGGGCGTGACTGACCATTCCTGGGCTCGAGTTGTGAGAGCGTTTGAGTCCAGGGGGTTGACGGAGGAGGATGCGCTGGTCCAGGCGAGGGTTGCCAGGATCCTTCGAGTGGATGACTATGATTTTGCGGAGCGCCAACCGATATTGTGGAGTCCGGACTCAACCTGTGGTTGCAGTCAACCCACGTAAAAGAAACCGACAGTCAGTTTGCTTTGTGTCTTCTCTTTTGATTGAGAATGCCGGAGCCGTAGTTACTATGAACGAAAGCCGGGAAATCCTTTATGGCGTTGATATCCTGTGCGATAATGGAGTTGTCAAATGGATCTAAAATGATGCCTTTAGCCCTGTCTCCAGGGTAATGGCATTTGCAAACCCGCCGGGACCGGTTGGCGACCGGTATGTATGATATCCAAGGGTGATCCCCAGTGACCACATGTTGCTGAGCCGGTATCTGAGCCCGCCTTTCAGAGTCCCTTTGATTTCGGTGGCATCGTCTCCCGAGAGCGCTCTAATCTCGGTGGCAGTTGATCTAATAAGAGCCTCTCCCGTCATGGTGAGCTTGTCACTGAATTTGTAATCGACAGAATCCTGCAAGCTGAGGGAGTGCTTTTGCCACCCTGTCAAGGCAGACGACGATGTGAGAGAATAGGTTGCGGACACCACATTGCTCAGGCCTTGCATGGGGCTCCAGATTGCTCTGGCTGTTCCTGTCAGCGAGTCAGTGAATACAACTCCTAAGTCCGGCCGTTCGGATTTGGACCGTTTCCATCGGAAGTCGACCTGAGGCGCCAATTTCCCGCGTACGGTTGAACTCAATGTGACAAAGAGCTCTGTATCGAGAGTAAGTTTGCCTGTACCGGCATACTTTGTGTGTTTTACGCTTACCCCGGTAGAAGTTCTGAAGTTGCCCAGGGTGCCTGAAAGGTTTCCCTGAACCGCAAGACCTTGTCTTGTTTGCCCTGAGAACGGAGTGGTTTTGTCCCACTTCAGTACGATGGTGGGGGTCAAGTTATTGTCTTTGAAAGAGAGTGCAGGAAGCGTCGCCCGTATTTCAGCTCTCTTGTCGTCGAAAGTTTTGAGAGTAGCGATATTATCGCGCGCAGTCTGTCTGTAGTATGTCCTTAACGCTACGGGGCCGAGTTGTCTGCTCCATTGGGCACTTATGCCGGTTTCCGTTATCCCTGTGACGTGTTGATCCTGTCCTCCGGGATCTATGGTTTTAACAGGCTTTCGATATCGGGCTGATATGGAAAGCGTGTCCAGCGTGAGTTTGGCGTCTCCCCGTAGACCGGTCTGAACATACGAATTCTCGGGCTTCATCATGTTCTCGCTTCGGGTAGTCTCATATTCTGCGCTGACGCTAAGCCGATTGTTGAAGAAGCTTCGGCGGGCGGCGGCAGACAGAGTATGATCCTGTCGTTCGTATCCCGGGGTTTTGTCGTCATCTATCTGAGAAATGCTGTATGAGACGTCTATCTTTGGCCCTATGTCAACAGTTCCGCCTATTCTGTTCGTCACAAGCAGGATCTCCTTGCCGGCCTCATCCCGGCTCACTCCGGAATAAGCCTGACTACGCGACTCGGAGTGTTCGGCCATGATAACGGTTCTGGAACCCAACGGCCACTGGGTGCCTAAGCTCCACATGTCCATCGCCGGTCGGGAAGTCTGACCTATTTCTGCAAACCCGGGCGAAAGAGTCTCATAGCTTCCGTATATGGTCCCGACTCCCAGAGCATACCTGGCGTTCGCCCGTGCGGCGTATCCTGTTGCAGTGTGATCCCGGGCCGGAATATCCACATAGTGCCTGGAATCATTGGTTGAAACGGCGAGATCAGGGCCTTCATGCTCAGTGACTACCCCAGGTGTTAGCACCTCAAAGCCTACAATTCTGTTGAGATTCTTTTCGCTTTCCGCGGGTCGTCCGGCAGTCCCCCCCCATAAGGCATCGATACCTTCATATTTGTGTCCCGGGCCTACGCCTACTGCAGTAACGGTATATCCCCTTGTAGCCTCGACAATTTCACAGGTTGTGCCGTTCCAGACATACAAGCCGTCTGAACTGCCTATCCACAAAAGCCCATTCCAGACCGCAAGGGAAAGAGGGTCTTTTGCTGTTGAAGGGTGTAGGATTAGGTGCCAGCATCCGTCGTCACTCCGCGCATAGACTCCGCTTTCACTTGCTGCAAAAGTGCGAAACCCATTCACAGCGTTGACCGAGGACCAAAGAGCATCAACACGTACATCCGGGAGTTCAAGTTTGAAGCGGGCCCCGTTCAGCACGGCGACACCACAGTCGGATCCCACAAGAAGCAAATCGGTAATGGGATCGTAGACGATATCGGAAATGGCAGCGGAAGGAAGGCCTGACTCGGCAGACGCCGTATATGCGTGCCATGTGTCCAAGGCACCAAGATCCGCAGACGCTAAGCCGCTGTCACGGGTCCCGACCCAGACAGTCCAAGGGGTTACCGCTACACAGGTCAGGTCGTTGTCAGGCAAACCGGCTGACGTGTATATTCTTTGCCAATTGCTGACGTAGTCGAAGGGGTTCCGGCCGGAAGGGCCGGGAACTGCAGAGAAAACAGTGAGCCCGCTGTCTGTTGCGAAAAACCAGGTATCGCCTGCGCTTGCCATATCGTGCACAGTCGGAGATGAAAGTCCTGAGCCTACGCTGTAGTTGCGGAACTGTCCGTCTCCGACGCTTATTCCGTCATTGTGAGAGATTACTGTGTATGACGTGCCTTCCGCATCAACAGCGCCCATGATCCCGGATACTTTGTTAGCTGCATGGACTTTACGGTTGTCATCAAGCGGGAACTCATCGTGGCTGAAAGCCAGATCCCCTGATATGTTCAATCCCTTATTGTTGTACCTCCCGGAAAACCCCACGATTGTGTGGGTGTTTGGCATCGTAGAAGTCAATTCAGGCAATGGCGCCGATTTTGGATCATCGGCGTACATGGCGAGTTCCAGTTTTAGCTCGAGGCTGTCGTTAGGTGTCCAGCCCACTGTGGCGCCGTAGAAGTTTGCTTTATAGTCAGCCACTTTACCAAACGGGCCTCTGAAGTATTCGTATTCCACCCGCACTACATCATCAGGTTCAAGCATCCTGAATATGGTAAGGATGCCTAGCTCGTAGTCGATAGAGTAATCTGTGTTTCTTTCAAGGAGCACATCGTTGAGGTAAACCTTCTCGCTTCCCTCGGCGATAGACAAGCCCAGGTTAAATATGCCCATAGTTGTCCCATAGTTGTACCGGATTCGGATTCCATCATACATATCGAAAAATCTTAAGGGAAAGTCGAACTCAATTACGCCGATGTCGTACTCCACCTGGAACAGGAGAGGTGTTTCCGTTTCCGCCGGCAGGAATTTCCCGTCCCTGCGCACCTCCACTTCAACTGAACCCGGGTCAATATCAGTCTGCCCCAGGTCATAGAGACGTCTCCGCAAGTAGGAGTCGGCCTTTACATCCAGGGCTAAGGCGCCGTGCCCGTTTTCTGTTCCCGCTGTAATGTAGGCATGGCGTGTGAGCAAATCCCCTAGGAAATCTGCCTCGGTTTCGCTTTCATAGATGAAGGGGTACCTCTTTTGACTGCTTCCCGAAAGTCCGTGCTTAGCATTGTAAGCCCGTATCAAACCCTGGATCTGGCTGCGCAGGATGTCTCGAATCTCAGACCGTAAGGCCAGCATCTCCACAGTGGACGAGACTGTCACGAATTGCCCGTGGGCAAGGGGTATTTTCCCGCCGGCGGATATTCCTCCTTGCTCGTCAGGGTCATCAAGATACAGATAACCCAGATTCCACAAGCTCAGGGTCTCCTCAAGGCTTCTGCCTTCGGCGAGTTCATGCTCATCGTCGTATCGTATCCAAGTGCCCATAAAATCAGGATCATATGCATCTCGAAGCATGTAGTATTCCATGCCTTCCGTGGAAGCTCGAAATCCGTCGGCGGACGGGGAGGGGCCATAGGGGGCATGAGGTTCGTAGAGTATGACCTCTTGGGCAGTGCTGCCCCGGAATGTCTTCTTTGCTGCAATTCCCTGCACGCGCCCGAGTGTAACCCTAGCCTCAAGCGTAGGAAACGTAGCACCGAGTTCCAGGCCGCGCAGACGCCCGG
>JAAZEW010000091.1 GCA_012512055.1 Bacillota bacterium | reverse complement strand
GTAGCCGGATTCTTAGGGGATCGGATT
This sequence comes from Bacillota bacterium, assembly GCA_012512055.1. Next base: position 19,805 of record JAAZEW010000091.1, on the reverse strand, counting down.
GGTTATAGGAAGGTTGTAGTTATATTGTCTGGGATTGCCCTGTTCACTATATTCATTTTCATAGTAATTCCTTCTGATGAGAATAGGAAAGTATACGAGGCAACAAGAAGCGGCCCTTGCTGACTCTTGCTGCGTGTTGTATAATTAACAGGCACCTTGAATATCCTCTTTGACTGTGTGCCGGAGTGGCGGAATGGCAGACGCACGCGACTCAAAATCGCGCGGAGTTACCCTCCTTGGGGGTTCAAGTCCCCCCTCCGGCACCAACTGTGTACAGGATTCTATCCTGCTAAGGTCTTTCCTCCGGCCTCAGTCTGCAAACTCCGCAGAATTGCGGACGGAAGTAACCATATCCTCTTCATGTATCGCCTAATCCGTCGTCTCTAACTCTCGGATAGACGGTTTTCTCCTCCTGGCCCAGCCTTACTATGGATGATATAACGCTTTTCTCCTCCTAGCCCAGTCTTGCTATGGATGATATAATTGACACGCAAACCTGCGCAGGCCCAGTTTGAAGACGTATAACCTGGCAAAGACAGATAGGTTCAAGGAATCGGAGGCCGACAGCGCTGACCATCCGAAGCCGACCAAGGGAACCTCCGGAAGCTGGCCGGAAGGACCGCCGGGAGCTGGCCGAGGGGATCATCGGAAGCTGACGATACAGATGGAGATCGCCCGCGACCAACAATGCGGGTTCCCGAAAAGCGGCGCAGGTCAGGCCAAATCGGCAAATCCCCTGCAAGAAGGTGAATGTATGAGTGTTTTTGATATAATCGGCCCCATCATGATTGGTCCTTCGTCGTCCCACACCGCAGGCGCAGTCCGCCTTGGGCTCGCAGCCCGTGCCATCATCGGTGGACAAGTATCCTGCGCTGCCATAACCTTGCATGGCTCGTTTGCAGAGACGTACCACGGCCACGGCACCGATATTGCACTTGTAGCAGGGCTTTTAGGAATGAGTCCTGACGATGCGCGAATTCCGAATGCAATGCAAATTGCGCTGAAACAAGGACTCAAAGTCCGGTTTCAAACAGCGGATTTAGGTGACGTTCATCCGAATTCCGCCCAGATCGAACTGGTGTCGCCTGACGGCGCCAAAAGGTCTGTAAGGGGCGCGTCCGTCGGCGGAGGCAGTATCCTAATCACCAAGATCGATCGATTCTCAGTGGACTTCACCGGTGAAAACCATGCGCTTGTGGTATCGTACAAAGACCAACCCGGCATCATAGCTAAGATCACGTCACTGCTTGCAGCGGAGAATGTGAACATAGCAGCGATGCGTGTGTCCCGCCAAGCGAAGCATTCCCAGGCCCTGGCCATTATTGAGCTGGATCAACCCGCTCCCGAGAAATCGATAGCGAAAATCGCGCAAGTCCCCAGTGTAGACACGCTAATGGTCTTACCTCCCATATCGCTGGAAGAGGGTGTATAGTTCATGGCAATAACAAGCATAGCCAAACTGGTTGAAGCGGCGTCATCCCGTGGCTTGACAATCGGCGCGTTAGCGCGGGAGCTTGAAGCAGAAGAGACTGGGCTTTCCGTTGCCGAGCTTGATGAGAAGATGAGAAGACGTCTCGAAGTAATGCGCGACTCAGTAGCCGCAGGACTTCAAGGGGTGCGTTCAAAGAGCGGACTCACCGGAGGGGATGCCCTCAGGATGACGAAAGCTCAATCAAGAGGCGTTTTGATAGGAAATGAGCCTCTCGACTCCGCAATGGCCTATGCTCTTGCCGTCGCCCAAGTAAACGCAGCCATGGGACGAATTGTGGCAGCTCCTACAGCAGGGTCATGCGGAATCTTGCCCGGCGTGTTGCTATCAGTTGCCAAGACACTGGATACAAGCGACGCCTCTCTCATAGAAGCCCTCTTCTCTGCAGGCGCGGTGGGTGCAGTCGTAGCAAGAAGCAGCACCTTAGCAGGCGCTGCAGCAGGCTGTCAAGCAGAATGCGGCACCGGGGCAGCGATGGCTGCCGCTGCCGCAACGGAACTTGCCAAAGGATCACCGCGCCAGTGTGCTAATGCAGTGGCGTTTGCTTTCAAAGGGCTATTAGGCCTTGTCTGTGACCCGGTAGCAGGCCTGGTCGAAGTGCCATGCATAAAACGAAACGCTATATGTGTTGCCGTGGCGCTGGCTGCGGCTGACATGGCTCTCGCAGGAATCGAGAGCGTGGTCCCTGCTGATGAAGTCATCGAGACCATGGGACTGATCGGCCGTGAGCTGCCTGCCTCTTTAAGAGAGACCGCACTCGGCGGACTCGCTGCCACCCCCACAGGGAAAAGGCTTGCAGCCGAGTTGGTGTCCGAGAAGCAGAAATGATATCAGCAGCATATTACATGAATACAGCCGCTGATGGGAATATATACAAATAGCGCTATTCAAAGGAGATGTAATCCCAAATGCAAATCAGCGGGCGGAACAAGCTAACCGGCAAAATAACGGAGCTTAAGTCAGACGGCCTTGTGGCTCAGGTAAAGGTAAGTGTCGAGCCTGGAACTATAACCGCTCTTATCACCAAAGGCGCTTCAGACGAACTCGGACTTGAACAGGGGGACACTGTTACTGCGCTCATAAAGGCTACATCAGTTATGATCTGCAAGTAATGGAAGCGTTCATCCCAAGGGTTGTGTTCATTCAGAAGGCTGCCCTCGAATATCCTCTGGGGAGTAGGCTCATGAAGGAATTCACCGCCCGAGGAATTGAGGTCTCGCTCTATGAAAAAAGGGTACCGACAACGCCGGGCCTGCCTTTTAGAGACAGCTTTTTCCGTGCTAAGCGCACCATGGTGGTCCTCGTACGGACAAGGCGCGAATTCCAAACGTGCAAACCGTCAGCCCACTATCAGTTGCCTCTCGTTTCAGGATGTCCCGGTCACTGCAAGTATTGCTATCTCAACACGAATCTCGGAAAGAACCCATTTGTCAAAGTATACGTAAACATCGATGAAATCCTGGAGCAAGCTGAGGAATACGTAAACCGGCGGAAGCCGGAGATGACTCTGTTTGAAGGGTCGGCAACATCTGACCCGGTAGCAGTGGAACCGTGGACAGGTTCTCTTCAAGAGACAATAGAGTTCATCGCATCACTTGATAACGCCGGATTTCGCTTTGCCACAAAGTACGGATTTGTCAAGAGTCTTCTCGAACTTGAGCATAACGGAAAGACCGAGGTCAGATTCAGTATCAACTCCGCCTACGTAGTGAAGAAATTCGAAGCAGGAACACCTCCTGTAGAAAGGAGATTGAAGGCTGCGAGAGAAATGTCCCTGGCCGGATATCCTCTGGGTTTCCTTATCGGGCCCATCATTCACTTCTCAGAATGGCGTAGAGAATACTCAAGTCTCCTTAGCTTAACAAGAACCCATATACCGGAAGGTGTCCCTGTCTCCTTCGAGCTCATAACTCACAGATTCACAAAAAGAGCCAAAAGCATTATCGAGCAAGTTTATCCGGATACTGAAGTCCCCCTTGATGAGAAAGGACGAAGGTTCAAATACGGCCAGTTCGGGTACGGCAAGTACGTCTATGAGAAGGAACTCATGGACGAAATGGAGGAATTTTTCAGGGAGACCATTGGGGCGCTGTTCCCCGAAGGCAGGATCCTATACTTCGTTTAGGGTTTCCTTTGTATTTCAGAAGTCAACTGGGAACCCTATTACCGGAACCCGAACGGAATTGGAGGAATAAGTGTGGAATCAAAGACTACCGGTTGGATTGTAGTTGGTGTAGGCGCAGTAGTGTCTATCATAGGACAACTGATGAGACCAAGCGAATTCGGCGCAGGAGTATTAGGTTTTGGCCTTGCCCACATTATCTTAGGTATTCTCGACATGATGAGGCCGACAGTAAGACAGGGCTCCTGATGTCCTTGGATTAAACCTGGGGCATTCCTTGCGTTTCGTCCTTGCAGGCGCTGCGCAGCGGTTAACTGCGGTAGACTACGTATTTGAATATCCCTCTGAATTGACAGCTTCTTAAATCACAGATCACAGTTTGAAATCAAAGAGGCGGGTAGCTCAAAGTGGACCCGCCCTCGCCCTAACCGGTTTTATTCAGGTGGCATTATTACCATATACGATCTCAATCATATGTACCGTGAACGACACCTGTCTTTAAGATTGCAAAACCTACATAAATTAGAAGATTGAAGAGAAGCGGGTATATTCGCTCCTAATGGCAAGAACAAAGAAAACGATTTGATCGGAGACATAAGGTATGATGATGAAAGCGTAACCCCGATGCGAGACGCATCCAAAAGCGAGAACAATGTCTTCTGATTAGATAAGGGTGTTCTATGGCACCCTGGTGAAATCCTTGGCCCAATACGCATATCAGCCTCCGCAGCTTTTGCGCTGCATGCGTTAAAGAAGGCTTTGATCATCAGTGTCAATGTAAGAGAACCTATTGCATCCATGACAACAGCGCAGAAAGGGTCACCTGATTGAAAGGCTACTGTCACCTGATTCTCCTAGTCAGTACCGATTGTGCCTACAGCTGCAATCACGTGACTTGCCCCTTCAAATAGCCGGCCTGGACACGAAAGCCCACATCCGCCTTGAAGCAGCACTCCTTGATCCTGCTGCACGCTTACAATGGAGAAATCGGCGTAGGTTAAGACAGGCTTCATCAGTCGCTGTTCACATAGACGCAGAATCTCGTCATAGAGGTCCATAGTTGACTCTGGCAGAAACGCGCATTCCTGTGATGTAATAGCCTGAACTATATCACCGTGAGAAGGCATGGGAACCGGCAAGGGAGCCTCACTTACATCACGTAAGACTCCGGACGCTATGGGGCTTCCACTGAACAAGACACGAGCTTCAACAATTCTGCTGTTATCGCTATTTTCCATAATGCTCCCCCAACATAAAAGCAAAATCGACTAACACTTCAATGTGGAATCAAAAACATAGACTCTGCGAAAACATCCTGAAACCCTTCACATGCCCCAAGCTCAATATGTTCAGCTATTTGGTAAATACGAAGCGCTTCGTCATACGCATTCTTACTCATTAAGACATACTTGCTGCCTTCACCGGCCGCGTTTCCCGCAGATATCACCTGGGCAGCCCGGCTAGGCGGAAGCAATCCGATTTGTTTTGGCGACTCTTCATCCAGATGAGATCCGAAGGCGCCTGCCAGGATGATAGACTCAAGATTATCAGCGCTAAGTTCCAGCTTACGAAGTAAGATCTCAACCCCTGCCCTAATTGCGCCTTTAGCAAGTTGAAACTCTCTAATGTCCCGCTGGGTAAGTGTCACGGTAGGAATGTACTCTGAACCTGGCTCAGCAGCTCCGTCCTCATGAGGATAAAGCACAAATTCCATGCCTTCATTGCCTTTTATGAGTCGTCTCCCCAGTGGCGCGCTGAAGTCAGTGCCACTTTCCGCAAGCTTTCCGCTTTCGCTAACGATTCCAACTTCCCTAAGAACAGCCACAAGGCTTATAAGGCCTGACCCGCAAACTCCCTTTGCCGGACAGTTGCCGATGACGCTGAGAGCGATATCTTCCTTGCCATCCTGCCTTGTGATGGATACGTGCTCAATGGCGCCTTGGGAGGCAATCATACCAGAGGAGATATTCACTCCCTCCAAAGCAGGCCCTGCGGCAGCCGAGCATGTGAGAAGTCTGCCCTTTCCCGCAAGCAGGATCTCACCGTTCGTGCCAATATCTATTATCAGAGTTGGCTCGGATTGCTCGGAAATTCCACATGCGATTGCTACCCCGATAATATCTGAACCGACAAATCCGCCGATGTTCGGCAAGAAAAAGAATCTGCCTCGCCTGTTCATTGCAGTCAGGCCTACTTGGGACGGTAATAGCAACCCCAAATCCCGGACAACAGGGTTATACGGGTACTTTGCAAGATGCTCGGGAGATATGCCTAAGAACAGATGGTGCATACATGTGTTGCCGACTGCGGACACCAGGTAAATCTGACTAAGTGAGATTTGACACTTGGTTGCCAGCTTCCGGATAAGATCATTTACTGTGTCCACAATCTCTCTCTGCAGAACTAATAGACCTTCGCCGCTACCAGCATACGCGATTCGCGATATGATATCAGCTCCATAACGCGCCTGGGGATTCATGGTCCCCACAGTGCCCAGTGATTCCCAGGTTCTAAGGTTAACCAGATATGCCACTACAGTTGTGGTGCCTATATCCAAGGCTACACCCAAAGGGGCAGGGACTTCCGACACAATGTCAAGTATCTCATCATCCAACAAGATTGCATGAAGCAAAGCATGTTCCCTAAGAGGCCCTGCATCTTCGCGTATGACTTCAGGCAGGCTCTGAGCCAGTGCAAGTCCGGGCGCCCTGCATCCGCATGGGAGATCGAGAGACGCGATAATGCGGTCCCAATCAGATGAACTACCGTCTAAAGCCTGAAAATCAGTGCGAAATGGACGAACCTGTACACGAGGCGCCCACTCACTTACTCGACCCCGGCCTTCCATCAAGATTGAAGTGGCATCCTGAAGGCCGGAGGTTTGACTGTCCAGTAAGTGCACAGTGGTATCGCCTTCCAGGATTACTTGACACGCCAGACGCACCCCTTCTCCGAGGTCTCTATCGGTTATGCACTCTATTTCGAGAGGTGTCGGAGGGGAAGCACGGCCTTCTATCTTTACCTTGCACTTGCCGCACACCCCGCGTCCAGCACAGGGAGAGTAGATATCAAGTCCTGCTTGGCGAAGCGCATCCAACAGCTTAATCCCAGACGGTACGCATAATGTAATCTCGTTCTCCGGCAAATACAGCGTAATCAAAGGCGTCCTTCCTTCATAAACGCGTCGATGTTCTGAAGAGGAGCTTCGTATGGAATATCACACCCTGTGCTAAGTATGAAATTCTTATGCGGCCTCATTCTATCAATCAATTCCCGAGTCGCCTCAGAGACCCCTTTAGGCGATTCCTGCGCAATAATCCTAACCGGATCAATGTTGCCGATGACAACCACGTCAGGGGGCACTTCCCTTGCAGCTTGGCATAGGTCGACGGGCGCATCAAGGCTTAAACCGTCAGCCCCTGTAGCCACCATTTCTTTGATTAGATGAGATGCATCACCGCACACATGAAGCACAGAAATAGGTGATAACTCCCTGATTATGCCCTGAACATAACCTAGGCAGAACGTCCGAAAAGACTCAGGAGAAAGTAGTGTAGCGGTAGGCTCCAAGATAGCGATAATGTCCGCCCCTGCATCCTCAAGAGCCTTTGCGTACCTCAAGCATATCCCTTCACAAAATCCAACTAGGGAATGTACGAGGTCAGGCTCTGTAATTGTCGCTATAGCAAGCTCAGATGTGCCCATCAGAAGTCCGGCAAGGGTAAACGGGCCTGACATATAAACACCCTTGGGAATGTCTGAGGCCTTGTCCAAGAGTCTCAAGGCCTTGATATACCCTTGAATTCTTATATCATCAAGTATGTCAACCCTTCGGAGACCTTCGAGATCTCCGAGTTCCCTCACAGGATGATCCTGGACTGTCGGAGGTTGGAAATGGGGATATTGAATGGAAAGACCAAGGGCCCCTGCTTCAAGAGACAAATCCATCATGAGAAATACTGCGTCAGGCTCAAACCTGTCTGCAATGGCCTGTATAGATCTGGCATGCAAGACTGGGTTAAAAGCGTTTTGCTTGAGAGAGGTGTCTGTCAGTTTGGCGCCTGCCGAACCTAACAGCGGAATCACAGGCCTCCCGCCGCAGGCTTCCATCAAGTCTTTAAGACCCATAGCTACATTTCCTCCTGTTCCATAGCTCTTACCCTATCAAGTCTTTTGCTAACTCCACGGCAGAGGATGCGTCGGGAGCATAACCGTCAGCGCCGATTGCATCAGCGAAATTCTGGGTTACAGGCGCACCTCCAACTATGACTTTTACCTTATCTCGCAAGCCAGCGACTTTTAGCGCTTCAATGGTTGCCTTCATTGCCGGCATTGTGGTGGTAAGAAGAGTGGACATGCCGAGGAGATCCGGTTCTTCAGTTCGGACCGCGTCAATGAATTTGCTTTCCGGAACATCAATGCCTAGGTCAATAACTTGAAAACCGGCGCCTTCAAACATCATTCTTACAAGGTTCTTGCCGATATCGTGGAGATCCCCTTTTACTGTTCCGATGACAAGCTTTCCTACAGCTTTGGTCCCTGTTTCTACCAAGATAGGCCTTAGGACATCCAAGCCCGCATACATAGCCCGTGCAGCTACCAGCACTTCTGGCACATAAACCTCGTTTTTCTTGAACTTTTCACCCACTTGTGACATTGCTCCAATAAGACCCTCATTTAGAATAGTTTCGGCGCTGACATCTTGTCCCAGAGCGGCCTCAACCAGCTTCTTGACTGCCTGGGCATTGCCGCTTTCCAGTGCTTGTCGTATCTCTCCAAAGTCAAACACATGTTTTACCTCCTTCGTTCACATGAAAGAATCCGTTCGTACAAGCAACAGCGTCGAGTCTCCCACAGGCACTCGGGCAGTTTCCTTATACCCTATATACTATAGTAATACAGCACAACCCAGGATCAATGGATTGTCCTGTGGTTTCTTGGACTTTTCTGCGAATCTGAACTAATCGAACAAGAGAGTGATGTTGAAATGGGACAGGAATCCAGTTGAACAGCGGACATGCATGTCAGATACCGATGCACGCCTCTGTCAACCCAGGACCTGTTTTCGAAAGACGCTCGGAGGAATCCCCTGAGCTTTCTTAAAAACCTTGCTGAAGTGGGAGGGATCCTCGTACCCACATTTCTCAGCAATCTCAGAGATGCTAAGATCAAGGCTGCTCAAGAGCTCTTTAGCTTTTTCCAGCCTTAGCCCGGTCAAGTAATCTATTGGGGCACTTCCGGTTTCTTTCTTGAAAAGATGGCTAAGATGAGAAGGACTTATGTGAACTGATAAGGCAATATCAGCAACTGTCATCTCTCTGTTGAGATTATCCATCATATACCTGATGGCTTGTCTCACTATGCCTGCGCCCGAATGGGCAGTCTCAGCTGCAGATACAGCATCTATGAACTGATCTAGGACCTTTACGATCCAGAAGCAAAGGCCCTCGAAATCATCAACACGGGATAACCTTTGTACCGAGTCGTAATTCATGCCCAAAATAGACTCGATATCAGCTCCTGCCTCAACCGCAGCGCGAGACAGAAAAACTGCAAGTTCAAGGAGGCGTGCCTTAACGATTTCCTGCCGGACAGGAGGCTGACTTAGCAGAATGTCAGCGAGTATATCATTGAGAATACTCTTTGCTCTTGCCCTATCTCCAACCCTTACTGCTCCAAGGAGGTCCCTCTCTTTTGCAGGAGAGTACAGGTCCTGCCTGGACATTACCTCCTCCAGCTGTTTACGCTCTTGAATAGCTTCTCCGAGCAGTGCCTGTTGACGTGAAATCTCCTGTCTTTGCCTCAGACTGAGATCAATAGATTTAACTATATAAGTAGCGATTATGAATAGTAGCTCAGCCGCAGCCTGTACCCGCGCGGTCGATACCTGCTCTAACTTAAGGACAGCAGACTCAATCAGCGATGGGTTAATCGACAAGTCCTCTGTACGCCTCAGAACCTCCTTGACAAAGAACTCATCAGGCGCCCACATAGTTATTTGTCCGCATGCAATGGCGCCAACAAGCTTGGAATTTACCACAAGGGGCGCAACCCAATTCACAATACCTGCATGACACTGAAAAACATATAGATCGCCAAGGTTGGCCGCCTGCAAGGCTGCATCCTTATAGGACACAGAACACCTCTTGCGCCCCTCTTTTACTGATCGGACCAGACGACAAATAGCGCAGTTATCCCACTCTTCGAGCTCCAGCACAGGTTCACCGGATAGGTCGATGACTGTCGCAGCCATTCCGGTTGCTTCCTTAAAGGAATGTAAGATGCGCCTTAGTGTTCCATCCCGGAGGATGTCTCCCAGTGAGATCATGAGTCAGGCCCCTTCCGTTTCATTTCCTATATGAATCTGGGTTTTCGGTCGTAAAGTGAGGTTCCTATTTGCTTGAACATGGGCCATCCTGCGCAAGATATTCTACAAGGCTTCGGCGCCTTTGCGTTGTCCCCATGACAAGGATTTAATCGAGCACTACCACAACCTCATCCCAAGGTCGTTCCTGACGGGGACGGCGAGGTGTCGGACGTTCCTTTGCATAGCCTATGGGAACCATCGCCACAGGACGCAGATGGTCGGGGAGGCTCAATACCTCAGCGGCAGCTTGCTCATCAAAAGCCCCAACCCAACATGCACCAAACCCGAACCCTACAGCTGCAAGGAGCATGTTCTGGACACAAGCAGCGGTATCTTGTATATAGTAAAGTTCTGAACCTCGATTGCCGTACTTGCTTGCGCTCCTATCCGGATCCGCAAGTACCACAATTACCACAGGGGCATCCTCAACGAATTTCTGTCCGAACGCTGCCTTTGACAGATTCGCCTTGAGTTCAGGGCGTTTCACTATAAGGAGTTGCCACGGCTGCATATTGCCTGCACTTGGCGCTTTCAGCCCACACTCCACAATACGCCTTATGGTATCATCAGGCACTGGATCTGATTTGAAGTGACGCTCACTACGACGTTTGCTGATAGCCTCAAAAAGGTCTTTCGTCAATGTAAACACCCTCCGCATACAGTGATTTTAAGACATCTCATAGTAGGTTTCGAATGTGCTCCAATCTCTATCGCTCTCGGTTTCCGAAGAAAACGTCAAACCCCAAGAACCTGTACTATTATTAAATTCCCCTACGAAGTGAAAGTTCCTGCAAAACCCGGGGTATGTAAAAGCGTGCAGTGAGAACCGTCATGGCGGAGTAGCAACTTTCGGAACCTACAATTTGCAGAAGCCTACCAGGAAACATACGCCATGCTAATTGACGGGGGGATGTCTGGCGAACACACAATCCGGGGGACGTGCTTAATTAGGCCGACTCCCCCGAATGCAGGCACCTCCGGATAGATATCTATGGTTGACTTCCATCAACCTAATGAATGTCAAGGCGAAAACTCTTCTCCTTGGCTTCCGGGGCCTTGGGGATGATGACCTCCAGTACGCCGTTTTTGAATTCGGCATGCGCCTGGTCTGCTCTTACCTTTGCCGTGATAGGGAGCGTCCGCGCGAACCGTCCGTAGGATCTTTCACGCCGGTAGACGTTCTTGTCTTCTATTTCCTTCTCATACTTTGACTCGCCTTTGATGGTCAAGGCATTGTCAGTAACTGTAACTTCTATGTCTTTTTGGTCCACACCGGGTAAATCCGCTCTCACTACCACATCGTCTTCGGTCTCATACATGTCTACGGAAGGATGCCATCCACGTCCGCTATCGAATTTGCCTATCCCCCGCTTTGCAAAGGTCTCATCGAAAACCCTGTTCATCGCATCTCGAATCCCTACCAGCTCGTCAAAGGGATCCCACCTAATAAGACTCAATTCTATCTCCCCTTTCAAGAAAACCACTGGATTGGGCTACCGTTGTTCTGTCCTATTCATATACCCGGTCTATGCTCGAACCATGACTTTCTGCTAAACCGACTTAATTAGTATTCCTCAGGGCAGTGGTGGTTACACAACCGGTTCTTTCTATTCTCCCGCACCACGAAGAGCAAAGTGTTCTCTAATTTTTTGATACTCATGAAGGAAAAGGGAAATCCGTGCAGAATAATAATAATTAACGATGACCGGTAACGATACCGGTAACGTTTACAGGGCCATTTAGTGATGTCTGGAATGCCCGTCAGAATGCCAGGCCTGTTACAGCAAGTCAACACATACCCAGTGCATGGCACTACCCTCTATCAGCGAGCGATCATCTTTTGAGGAGGTTCTTTATAGTGGGCAAGAGAGTAAAAGCAGCAGTAATAGTAGGCCCGGGAAACATTGAAGTCCGGAAATTTGAGTATCCACAAGCTGATGCCGGCCTGGTCATGAAAATGGAAATGTCAGGAATCTGCGGAACCGATAAGCATTCTTTCAAAGGCGAGATAAAGCAGCATGCTGGAACCCCCGCCGAAAAAGACATTCCGTACCCTATAATACCGGGCCACGAAAATGTAGGAGTAATTGAGGAAATCTTGGGTGATCATCCGGACAGACTCGTAGACTTTGACGGCCAGCCACTTAAGGTGGGTGACCGCATTACGATGTCTCCGGACATAGTGTGCGGAGCATGTTACTGGTGCAGGCACAATAATGGTTTTCCACTCTGTTCTAACATACGCTCTCTCGGTACACTTGTGAGCTGTGATGAACCTCCCCATCTTCTCGGAGGATGGGCCGAGTACATGTACCTGCCTCCGGAAACATGTGTGTTTAAGGTGCCTGAAATTGAACCAAGAGTCGCAGTGCTTGCTGAGCTGATGGCTGTGGCAGCTAATCTTGATAAGGCACGTGAGTTTTCCAACACATACAGCGAAGGGCTCCTGTTTGGAGACACAGTTGCTGTAGTAGGTATTGGCCCTATGGGTCTGCTCCATATCGCTCGAGCCAGAATGATGGGGGCCGGCACGATTATAGCCATCGACAAATCTCCGTATAGACTGGAATTAGCGGGGAGATTCGGTGCAGACCACATCGTCAATGCAGATGAAACTACTCATAATGAACGGATCGCCATGGTTCTTGAGCTCACCGATGGAGTCGGACCCGGCATTGTCGTGGAATGCGCCGGTGTTCCTGAAGCCCTCCTCGAAAGCCTGGAAATGGTACGCCGTGGGGGTATGGTTTTGGAACCGGGAAACTTCGTCGACGCCGGAACCATCGAAATCAACCCTCACAAACATATATGTGCCAAAAATGTTCGCCTAATCGGGCTTACCGGACACCCGGTCACTGCATACAAGAATAGCATGGAGATGATGCAGCGGTTCCAGGATGTCATTCCTTTCCACGAAGCAGTAACCCATCAGTATTCAATTTCCCAAGCTCAAGAGGCCATGAGAAAAGCAATGTCACCTGATTCCATGAAGGTAGTACTGACTCCATAGCTGTCATCGAAAAACCAATTGTGGTCAGGAAAGCGGTCAAGGAATACGACCTTAGGGGGTGATGAGAAGCACACCGCAAAGCTGTCGTAATGACGAACCAATACAATTCCAGAACGTCTTAGTGAGCTACAGGTATCCGTATCATGGACTTCCAAATAACTGCGAGGAGGAAGCTAAATGATTACGCACAAGTCAAGCAAGACCCATGTTGTTCTTCTATTGGTAATCGCGTGTGTTCTGTGTCTGACTGCCGGAGGAATAGTTGCGCCAATAGCTGCACAAGCTGCAACGCCACAGTATACATTCTACTTCATATCCCATTGTATGCCAGCCGACGTATTCTGGGCCCGTGAATATAAGGGAATGATGGACGCTTGCGAACGATACAACATCAAAGGAGTGTACCTCGGTTCTCAAGTATCCGGCGACGTTGGTGAACTTCTTCGCAATCTTGAGACAGCGATTGCAGCGAAACCTGACGGAATTGCGTGCGTTATTACGGATCCCAGACCTCTTGATGACCCATTGCGTACAGCCGCTAAGGCTGGAATCCCAGTAGTGGCAGTCAACGTCAAGGACTTCCGGCCAGACGAGGAGAGAGTGCCTTACCTAATTTACATAGGCGAAGATTCGTATTTGAGCGGCGCAAAACAGGCCGAGAGATTCCTCCAGGAATTTAAGGCATTGTATGGCCGTGTACCTAAGAAATCGGTCTTTGCTATCCATGAACCAGGTAACATTGTACAAGAGAAACGTGCAACCGGGGTCATTGATGTGCTTAAGAACGCCGGAGTTAAATCCGTTGAGAAACTAGATGTAACCTACGATCCTGCCAAAGTCAGTGAAACCCTTCGTGCATACATAAAGGCCAATCCTGATGTGGAATCAATCCATACAGGAAATATCTTAGTCGCTCATTGGGCTGCAGAAGCGCTGGAAGAAATGGGGAAACTAGGTAAGGTCGGCGCCCCCGCAAAAGACGGTATGGTTTTCGTGTGCGGAATAGACCTCAGTCCTGAAGGAATTGACGACATAATGCAGGGCAGGATAGTCTGCACTATTGACCAGCAGCCATACCTCCAGGGTTACCTCGCGATGGAGACTTTATGGCTATGGAAGACATACCAGTTGATACCCTCCACAGATATTGCTACCGGACCGTACGTCGTTGACAAATCTAACGCAGCTAGTGTACTCAAATTCGTTGAGAAAGGGATCAGATAGAAACATCAATGCAATCAGAGTACACATTCGGCGCACATATCACAATAGAGTCGGTTCTCTGAAGACGCAGAAAATGTGTAAGCAATAACCTGGAAGAGCCAAGTCGCAGGAGGCCGGCCACGGTACGTCTTTGCTGTCCAGAGCCTGGCGCAAGCCTCCTGCGCCGGCACATATCACACATTGGGCATATGCGCCTAGAGCAACTAATGATGGGAGGATCCTAAGTGAAGAATGAGCATCTCATGTCGGTGTTGAAGGCACCTGAAGCAGGAGCCCTTGGAGGCCTACTGGTCATCCTCATTGTGTTCCTTACACTATCACCCGGCTTCCTGTCTGTTCAGTCTGTTACATCAATGTTCACACTTGCATCAGAACTTGGCATTGTTGCCATTGGTGTTTCGCTGCTCATGATCTCCGGCGAATTTGACCTATCAGTAGGCGCTGTCTTTGCACTTTCCACATTGATCTTCGTACGAACTGCCAATGCCGGTGTCAACCCAGTCATTGCTTTTCTACTAACGTTGACAGCGTGCGCTCTTATCGGTTTACTGAACGGATTCATTACAATCCGCGCCGGTATCCCATCGTTCATTTCTACCCTAGGCGCAATGATGTTCTGGAGAGGAGTCCTACTGTACGCGACAGGCGGGTTTCCAGTGGCCTACGAGGCAGACAAGAGAATCCTCTTCTTCCTTGGAGGTCGAATATACGAAATGCTAAGGGCGACCGGCATATGGTTTATTCTGCTTACCATACTATTTAACTGGATCCTAAAAACGACAAGGTATGGCAATTGGGTGCTGGCCACAGGAGGTAACCGTGAGGCAGCAAGGGCAGCGGGAGTCAGTGTAGATAAGATCAAAATGAGAAACTTCATGCTCTGTAGTCTGCTTGCCGGACTGTCAGGAACCACAAATCTTGCCAGGTACTTGATCTCACAGCCCATGCTCGGGTCTGGAATGGAGCTTGAGGCTGTCGCCGCATCAGTGATAGGTGGGAATCTGCTCACAGGCGGTTATGGAAGCATTATGGGGACTTTCATAGGTGCCTTGCTCATGGGCATGATTAGAACCGGGCTGGTCTCAATAGGTGTAGCCCCATACCTATACACTGCCTTCACTGGAATAATATTGGTGGTTTCAGTTATCGTCAATATGACGGTGATCAAGAGGAGGGTAGGCCGATGACACGCGAAGAGCTACGTAAGGATAACGAAGCTATCGTACAAATGGTTGGAATAGGAAAGACATTCGGGGCTGTGAAAGCCCTATCTGACGTCGATTTGACGATAAACAAGGGAGAAGTCCTGGGACTTGTCGGCGATAACGGCGCCGGCAAATCCACTATTGTGAAGATACTTTCAGGAGTATACCAGCCTGATGCAGGCACCGTTTACTTTGACGGTAAACCGGCAAACTGGAAATCTCCCAGACAAGCCAGACTTTCAGGTGTCGAGACTGTCTATCAAGATCTTGCATTGATTGGCCTCATGAGCATCTCACGGGAATTCTTCCTAGGGCAGGAACCAATCAAGCAAGACCGTTTGTCAACTCTTTTTGGCCGCCTGGATAGCAGAAAGATGTCTTCGGAAGCGGCCCGTTCCCTTGCTGAAATTGGAATAACCTCCAGAAAACCAAACGATACCGTCGGGACCCTGTCAGGTGGCGAGAAACAAGCTATTGCCATAGGGCGAGCCATGTACTTCGGAGCAAAACTGCTCATACTGGATGAGCCGACAGCGGCTTTGTCCGTTAAAGAAACTGAGAGGGTTCTGGAACTAATAAGGGAGCTCCGCAATAAAGGACTGGCAATCGTCTACATAACCCACAACATATACCACGTATACAGCGTAGCCGATCGCTTTGCAGTACTCGAGAGAGGCATAAAAATAGCTGACCTACGAAAAGATGAATGCACTGCGCAAGATATTATGAACATGGTGTCAGGAAAAACAGGATAATCATCCATCGTGTTCTACCGGCGCGTAGTGTATTCGTGGTTAGCATTGATTGGAGGTATGGTATAATGCGTAACGAAGATGTAACAGATCGCGCTGCAGTCACAAAGAGCCTGGACGCACACGGGTGCTGGACGTCTCGTGACCGCGTCCTGACTGCCATCAACCATAAGGAACCCGACCGGGTTCCTCGGGATCTTGGGTCAACACCTGTGACCGGTATTTCGGGGGTAACTTACGCAAATTCCTTACCATACTTAGGGCTCTCAGATGAGCTCTCCGAAATCCATCTTGACGATGTAATTCAACAGCTAACCACTCCGTCAGAACAGTTCTTGTCCAACTTGAAAATCGACGTAAGAGGGGTCGGGCCGACAAGACAATATGCATGGAAGATGAGCTATAGGCGGAATACGCGGTATGTCAGCTTTGTGGATGAATTTGGAATAGAGTGGGGTTGCAACATGGATGGAGGCCATTACTTTGACATCCTTCGCTCACCCATGTCATCTGCAGAGACTCTATCTGACATTGACAGACATCCGTGGCCGGATCCAACCCAGGCAGCCTATAGTATATTGGAAACATCAGATTCCATTCAACGGCTATCCAGCGAATATCCCGTGGTTCTAAAACCTCTCGCCGGGGGCTTCTTCGAAATGGCCTTCTGGGTCAGGGGTTTCGAACAGTTCTATATGGACCTAGCCGGAGATCATGCTTTAGCCTGCAGAGTCATGGATAGGCTTCTTGAAATTGAGATGAACTACTACGATTTGCTGCTTGATAGAATCGGGCAACATATCGATATTGTTCAGGAAGGAAACGATCTTGCTACACAGAAAGGGCTTATGATATCTCCGGCCACATACCGGCAATTGGTGAAACCACGACAACAGAAGCTCTACTCATTCATAAAGAAGAAAGCTCCTCATGTCAAAATAATGTTACATTCGTGTGGAGCTGTCCGCGATATCATACCGGATTTCATAGAGGTAGGCGTGGATATTCTTAACCCGGTGCAGGTCAGCGCAGATGGGATGGATCCTGCCGAGCTTAAGCGCGATTTTGGAAGGGATCTTACCTTCTGGGGCGGAGGTGTAGATACGCAGTCAGTATTGCCACACGGCACCCCGCAGCAAGTTAAAGATGAAGTTAAGAAGAAGATAGAGCAGCTAGCTCCTGGGGGCGGTTTTGTATTCGCAGCAGTCCACAACATTCAACACGATGTACCTCCGGAAAATCTTGTAGCTTTGTGGCAAGCAGTTGAGGAATATGGGTATTACTGAATCATAGCAAACACGCATTACGTAATGCGGACGCAACACTGTCCGATACACTTTCCGGGGGAAAGACTTTAATTGGAGGGCAATTACACTTGAGGAAGAGCATCACAATCAAAGACTTGGCGCGCATGGCCGGCGTCTCGGTTTCCAGTGTCGCGCGGGCACTGAACGATAGACCTGATGTGGCCCCAGAAACCAAACAACGGATTCTGGATTTGGCTGAGGAAGTAGGCTACGTACCCAATGCACTTGCACGTGATCTCAGGACCGAAGTAACACGTAGTATAGGGATGGTTGTATCGGACAACTCCAACCCTTTCTTCGCTCTTTTGATTCGTGGGGTGCAGGATGAAGCTATTGAGAGGCGCTTTAATGTAGCGTTTGCAAACAGTGATGAAAACTACCAGCAAGAAATCGAGGCAATAAGATTCCTGCAGGAACTTCGAGTCTCAGGGCTTCTCCTTGCGCCAACGACAAATAGCGTTGACCACGTATTCAGATATGGCGGCAAATCATTTCCCCTCGTCTTAGTCAGTAGGCGCATTGAAAACACCGATGTTAACTGGATAATCGGGGATGATGTGCATGGGGCTTATCTCGCCACAAAACACCTACTGGATCTAGGATACAGGGATATTATTTTCATCAATGGGCCTCTTCACATATCGAACGCACGAGATCGTTTGGAAGGTTACAAACGAGCACTGGCAGATTTCAAGGTTGACTATAATACCCAGCTGGTTTATGATGGCCATCTTAACGCCGGTGATGGATACAATACTGCACAAAAACTGATTATGCATTGTAAGCCGCGTGCGATCTTTTGTTACAGTGATTTTGTCGCAGTTGGGGTAGTAAGAGCGCTGACAGAGAACAAACTGAGAGTTCCTGAACAAGTGGCTGTCGTTGGATATGACGACATTGAGCTTGCACGCTACCTACCGGTTCCGCTCACCACAATCAGACAATCCGCCTATAGGCTAGGAAGATTATCTGCAAAACACCTCATTGACATAATAGAAGGGAAAAACACTGAGACTACACCATTCCATGTCTCAATATCGCCCGAGTTAATTATTCGCCAAACAACGAGTCATACAGGACTTCCAGACACAGGCTGTCGCACTGAATAGCACGAGGACACTTTACCGGATAGGGCGATCTCTTTGTCTGACTGTTTCCTATCACTTGACTCTTCAATATTTCTCTACTCAGATATACGGCTTCGCAGCGTGATCGCAACGAAGGCGATTCCCCTCCTTGTTGTGTCTGGATACTCATGAAATCTAACAAATAAAGCTGAATGCCTTCACTTTCATTTTAAAGAGGCCTCATCCCGGTCGCATGTCCCATGTGTCACAGAGCATTGACAACTTCCT
Organism: Bacillota bacterium; assembly: GCA_012512055.1. Next base: position 974 of record JAAZEW010000091.1, on the reverse strand, counting down.
CAATAGCATTGATTGACCACATGGTCAATCAATGCTACTATAGTCTCAGCGCTTCGTGTTTTGAGGAAAGCAAATCCTCAGAAGTCTTTACTCCTAGGACTTGATATGCAGTCACTATAGGACTTCCCCGTCATCACATTGCGCACGCACATGACACACAGTGAGCAAGCAAGACAGCATAGCGTATTCATAGTGTGACATTGACTGCCATAGGCTTGTACAGCACAAGTATCATCATGAGATGACACAGGCAAGCAACAAGACTGCGCCGACAGATATGGCGCACGAGATGAGGTGTATGCAGAATGCCTATTGTGGAGACGAAAAATCTAACCAAGAATTACCTGCACGGGCGTATGACTGTTCCGGCCTTGCGCGGAATAGACCTGGATATCAAAGCAGGTGAATTCACGGCAGTTGTCGGGCCATCCGGCTCCGGCAAGACGACTCTCCTGAACCTTATTGGCTGCTTGGACCGACCTACCGGCGGGAAAATCATTTTGGACGGGAAGGACATATCCAGTTATAGTCTTACTAAACTGGCGGATCTTAGAAGACACAAATTGGGCTTCATCTTTCAGACTTATAACCTTATCCCCGTCCTGACGGCTTACGAAAACGTGGAGCTTCCCCTGCTCCTTTTAGGTGTCAAATCCAACGGGGAAATCAAGGACAAGGTCATGTCAGCCCTTGCTGAAGTTGGCTTAGCAGGGCTTGAAACCAGACGTCCCATGGATCTCTCCGGAGGGCAGCAGCAAAGAGTCGCAATTGCCAGGGCTCTTGTGAAAGAACCAAGACTCATCCTAGCTGACGAGCCTACCGCAAATCTGGACTCAGAAAATTCGATAGCAATCCTCTCTCTGATGCAAGAGCTAAACCGAAAAATGGACACAACCTTCCTATTCTCTACACATGACCCGCTTGTGATGAAATTCGCTCGAAGACTGGTGACAATGCGGGACGGCAAAATCGTC